>NZ_LIQQ01000308.1:0-20192 GCF_001418565.1 Streptomyces graminilatus | reverse complement strand
CATAGTGGAGCCCACCATCGAACTGGTCGGACAGACCCTGCACGCATGGCGACAGGCACACGGCGATCACGCGCTGGGCCGCACCATCGCCCTGTGCTCGGACCCGGGCGTGACGGACCAGCGGGGCCAGGAGCTGCGGGACAGCCACGCCACGGTCACAACGAGCCCGGCCGAACTCGTCGAACTGGCCGCACACTCTGGCCGGGTCACAGTGGTCAGTACCTACGCGGGCATGAACGTTGTGGCGGCCGCCCACGCCGGCTACGGGCTGCCCCGATGGGACTTGATCATCATCGACGAGGCGCACCGTACCGCGGGGGCGGCCGGGAAGGCGTGGGCGCTGGTCCACGACGACGCGGTACTGCCCGCCGCGCGGCGCCTGTACCTGACCGCGACCCCCAGGATCGTCGCGGACAACAGCGAGAGCGGTGCCGGCGCGCTCGCGGTCAGCATGGACGACGAGAAGGTCTACGGTCCGACCTGCTACAAGATGTCCTTCTCACGGGCCCGCGAGCTGGGACTGCTGGCGGACTACCAGGTCGTCGTTGCGGTCACGACCGACGCTCAACTCCGGGCCCTGGCCGGCAGTCAGCGCAGGCACTATCAGGTGGGCCGGTCCGCGATCTCGGCGGACATGCTGGCCCGCCAGATCGCCGTGCTGCGCGCGGCCGAACAGCATCACATTCGCAGGATGATCACGTTTCACGGTCGGGTGAGGGACGCGAAGTGGTTCGCCAAGACCCTGCCCGCCGCAGCCCCGCTACTGGCCGAGGGCGGCTCCCCGACCGTCATGGTGTGGGCCGGGCACGTCTACGGCGGCCAGTCCGTGGCGGACCGCCGTACGGTGCTCGACCGGCTACGCGGCGACGATGAGGGCTTGGTCGTGGTGGCCAACTCCCGTGTCTTGTCTGAGGGTGTTGACGCGCCGGCGGTGGATGGGATCGCGTTTATCGATCCTCGCGAATCCGTGATCGACATCATTCAGGCGTTGGGCCGGGCCATGCGCCTGGGCGGCCGGAAGGACAAGACCGCCTCCATCATCGTCCCCGTGCTGCTCAGCCCCGACGAAGAGCCGGCCCAGGCCCTGGAGGGCTCGGCCTTTCAGCAGGTGTGGCGGATCGCCCGCGCGCTGCGTGCCCATGACGAGGCTCTCGGGGAACAGTTGGACAGTGCCCGTCTGCGCCTGGGTACCTACGCCGCTCCCCGTGCCGGGTCGTTCGCGGAGCTGCCGGACTGGCTCACGGTCACTGGAATCGAGGTTCCGACCGGCTTCGCCGCCGCCATCACCGCCCGCGCGGTGCGCGCCACCACCACGCCGTGGGAGGAGCACTACGGCGCGGTGATCGCCTATCGGGAAAGCCACGGCGATGTACACGTTCCCCAGGGGTACGTCACGCCCACGGGTCTGGCGCTCGGCACGTGGCTCGCCAAGCAGCGTACGTTGCTCGGCAGAGGCGATCTCCTGCCTGACCGCAAGAGGCGCCTCGATGATCTCGGGATCGCCTGGGCTCCGAAGGCTGAGGCCTGGGACCTGGCTGGGGCCCGGGCCTTTTCCGCGGAGCACGGACATCTGCGTGTGCCTATGGATCATGTCGTGACAGTTGGCTCCGACCAGATCGAGCTCGGCACCTTCGTCCGCAGGGTGCGGGTGGGTCTGTTCCATCTCGATGACCGGCGCAGGGCCGCACTCGACGAGATCGGCATGGTGTGGAGTGTGACCGAGGAGTCCTGGCAGCGCCATTTCGCCGCCGCCCGGGCCTATCGCGACAAGCATGGTGACCTGCTGGTCCACAAGGACTTCGTCACCGACGACGACCCTCCCCTGCCGCTTGGTCAATGGATCGTGACAATGCGCGCCAAACGTGAGAGGCAGTCTCCCGAGCGGATCCAGGGACTCGACGAGATCGGCATGGTGTGGAACGTCAACGAGTACCAGTGGCAGCGCAGCTTCGCTGCCGCCCGGGATCATTACAAGCGCCACGGGAATCTGGATGTGCGGCGCGAGTTCGCCACCGCTGGCCCGGATTCGGTACGTCTCGGGCGTTGGGTCTTCAAACAGCGCGCCCTCGGCAACAGCGGTCAGCTCAGTCCCGAACGTGTCACCGCATTAACCGAGATCGGCATGACGTGGTGACCGCTGTCCAGCGCTCATGGCCGACCCTCCCACGCATCGGACGGCCGGGTCCGGGGCGGGCCGGTCGCCCTTCCCCGGGACGGGTGACGGTGCAAGTCGCCCGGGGACAGCTGGATCCGGCCGTTCCACCCACGGCAGCCGTGTCCTGGGCCCATTTCGATACCCGGCAGGCGCCCGAGCTGCTCGTCCGCGCGCAGGCGAGACGCAGACCCGACCGGGTCGCTCGCCCGATTCCTGCAACCGAAGGAACAAGGAACCCTACGCAATGAGCACGACTTCCCATCTACCCGCTCCCTCGCTGTGGCCCCATCAGCGCGAAGCCATCGACGCCGCCCTGCAGACCTGTATGGCCGGCGCCGGACGGGCCACCGTGGTGCTGCCCTGTGGCACCGGCAAGACCCGGGTCGGCAGCGAGATAGCACAACAGGCCGCCCCGGCAGGGCGGGTGCTCATAGTGGAGCCCACCATCGAGTTGGTCGGGCAGACCCTGCACGCATGGCGACAGGCACACGGTGACGAAGCGCTGGGCCGTACGGTCGCCCTCTGCTCGGACCCGGGGGTAATGGACCAACGCGGCCAGGAACTGCGGGACAACCATGCGGCGGTGACCACGAGCCCGGCGGAACTGGCAGAACTGGCCGCGGGCGAGGGGCGGGTGACGGTGGTCAGCACGTACGCGGGTATGCGCGTGCTGGCGGACGCGCACGCCAACTACGGGTTACGCCCCTGGGATGTGATCGTCATCGACGAGGCGCACCGTACCGCGGGGGCGGCCGGGAAGGCGTGGGCGCTGGTCCACGACGACGCGGTACTGCCCGCCGCGCGGCGCCTGTACCTGACGGCGACCCCGAGGATCGTTGGCGATCGCGGCGATACCGGCCGCGGGACCTTCGCGGTCAGCATGGACGACGAGAAGGTCTACGGACCGATCTGCTACAGGATGTCGTTCTCCCGCGCTGCGGCGCTGGGGCTGCTGGCGGACTACCAGGTCGTCATCGCGGTCACGACCGACGCCCAGGTCCAGGCTCTGGCTGCCGGACAGCGCGAGCACTACCAGGTCGGCCGGTCCGCGGTCTCGGTGGACATGCTGGCCCGCCAGATCGCCGTACTGCGCGCCGCCGAACAACATCACATCCGCAGGATGATCACGTATCACGGGCGGATCGAGGACGCGAAGTGGTTCGCCAAGACCCTGCCCGCCGCAGCCCCGCTACTGGCCAAGGACGGCGCCCAGGCCGCCTCCCTGTGGGCCGGGCATGTCCACGGCGGCCAACGAGTGGCCGAGCGGCGGATGGTGCTCGACCGTCTGCGCGGCGAGGACACGGGCCTCGTGGTGGTGGCCAACGCCCGCGTGCTGACCGAGGGCGTCGATGTGCCGGCGGTGGACGGGATCGCCTTCCTCGACCCCCGCGAATCCGTGATCGACATCATCCAGGCGCTGGGCCGGGCCATGCGCCGGGGCGGACAGCAGGACAAGGTCGCCTCCATCGTCGTCCCCGTCCTGCTGGGCCCCGACGAAGACCCGGTCGAGGCCCTGGAGGGCTCGGCCTACCAGCAGGTGTGGCGGATCGCCCGCGCGCTGCGCGCCCACGATGAGGCCCTGGGCGACCGGCTGGACAGCGCCCGCCTCCGCCTGGGCACCAGTGTCTCCCCAGGTGCTGGCGGAGCGTCAACGGACCTGCCGGACTGGCTGAAGGTCACCGGGATCGAGGTCCCGCCCGGCTTCGCGGCCGCCATCACCGCCCGCGCGGTGCGCACCACGACCTCCCCGTGGGAAGAGAACTACGGCGCCGCCACCCTCTACCGGCAGACACATGGAGACCTGCTCATTCCGCAGCTGTACATCACTGACACGGGCCTGAGGCTCGGCGAGTGGCTTGCCCGTCAGCGCGCCGCCCACAGCAAGGGCGAGCTGCTCTCGGGCCGTAAGAAGCGTCTCGACGAGCTCGGGATCGCCTGGAGCCCGAAGGCGCAGGAGTGGGAGCGCAACCTCGCGGCAGCCCAGGCATATTTCAGGCAGCACGGCCACCTGCTCGTGCCCCGGGGCTACATCACCACCGGCGAGGATCCGGTCGAACTGGGCTCGTTCATCCTCATGCTGCGCATCGGAAGTATCCACCTCGATCCTGAGCGTGAAAGCGCGCTCAACGCGATCGGCATGGTGTGGAGTGTGAAGGAGGACTCCTGGCTGCGTCACATCGCCGCCGCCCGGAGATACGTCGAGGCCCACGGCGACCTGCTGGTCCACAAGGACTACGTCACCGACGACAATCCCCCTATCCCGCTGGGCCAGTGGATGAACGTGCTGCGCACCTCACGCGCCAAGCAGGCAGCCGAGCGGGTCAGGGAGCTTGACGCCCTCGGCATGGTGTGGAACGTCCACGACCACAAGTGGCAGCGCAGCTTCGCCGCGGCCCAGGACTACTACAACCGTCACGGGGACCTGCGCGTCCCCGTCGCCTACCAGACCCCCGGTCCTGATCCCATCCGGCTGGGAGCGTGGGTCTCCAAGCAGCGTCGTGCGTTCCGCGACAACAAGCTCAGCGCCGAGCGGGTCACGGCCCTGACCCGGATCGGGATGAAATGGTGACCGCCCTCCACGACGGCTGCAGGCGGGCCTCAGGCTGCGGGGCCCCGCTGACCGTGAGACGGGCAGGGCCCACTAGGTCCGGGCCGCCACGCGAGGCGGGATCCCGCGTGAACTCCTGGGCGCGCACGCGCCGCTCGCCGACCTCGCCGTCGGCCCGTGATCCGCGACGGTCGGCCACAGCCGCCCCCGACACCGCCCGAGGCTCACATTGCTGACCACGATCGCGCCCGGTCTGTGGCCCCACCAACGCGAAGCGGTCGACGCCACCGTGTCGGCCCTGGCCAGCGCGGAGCGCACCACCACCGTGATGGCCTGCGGCACGGGCAAGACCAGGGTCGGCGCCGCCGTCGCGGGCTACCTCGCCGAGAACGCCGGTGTCGCACGCATCCTGTTCGTCGCCCCGTTCCTGGACCTGATCACACAGATGGTCGGGGAATGGCGGCATACCCTCGGCAACGAGGCACTGGGCCGGGTCGTCGCGGTCTGCTCGGACCAGGACGTCCTGCGCGCACACGAACACGACCTGCGTCAGCACCGTGCCCTCGTCACCTCCGATCCGGCCCAGCTCGCCTCTCTCACCGCGGACCGGAGCCGGGTCACCGTCGCCAGCACCTATCAGAGTCTGCCGGTGCTCGTCGCCGCCCACGACGAGCACGGCCTGCCGATGTGGGACCTGATCGTCATCGACGAGGCGCATCGCAGCGTCGGCCGCTCCGACAAGGTGTGGGCCGTCATCCACAGCAACGCACACATCCCCGCCGCCCGGCGGCTCTACATGACCGCGACGCCGAAGGTGATCGTCAGCGCCGGCGACGACGCGGTCAGCATGGACGACGAAAAGGTCTTCGGCCAGGTCGGCTACCGGCTGCCGTTCTCGACCGCGATCGAGCTGGGACTGCTGGCCAACTACCGGGTGGTCGTGCCCGTCGTGACTGACGAGCACGTCCGTGCCGCCGCCCAGCAGCACGATGCGTTCTTCCAGAGCGGCCGTTCCGCTGTGTCCGGCGGGATGCTCGCCACCCAGGTCGCCGTGCTGCGCGCCGCCCGCGAGTACGGCATCACCAGAATGATCACCTTTCACAACCGGGTGGTCGACGCCCGCTGGTTCGCCAGTACCCTGCCGCACGCCGCCGCGCTCCTGGTCCCGGAGGACGATCCGGTGCGTGTATGGGCCGACTATGTGCACGGCACGCAGCCGCTCGCTTCCCGCCGCAGGGTCGTGGACCGGCTGCGCGGTGACGACGACGGCCTGGTCGCGGTCGCCAACGCGCGGGTGCTGGGCGAAGGGGTCGACGTGCCCGCGGTCGATTCTGTGGCCTTCATCGACGGCCGCAGCTCACCCATCGACACCATCCAGGCCATCGGCCGGGCGCTGCGGCGGGGCAAGAGCGCCGGCCCCAAGACGGCGTTCATCATCGTTCCCGTCCTCCTCGGCCCCGGGGAGGATCCCGAGACCGCGCTCGACGGCTCCTCCTACGCCCCGGTCTGGCAGGTGATCCGTGCTCTGGCCGCGCACGACGACACCCTGGCCAGCCAGCTCGGACGGCTGCGGCGCCAGCTCGGACGCGACGAGGCCCGCACCACACCGGCGATGGAACTGCCCAACTGGCTGCGCATCACCGGCGCCCCCGTGCCCGCCGGCTTCGCCAGTGCCATCACTGTGCAAGCCGTCCGCGCCACCTCCACGCCGTGGGAGGAGTACTACGGCGCCGCCCAGGCCTACCACGCCGAACACGGCAACCTGCTGATACCTCAGCAGTGGCAAACCCCCTCGGGGCTGCAACTGGGCACGTGGACAGCTTGGCAGCGCCAGGAATACAGGCGGGGCGCACTGCGTCCCGACCGGATTGCGGCCCTCGATGAACTCGACATGGTCTGGAACGCCATGGAGTTCAATCGCGGTCAAGTAATCGCGTACTTGGAGGAGTTCCGGGCCGAGAACGGTCATCTGCTCGTCCCGGACCGCTATGTGACGACCGGTGAACAGCCATTCCAGCTGGGTTCCACGGTCCGGAGCATTCGCGTGCGGTACCACCAGAACAGACTCGATCCGCAGTTTGTCACCCGGCTTGAGTCCGTGGGCTTTGTCTGGAGCATCGCGGACGCGTCGTGGGAACAGTTCCTTGCCGACCTCAAGTTTTACCGTCTCACGCATCCGGATCTGGATATTCCACAGAGTTACAAGACGGACGGACCCCATCCCCGGAGCCTGGGTGTGCAGGTGAGCACCTACCGCCAGGACTACACCGACGGTGTCCTGGGGGAAGACATCATCGAAGCCCTCAACGAGCTGGGATTCATCTGGAATGCTCGCGAACATCGCTGGCATGTCGCGCTTCAGGCGCTCCGACACTACAAAGAGGAGCACGGCCCCTCCGATCCGCCCGAGAGATACAAGACGCCGCCTCCGGACAGCTTCGCGCTGGGGCGATGGCTGCGGAAACAGCTGGAGGCTTTCCGGGCCGGGACCTTGAGCGCCGAACGGATCACCACGCTGTCCGCATCTGGTGTGCGCCTACCCAAGAACACCATCGCAGTCATGAAGGAAGCGGGATTCACCGGGAACGCTCACGAATACCGCTGGCATAGCTCCCTTCAGGCGCTCCGCCGATACATGGAGCAGCACGACAACGCGTGTCCGCCCTATAGATACAAAACACCACCACCAGACAGCTTCGCGCTCGGACAGTGGCTAGGAAGGCAGCACGAAGCATTCCGGTCCGGGAAGTTGAGCGCCGAACGGATCGCCGCGCTGTCCGCTGCCGGTGTGCGCTTGGATGCCCACGGGAAGCACAGATGATCGCCCGCTCTCCGGGTGCCCGCTCCTGCGGACATACCCGACGCCTTTCACCCCGTCCCCCTCACCACCGAACCCCGCTCGATTCGAGCTCGTACCGAGGAGAACGTGGCGCACGACGGACATCACCGGTTGTCCGCCAGCTTTTGTCATATCCCACAGCCCGCTCCCATCCCGCCTGTTCCTTCCTGATCGCCTTTTAAGGAAAGAAGATCACCCTATGATTCACACCGGTTTCTCCGTGACGACCGGGGAGCTTCCCGGCGGCGGCCGGCCCAGCGAGGACCGCATCGTTCAGCCCCCTGGAGCGGTCATCGTCCTGGACGGTGTCAGCACCGTCTCGGACGACGAGCCCCGCGGAGCCTGGTACGCCCAACTCCTCGGCGATGGCCTGGCCTCGCTCCTCGCCGCTGATCCGGAGGCCGACTTGCGGCATGTTCTCGAACAGGCCATCGCTGCGATCGTCCGTGAGCACGGTCTGGTCGCGGGATCGTCGCCGGCTGCCACGGTCTCGATCGTGCGTCAGCGTGGTGAGACGATCGACGCGCTCGTCCTGGCGGACTCCCCCGTCATCGCGCGCACCATCGGCGGAAAGGTCGACCCGGTGCGTGACGACCGGCTCGCCCGCCTGGTCTCCGTCCGCCCGGAATATCTGGAGTACCAGGCGTGGCTGAGAGCTGGCCGAGGCTTCGAGGCGCCGGAACACCGCGCCTTGCTCCAGAAGCTCCGGGCCCACCAGATCCGGCACCTCAACAACGGTGTGCCGGGCGGGTACTGGGTCGCCGAGGCTGTCCCCGAGGCAGCCCGTCACGCGGTGGTGCGCTCGTGGCCGACCGCCGACATCGCCGACATTCTCGTGATGACGGACGGGGCGAGCTGCGGTGTTGAAGAGTACGGGCTGTATCCCACGTGGGACGATCTGGCCCACGCCTGTCTCCAGGACGGTCCCGACGAAATTCTCCGTGCGATCCAGGAAGCAGAGGCGAAGGATCCCGGCGGCCAGCGCTGGCCTCGTTACAAACTTTCCGACGATAAGGCGATCGCCCTCCTAAGGTTCACGCCCATGATCCGTCGGGCCGCATGAGGTCATCCGCCGCCCGCACGGCACCGGTCCTACCTCCGTCAACAGGCAGCGGCCCGCGCCCTGTTCGTGTAGCACCAGTCCGGTGGCAGCAGTGAACAAGAACTGCGACCGGCTTCCAGGGCCGCATCCCGTCCGGCGCCGCCCCGCCCGCACGCCGTAGTCGCGGTCCGCCCTGCGGGCCCGTCAGTTTCCAACAGCCAAGACGCCTCCGGTGACGGTGCCACCAGGGCATCAATCGTCACAGCAGCAGAAGGAGATCATGAAGACGCGACGTCTTGCCAACCTCAACGCGTACAAACTCACGCCCGCCACCCGGGGCACCAGCGGCTGGAACGCCCGGGTCACCGCGATCCAGGAAATCGCACCGGACATTCTGGCTCTGCAGGAAGTCGTCGTCGACGAGCGGGTCACCAGCCGCGGTTCCTGGGAGGACGAGGCCGCCCGGCTCATCCAGGACATCGCCGCGCAGTGCGGACTGACAGCCATGGTGGGAGCGTCCGACGGGTATCCGCACGGCACGGCCATGGCCGCGAACTGGCACCGCCCGTGGTGGACCGCTTTGCTGTGGAACCCCGAGACCGTGCAACTGGTCAAGAACTCCTACCGGCCATTCGGGGCACCAGACTTCTGGCACGGCTGCACCACAGCGCTCTTCGATGCGGGCGGCCGCAAGCCGCTGCTGGTGGGCAGCTACCACGGGGACCCGTTCCGCCCGGACTTCCGGTACGACGAGGCGCTGCGCATCAAGGGCACGTTCCGTACGACCGGAGGCGTCAAGCCCGGCTTCTGCGTGGGGGATTTCAACGCTCTCTCCGCCGCTCTGCGGCGGCGCCGCTGGTGGCAGTTGCGCCGGAGGTACTACGACCCGGAGGCCTACCTGAAGATGCGCCACGACGACCTGGAGTTCCAGGTCCACCCCAGCAGGATCGGCAGGCATTTTCGCAGGCAACTGGCGGACAGGCGGCAGACGGCGGCTTTGCTGCGCAAGGGGTACATGGTCGACGCCGCTGCCCATCTGGGGGTGCCGTGGGCCCCGACGGTCGGGCACTGGGAAGACGGTCGCGGCGACCCCGATCCGTGGGGCGCGCGCCGGATCGATCTCATCCTGGCCACCCGCCCCGTCGCCCCCGCGCTCGTGAGTTACCAGGCCCACCGGAGCGCTGCAGCCGAGGAAGCATCCGACCACTTGCCGGTCTACGTCGATTTCCAACCCGACCTCGTGGAGGCGTGATGCGTGATTTCTGGGAGACCCACCACTGGCCGCAGGGCGAGCGGCGCGCGCACTGGCACATCCTGTTCGAGGACCAGCCGCACGTGCACGACTTCGCCCGCGCCCATGCCGAACTCCTTGCCCAGTATCCGGAGTTGAGCCCGGTGCCGGTCGAGTGGCTGCACGCGACCGTGCAGTCCGTCGGTCCGCTGTCCCCCGCCGTGGCGGCCGCGGTCGCCGATGCCGCCCGGCCGGCACTGGCAGGCATCGAGCCCTTCGAGATCGAGATCGGGCCGGCGCAGGCCATCCACAACGGCGTCGTCCCGGCGATCTACCCCGAGGACCGGATCTCGGAGCTGTTCTGGGCTCTTCGGTCCGCGACAGAGCGCGTCGTCGGTGCCGAGCAGCTACCCAAGGCCCCCGACCGGTTCTGGCCGCACCTGAGCCTGGCCTACAGCAACGCCCAGTGGGACCACGACGACCTGTCCCGGGCCCTGGCCAGGCTCCGCCCGCCGCGGCCCCGGATGACGGTGACGCGAGCCGTTCTCGTCGACCAGCAGCAAGCCTGGCGCGACAAGTACACCTGGACGGTGATCGCCGAGGTGCCGCTCGGCCAGGTTCCCACCGCCAGCAGCTCGACGGGCGCCGCCACGCAGGACGAAGGTGGCCGCGGATGAGGAAATTCGTTCCGCAGCTCCAGAATGCGCCCTGGCCTGACGGTGCCCGTGTTCTGCACGCCTACCTGGTGCCCGATCTGTCCGTGGATCACGCGCTCGCCCGCCTCGCGGCCGCCTGCCGGGAGGCGATGCGGCCGTACCCGATCACGCTCCTTGACGACGGACTGCTGCACGCGACCGTGGAGATGGTCGCGGACACCACCGCGGACCGCATCACCGCCGCCGAGCGTCAGGACCTCGTCGAAGCCCTGCGCGGCCGCCTCGCCGACATGACGCCGTTCCAGGTGACCGCGGGCTCTCCGATCGCCAACAAGGCGGGCGCGCTGCTGGACTTGGGGCCCGACGAGCCCCTGATCGATCTGAAGGGGCGCGTTCAGGATGCCTTCGTCGAAGCCCGCGGCCCCGCGGTGATCCAGCACGACGGCGGCCGTCACCACATGTCCCTCGGGTACAGCTGGGACACCGCCGACAGTGACCCTCTGCAGAGTGCGCTGCGCAAGATCAGTCCCAGTCACGTCCCGTTCCACGTCGACCGGGTGCACCTGCTGGAGGTCCAGTTCCGCGAGCACACACGCCACGGCGGGAAGAGTGCCTGGGAGCTCTCCTGGGACCCCGTCGCCGTGATCCGCCTGGGTTCCCGCTGATCGCCCAGGACTCCGCTCCATCCGGGGCGCGACGCCGGCAACGCCGCGCCCCGCCTGCCCCACGCCACGCTTACGAAGAAGAGGTACACGTCATGCTGTCATCCATACCGCCGGACTTCCCGGCACCGGCCGCGGTGGTGCTCGCGGAGCACCCGTCCACGGCGATCGACGAGCTCGCCCCGCTGTGGGGTGAACTCCTGGCCCACCACGTTGCCTCCGCGCCCCATCTCGGTGACCTCGGCGAGGTGAGATCCGCGGCGGAGTCCTGGCAGATCCGGCGTGCGGAGTACCGCGCCTGGCTGGAGGAGCCGCAGTCGAAGATCCTCACCGTCTCCGCCGGCGACCGGCTCCTCGGCTACGCCTTCGTCCGGATCGTCCCGGCGGCCGGCTCGTGGAAGCTGGGCGACCACGTCGGGGTCCTGGAGACCCTCGTGGTGGCCGCCGAGGCCCGAGGCCGCGGCCTGGGGCGCCGGCTGATCGAGGCGGTCGACGCCCACTGCCACGCCCACGGTGCAACCACCGTGCGGATCAGTGTCATCGAGGGCAACGACGCGCACGCCTTCTACACCCGCTGGGGCGCCGTCGGCTTCACCCGCACGCTGCTGCTTCCCCTCCCCCTGGCCAGCGCGACGCCGGCCGATGCCCCGAGCCTGTCTACGGAGGCGCTCGGTCACGAGCACCTGAAGGACAGGTTCCTGGAACGGCTGCAGGCCAGGGCCGAACTCGCCTTCCGCGAGGGAGCTTTCGAGCGCGCCGATGCACTGTATACACATGTCCTGAACGCGCTGACGGAATCCGGCACGGCACGAGGTCTCCCGTATCTGAAGGTCCTGCACGGCCATGCTCTTGTCGCCTACGGACAGGGGCGGTGGGCCGACGGCGAGGCCCGGCTGCGCGAGGTTGTGGCGGGACGGGAGGAGCTCGCGGGGCCCACGGCGGCCGAGACGATCGGGGCGATGGCGCGCTTGGCCGAGGCCGTCGGCGAGCAGGGACGGTGGGAGGAGGCCGAGACCGTGGCGCGCGAGGCCATCCGCCGGGCCGAAGCGGGGCTGGAGCCGACGCACGAGGAAACCCTGTCCGCCCGGCTGGCCCTGGCCTGGGTTCTCGAACGAACCGGGGCACCGAATACGGAAGAGGTGCTGCGCCCGGTGACCGAGGCACTCGCCCGGGCGCTCGGCAGCCGGCACCGCACCACTTTGGCCTCGCAGCATCTGCTGGTGCAGCTGCTTCGCGACCAGGAGCGCTACGACGAGGCCCTGGACGTCGCCCGCGAGCTGGCAGCCGCTCGCGGCGAGACGCTGGGTCCCGAACACCCGCACACGCTACGAGCGCTGGCGGATCTCGCGGTCCTCCTGTACCGCGCCGGCCGCGGACCGGAAGCCGTGGCTCTGGCGCGGGAGACGGTCGCCGCCAGCGCCCTGATCACCTCGCTCCTGGGCGCCGACGGGCACCACGACCGTCAGATCCGCTCCGCATGCGCGGAGATCACCACCGGCGTCTGACCAAGAGCCTGCCGATCCGTCATCAACCCGTCCACGGGAAAGGGTGTCGCCGGACCTCCCTCAAGTATCCGCATCGGCGAACGCCCGCTGCCCTGGCAGCAGTTCGGCCGCGGAGCCCTCGCCCCTGGACCAGCCGATCGGCTGGTCCGCCATCGAGGCCCAGCCCTGCCCGGTCGAGGACCTCCGCACCAGCAGATGACCGAGCGCCCGACGGCGGTGACTTCCCGCACGCCCCATCCCGGGGGGCGCCGCGGCGGGTCATTCCCCTGGGCACGAGAAGGAAGACGATGGACGACTACCCGATAGGGCGCCTGCTCGGCGGCCGTTACCGCCTGCCCGCCGACGACGGCCTCGACACGATCATCACCGACGGTCTGGACACCCTCAGCGGCCACCAGGTGCAGCTGACCCGTATCGCCCTGCCAGAGACCCTCGCAGCCGACCCGCGAGCGTACAGCCCCAGCAACACCGTGCCGTCCGGTGATCAGGAGCCGGACGGCCCCGTGCGGAGGGCGTGTGAGGCAGTACGTGCCCTGACGCTTCTGCCCGACCATCCCCACCTCGTCCAGGTCTTCGACGTACTGATGGACGGCAGCGCGATGTGGATCGTCAGTGAATACGTCGCCGCACGCCCGCTGTCGGCCCTCCTCGCCCGGGCGCCGCTCACACCGTCTCGGGCTGCCGAGATCGCGCGGGAGGTCCTGCACGGCGTCCGGGCCCTGCACGCACGCGGCTGGCTCCACCGGAACATCACGGAGCACACGGTGCTCATCTGCGAGAACGGCAGCGTCCTCATGAGCGGCCTCGCGCAGAGCGTCGCCGAGGAAGCCCTGTGCGGCTACGCCCCTCGGCCCCTCCCCCACGCCTGCGCCGACGAGGCCGCTCAGCGCGCGCCCGGCGGCCTCCCAGACACGGCAGCCGAGTCCGGAAAGCAGACCGAACCGTCCCGGACCCTGCCGGCACGCACCGCCGGAGGTGGATGGGCCGCCCTGCGCGCCGATGCCCAGCGTCAGGCCGCCGCCAGCACTCCCCTCACCCCCAGTCCCCTGGCCAAGGCCGGTCCGGACCAAACCGCCCGGCCGGCGGATCGCTGCGACACCGGGGAGGACTTCCACTGCCCGGTCACAGCTCTCGAGGCCCAGCGGGCCCGTGACACGCGGATCATGCGCGTCGACGCAGTGACCGAGCGGTGGGCGCCCGAGCAGGCCGCCCCAGTCGGCGAGACGTGGCACCTCGCCCCGCCCCTCGGCCCTTCGGTCGACCTGTGGGCCCTCGGGGCTCTCTTGTTCCGCGCGCTCCAGGGCCACCCGCCGTTTCCGGAAGACGACGTCGCCGAACTCCTCGCCATGGTGTGCACGGAACCGCCCGCCTTCGCCGAGGACAGCGGCGAGATGCGAGCCATCATCGAGTCCCTGCTGCGCCAGGACCCCGCACAGCGTCTGTCCCTCGACGAGGCCGAAGGATGGCTACGCTCCCTGGTACGCCACGCCCGTGAGCTCGTACCCGCGCCGCCGAGCAGGTCTCTCGAAGCGCCGCGCGGCCGTCTGCCGGTGCTGCGCTTGCGCGGCCACCTGGTCCGCCGACGCTCGCCCGCTCCGGTGGATGTGCGGCAAGGACGGCACCGTCGTACGCGTGCGGCCCCGCGTCTGCGCGGCCGTACGCTTCTTGTCGTCACCGCGCTCCCCCTGGCCCTGGGCGCCACGGCCTACGCGGTCCTCGCGCTGTCCCAGTCGGGCTCGGCCGATGCCCCGGACGACGCGGCCGCGAGCCCTCGACCGTCCGCGCATCGCGAAGCAACTCCCCCTCCCACCCCGGCCCCGGAGCCGGCCGACGGCGACGTCCGACACGATCCGGCCGGCTTTCAGATAGCTGTCGGCGACGGGTGGAAACGCCACCTCGATGCCGCCCAGTCCCGCGTCCGCTTCACCCGTGGCGGCCTCACCCTGATCGTCGTCCCCGGCCGCGACACCGTCAGCGAGCACGACAGCGACCCGCTCAGCTACCAGAAGACGGAGCCGGAACTCGCCCCGTACCGGGCCGATCCCGAAGGCACCGCCACCGGCGTGCGGCGTATCGACATCGGGCAGGACATATCGTTGGCCGAGGGCCAATACAGCTTCACCGACGCCGCAGGAACACAGTTCTACGCCCGCAATCAGGCCCTTGTCGCCGACGGCCGCTACCACATCGTCTTCGTCCAGGGCCCGGCCGCGCAGCGTGAACTCATCACTCGCGTCTTCAACCAGGCTGTCGCGACATACTGGCCGACGGACGCTCAACAGTGACTGCACTTCTCCGAGGCCGGCGTTCCGCCCCCACTCCATGGTGGGCTGCGTCGCGTCGTTGACTCGCCCTCCTGCTCTGGCTCGGACGTCGGCTCACCCGCGATCCTCCCTGTCGTTATCCAGAGCCCATATCACCTGGCCGGTCTCGGTTCTCGAACCATCCTGCGGCAGCGCCCGGTTCGGCGTGCCGTGATTGGTCCAGGTGGCCCCTCATCCCTATGTTGGACCACAACATGTTGTGGTCATCAGCGATTCGTTGGCCACTGCTTGTGTGCATGGGTGAGCTCTGCCCGATTTCGCGGCGACGGACGAGGACGGTCATGACCGAGTGGTTCGAGGACAGTACGACGCGAGCAACCGGTACGGAACAGGCCGCCAGGCCCGCCCTGCCGCGTCCTCCAAGGCGCATGAAGTCGACAACCCGGTCGTTCACCGTCGGCGAGGGCAAGGGCTACCTCACCGTGGCACGCACCCCCGACGGAGATGTCGTCGAAGTGATGGTCCGCATGGCCAAACAGGGCTCCACGCTCGCGGGCATGATGGACGCCTTCTCCTCGACCGCCACCCGAGGCCTCCGGCACGGAGTTCCGCTCGAAGTCCTCGTCGCCGACTACATCGGAACCCGCTTCGAACCCTCGGGCCTCACCAACGACCCGGAGATCAAGCAGGCCGGCTCCGTCATGGACTATGTCGGCCGCCGGCTGGCCCTCGATCACCTGCACTACGACGCCCGAGCCCGCCTGGGGGTCCTCACCGCCGACGAGCGTGCTGCGAAGGAAACCATCGACGGAGTCGGCGACGCTGTATGGACCGACCTCGTCGGCCTGTCCATGTCCGCACCCGCAGTGGCACGACCGCGCCGCAGTTGACCTTCGGCCATGACCCGTGATGATCACCACTCGGCCGCAACGGGGGTCAGCCTTCGTGAGAAGCCGTTCCGCTTCCTACGTCTGCGGTCCACCGCCAATTACCCGACATCCTGACGCTGCTCCAGGAGGCCGAGGAGATGCACATGGTGCAGGTCTAGGCTTTCCGCTGCATGTCGGCTGCTGGCCGCGATCATGGACTCCGTTGGGTAGTTCGGAAGTCTGGAGGTGCTCCATGCTCTGGTCACGCTGTCCAGTACGGCCAGAATGCGGCTCATCTCGTATTCCGCCTGCATGTCCCACGGCCATGTCGACACGATGAAGAGCTCCACTTTGAGAGCCCCAAGCTTGCGCTGTACCTCGTCCAGAGTCGGGGTGGGCAGCTCGTCAACCGTGTCGGGAAGTTTGCGGTGATCGATCCGCTCTGGGGCTTCGCTCCTCAGGTGACTGTCGTGCATCCTTGTCTCAATGCCCTCTTCGCGCAGAAGATGAGCCAGTGCGGCACAGGTATCGATATCGACGGTGCCCGCCGTCACGAGAGCACCCAAGGCTGCCGAACACGCAGATGCCAGACGAAATCGGTCAGGAGTCACGGTGGCATCTTCTCCTCCTGGGACGTCTTCCGGCACTGCTTGTGAACACTGACGGAGGAAGCGAAGCGGAACAGCTTCCGAGGCGCGGTCGATGACAGGTTTGAACTCGGGAATCGAAAGCGATGTCGACCAGAGCATCGCAGGTTCGGCTCTTTCCGCGATGCCCCGGCCACACCCTCCATACCTTTCTCGACTAGTACTGGCGCCGCGGAGTGCTCCACGACGGAGTTCAGATCGCAACCCTCATCTCAGGCTGCTCGGACACGGCGGACCGATACCGTCCTCCGGTATGGATGTCGACGAGGTACTGCAGCAGGTGAAGACGGCCCGGTTCAGCTCGTCCTGGGAAGGATGCGCCATGTGGGCCTCAGGCCTCGTGTCCTGGCACCTCGCGCGGCACCCCACCTCCTGGACTCCGCCCCAGGGCCTTCCGGAAAGCACGCAAACCCTTATCAGTCAGGCCAGTTCGGTAGTCGCCAGCGCTCTGCACACGACTGCGGTCGCTCACAGCATGGACACTCCCGACGGGTCACGGCTGCTGGCGGTCCCGCTCGCGGCCGCCGCCGAACTCCTCAGCGTTGGCAGGGCCTTGGACACGCTGTCCTCATCCGCACCGCCGGACAGCGCGGTCGCCGCACTGCTGCAGTCCGTCCGCGCGTGGCTCGACGAAGGAGATAACACGGTGCGAGGCCAAGGCGAGTTCGTCATCGAGCGGGCTCACGACGTCCTGACGGCGCATGCCGAGTCCGGGTACGCGCTCGGTGACCGCGTGCGCGCCGTACTGGAAGTCAACTACGCCGTCGACAACCTCCCATAGCGCCTGGGTCGGGCCCCGGCATCGAACGCGGGCTCGGCAACCGGGAACTGGGTGCTGGGACATGGCTCGGTACCGTGCTCCGCACGACTCATGGGGGTCACTCGCTGGAGAGCGCTGTCCCGGACGTGCGTACGTCGCGCAGCCACCGGTTGAACGCCACCTGGTAGCGACGGCCGGCCAGTTCGGAGGCTGCCGGCAGGCCTGCGTTGGGCACCGGCTCGGGGCCGGACCCTGCTCTCCAGACCGGGCCGCATGGCGGGTAGGCCGGGTCCGTGTTGCCGACGCCGTCCCAGGCTGCGACGGTCAGCCCGGCCGGGGCCAGCGCTGGATCGTGCGTCGCGTCCACCAGCACCCACCGCCCGTCGATCAGGACCTCGGCCGCCGAGTGCACATCCTCGCGCGAGGGCAGGAGGCTGACCTCAGGCGGCTGATCCGGCAGAAGGTAGAGCCAGCGGACCCGACGGGCCGGATACCCGAGGCGGCGGAAACCCGTGGTCAGATATGCGGACTTGGCCAGGCAATCTCCACGGCCGCTCGCCATCAGATTCTCGGCGTCGTGCGCCCCGTCGGTTGCGTAGGGCACGGCGCGGACCGCTTCGAACAGCCTGAGCCGTGCGGTGATGCGGCCGTCCATAACCCGAAGCCTACGGCGCCAGCGCATCGGGGCGACAGAGCGCGGCGGCCGGCGGGGGAACCGCGCGAGAGGCCGCCCCGTTCAAACCGCCTGGTCTGCCCGACCTTGACAGGTCTCGCCCGCTTTCGGGCAGAGGGATGCGCTGCGCCCGCACTGGGTCCGTCGGGCATACCGTCGGTACATCAACGATCTCGGCGCCCAGTGGGGCGGTATATCGGCCTCGTGCGTGCGGTGACCGCGTTCGCTGCGGCCACCGTTCTCACCTCGCTGCGCGGCGTCGACCACTGACCGACGGAGGCACCCGTGTTCACCGGCATCCGCACCATCATGATCTTCGCTGAGGACCCCGAGAAGTCCGCCCGCTGGTGGGGCGGCGTCCTGAAGACCGACGTCCACCTCGATGTTGACGGCAACTCCGTCTACGCCTGGCTCGACGTCGCCGGCGTCGAGTTCGGCTTCCACCCCCTGGACGAGCAGCGCAACCGGCGCGGCCACAGCCCCGTCCCGTACTGGGCCGTCGACGACGTACGACAGCGCCTCCTCGACGCCGGCTGTACCCACCACCGCGGCCCCCTCGACGTCGGCGACGGCACCGGCCGCAAGATCGCACAGCTCACCGACCCGTTCGGCAACGTGATCGGCATCGACGGATGCTGAATCGCACCGCATGCCCTGCCGACAGGCGTGTTTTCGGGCAGGTGCCAGCTGGATTCACATCTGCGCAGCTGGCTGTCAGTCGACGACCGCCGCGGCCCATTCAGGGTCCAAGCGGTTGAGCCGGTCCAGGTACGTGCGGTTCAGGATTCCGCGTTCGTGGTTTCGGTGTTGTCGCACGAGCCACTTGTGGAGCCTGGAGTCTGGTGCCGGTCGGAGATGGCCGACGCGCTTCTTGAAGGCGACGGCTTCGTCGTACCGGTTGTCCCAGTGCTCGGCGTACGGGTCCCACGGGAATCCGATTTTGTCGAGAAGTCTGATCTTCTCTTGGGAGAGCTTTCCTTGATTGCGCTGAGTCCGCTGATAGTTCTTCCATGTCGCCAGAAGAATCCCGTCGATGGTCCGGTATTCTTCAGGTACTTGGAAGTGTCCTTCCTCTTTATGGAAGGCGGCGAGTTCATCGTAGGCGCTCTGCCACATCGTCCAGATCTGGTCGGCCGTGACGCCTAGGGCTTCGAGCATGCCCCGGCGTTCAGCGTCCACCCTGTTGTTGCGGTAGGCCACGGCCTGGTTGTCGAGCCAGATCCGTTCGGGTGAGTCGACGGGCAGGCTGCGGGGGCTCTTGATGTCACCCATTCTGGCGGATACTTCACCATAGCGGCGCATCCAGCGATCGCGTTCGAGGTCCCATGGGAAATCGATACCGTCGAGGAGCCGTTGGCGTTCCTCGGAGAGTTTTCCGGTGGCCCGCATGGCCCGCTGGGTCTGTGCCCACGTGTAGAGGTTGATGCCCGATGGCGAGATGAAGTCCTGGGGCAGGTCCAGGTTTCCGTTCTGCTCGCCGTATGCGCACAGATCGCCGTAGGCGATTTTCCACGTGTCGTCCGGGACAGTCCAGGCCATTCCGATCACATTTAGCTTCTCGGCTCGCCTCTCGGGCAATCGGCCTTGGACCCGGGCCTTGCGCTGTTCGGCGATCCAGCCGCCGAGTTTGTATCCGGACGGGGACACGTACTTGGCGTGGACGCGCAGGTCTTTGTACCGGTCCTTGTACACGCGGGCCTCGGCCAGGCCGCGTTCCCACTTGGCCTCCAGCGGGTCCCAGACGATGTCCAGGTCCTCCAGGGCACGGATCTTGTCCTGCGACAGCCGTTCTTCCCGGCGGGCCTTGCGCTGGTTACCGATCCAGGTCCCCAGCCGGAACTCGTCGGAGGTGACGTACGTGTTGGGGACGTCGAGGTGGCCGTTGCGTTCCCGGAACGCGCAGGCGTGCCGGTAGGCCTGCTGCCAGGCCTCGTCCCGGGGGCGCCAGACCATGCCGATGTCGTCGAGCATCACGATCTGCTCGGTGGAAAGCGTGCCCGCCGTGTAGTCCTTGCGCTGCTTAAGGATCCAGGTCCCCAGGTTGCGCCCGGACGACGTGGTGTGCGAGTGCGGGACGAGGAGGTCGTCATGCTGGTCGTAGTACGCCTGGGCCTCGCTGAAGTTGCCCTGCCAGGCGGTCTGGGCCTTGTTCCAGATCATGCCCAGCTGGTCGAGAGCGGCGATGCGGTCGGCGGACAGTTTGCCTTGGTGGTAGGCCATCCGCTGCCAGCCGATCCACTGGCCGATCCGGTAGCCGTCCTCGGCGCGCTCATCCTGACGGATGTCGAGGTGACCGTGCTTCGTGTGGAACTTCTTCGCGTGGTCCAGCGCGCTGGACCAG
>NZ_LIQQ01000307.1 GCF_001418565.1 Streptomyces graminilatus | reverse complement strand
CCCCCCTCCAGGGCCCGGCCGCCGCGCCCGCCCCGGCCCGCGCCCTGCGCTCCTGGGCCCGTGCCCACGGTTCCGACGAGGGCGCCGCGAAGAAGGAGGCCGACGCCCGGCGCAAGCAGCGTGAGGCCGCCGCCAAGTACGCCGAGCAGCAGCGGTCGCTCAGCGCCTTCGAGGTGCGCAAGTCCCTCGAACCGGCCTACACGCAGCTCGCCCTCAACGGCGCCGACGGCCCCCTCGCCGACGAACGCGTCCGCCGCGCCGTCGCCCGTGCGCTGGACCGAAAGGCGATCGCCACCCTCGTACTGAAGCCGCTGGGGCTGCCCGCCGTACCGGTCGGCAGTCATCTCGCGCTCTCCGGACAGGACGCCTACGCCGACAACAGCGGCGCGCTCGGCGGCCAGGACACCCACGAGGCCGAGGAACTGCTCGCGGATGCCGGGTGGGTGCACGGCGGTCCCCTCGGAACGCCGAAGAAGAAGGCTGGCGAGGGCGGGAAGGTCGCCGGGGGCGAGGGCGAGAAGGCAGCGGGCAAGTCCGCCGAGCCGAAGGCGTCCTCGTCCGCTTCCTCGTCCGCCTCCCCGAAGGCCTCTCCGAAGGCCTCTCCGAAAGCCAGTAAGGCCGGTAAGGCCACCGAGGCCGATGAGGACAGCGGTGACGACGACACGACCTATGTCGTCGGCGACGACGACAAGCCGTACGGCGAGCCCGTCCGCGAGGACCACCAGACGCCCTGGGGCCAGCGGGGCCACGAGGACGGTTCGGGCAAGAAGAACCTGGCCCAGGACGGCAAGCAGTCCCTCCTCCACAAGCACCCGGAGCAGGGCGGCGCCCCCGCCGGTGCCTACGCGCCCAAGGGCACCTCTGCCCCGGCCGGCGCCGCCGGAGCGCTCGCCAAGGACGGCAAGCCGCTGACCCTGCGGTTCGTCCTGCCCTCGGGGCCGGGCTCCGCGACCCTGCGCGCCGTGGGCGAGCGGATCGCGCGGATGCTGGACCGGGTCGGTATCCGTACCGACGTGACCAAGGTCTCCGACGACAGCTACTTCAAGGACCACATCGCGTCCGGGCAGTACGACCTGGCGCTGTACTCGTGGCCCGCGTCCGCCTTCCCCGCCACCGACGCGCGCCCCATCTACGCCAAGCCGGTGCCCGCCGCCGACGGATCCCTGAACGTCGAGCAGAACTACACCCGGGTCGGCACCGACCAGGTGGACCAGCTGTTCGACCAGGCCATCGCCACCCTCGACGAGGACAAGTCGGCCTCGCTGGTGAGGAAGGCCGACGCCCGGATCTGGGCGGCCGGCGGCTCCATCCCGCTCTTCCAGCGGCCCCAGCTCACGGCCGTGAAGAAGGGCGTCGCCAATGTGGGGGCGTTCGGGTTCCAGACGCCGGTGTACGAGGACATGGGGTTCCTGAAGAAGGGGGCGAGCGCTTCGCCCGGGAACTGATCCGGCCGGAAAGCTCTGAGGCACCTCAATTCCCTTGCCCGGCCCGTCGCTCTTCGTGAGAGTGAGCACACTCTTGAGACAGTGGATCTCACGAATACATACGAGTGCATACGAGGACGACGGGGTGGCCATGCACGGGGGAACGCGTCCGATATCGGCCGTGGGTTTCGCGCTCGCGGCGCTGCTCGCCGGGGCCGTGGGTTGTACGAGCGGGTCCGGTGACGCAGCGAAGAAGAGCGACAGCAGCGCTACGGCCGGTGCCAGAAAGGCACCGGCCGCGGTCGCGGCCACGGCCTGCGCGAACGGCACCTATACCTGGTTCAACATCGAGAAGCCGACGCGGCTGCTCGGGGTCACCGATGTGGAGACCCTGGGCAAGGGTGGTGGCGAGCTGAAGAAGAAGCTGAAGCGGCTGGCCACGGTGGAGATCTCGGTCCAGGCCGGACACGGTGCCCCGGCGGCGGCGGAGGTCCTCTTCTCCCTGGGCAAGAAGGTCGGCGAGATCGACTCCGATGCCGCTTCCCTGAAGGACGCCGATGGCATTTCGTGGCAGTTCCTGAAGGTCGGCCACAAGGGGCCGGACCTGAACGACAGCCGCATGTCGGTGGCTGGTTCGGGGCGGTTCGTGCAGTTCGCCGCAGTGCGGGTGGTCGAGGCCGACTTCCGCTACTCCTGTCCCGGGGGCAGGACCAGCATCGGGCACGCGAAGAGTTGGATCGTTCCGATCGACGGCGTCATCGAATGCGACTCCAAGCTCGAAAGCTTCACCAGGCGCGACGACGCCGCCGTGCGTGAAGCCGCCCTCTTCTCCTGCGAGCCGGGCTCCGCCGCCACGAAGGTCACCTGACCCCACCTCCCGCCCTCCCCGGGCGCCTGCCCAAAGGCCCGGGGAGGCCGACCCCCGCAGGGCCCCGTACGATGGGGTAAGGCCGTGGCATGTTCAGCCCGGCAGGGTCCGCGTAACACAGACGTACGCGCAGGCCATCCACTCAAGCCGGGAGTACGCCGCAATATGGCCACGCGCCACGACATCCGCAACGTCGCCATCGTCGCCCACGTCGACCACGGGAAGACGACACTGGTCGACGCCATGCTGAAGCAGGCCGGTGCCTTCGCCGCGCACGCCGCCGAGTCGCTCGACGACCGCATGATGGACTCGAACGACCTGGAACGTGAGAAGGGCATCACGATCCTCGCCAAGAACACGGCGGTGAAGTACCACCCGAAGGACGGGGGGGACGTCATCACCATCAACATCATCGACACCCCGGGCCACGCCGACTTCGGTGGCGAGGTCGAGCGCGGTCTGTCGATGGTGGACGCCGTGGTGCTGCTCGTCGACGCCTCCGAGGGGCCGCTGCCGCAGACCCGCTTCGTGCTCCGCAAGGCGCTCCAGCAGCGCCTGCCCGTCATCCTCTGCATCAACAAGACGGACCGCCCGGACTCCCGGATCGACGAGGTCGTCAACGAGACGTACGACCTGTTCCTGGACCTGGACGCGGACGAGGAGCAGATCGAGTTCCCCATCGTCTACGCGTGCGCGCGTGACGGTGTCGCCTCGCTGACCAAGCCGGAGAACGGCACGGTCCCGGCCGACAGCAACAGCCTGGAGCCGTTCTTCTCCACGATCCTGGCGCACGTCCCGGCCCCCGAGTTCGACGAGGCCGCCCCGCTCCAGGCGCACGTCACCAACCTGGACGCCGACAACTTCCTCGGCCGTATCGCGCTGCTCCGCGTCGAGCAGGGTGAGCTGCGCAAGGGCCAGACCGTCACCTGGATCAAGCGCGACGGCACGATGTCCAACGTACGTATCACCGAGCTGCTGATGACCGAGGCGCTCACCCGCAAGCCCGCCGAGATGGCCGGCCCGGGTGACATCTGTGCCGTCGCCGGTATCCCGGACATCATGATCGGCGAGACCCTCGCCGACCCCGAGAACCCGGTCGCGCTGCCGCTCATCACGGTCGACGAGCCGGCGATCTCCATGACCATCGGTACGAACACCTCGCCGATGGTCGGCCGTGGCGGCACCGGCAAGGGCGCCGAGAACAAGGCCGTGGTCAAGGACCGCAAGGTCACCGCCCGTCAGGTCAAGGACCGTCTCGACCGCGAGCTGATCGGTAACGTCAGCCTCCGCGTCCTCGAGACCGAGCGTCCCGACGCCTGGGAGGTCCAGGGCCGTGGTGAGCTGGCGCTCGCCATCCTGGTCGAGCAGATGCGCCGCGAGGGCTTCGAGCTGACCATCGGCAAGCCCCAGGTGGTCACCCAGATCATCGACGGCAAGGTGCACGAGCCCGTCGAGCGCATGACGATCGACGTGCCCGAGGAGCACATGGGCCCGGTCACGCAGCTCATGGGCGTCCGCAAGGGCCGCATGGACAACATGTCCAACCACGGCTCCGGCTGGGTGCGGATGGAGTTCGTCGTGCCTTCGCGCGGACTCATCGGCTTCCGGACCGAGTTCCTCACCGGCACGCGCGGCACCGGTATCGCGCACTCCATCCACGAGGGCCACGAGCCGTGGTTCGGCGTGCTGGCGACCCGTAACAACGGTTC
This sequence comes from Streptomyces graminilatus, assembly GCF_001418565.1. Classification (GTDB taxonomy): domain Bacteria; phylum Actinomycetota; class Actinomycetes; order Streptomycetales; family Streptomycetaceae; genus Streptomyces; species Streptomyces graminilatus. Next base: position 18,819 of record NZ_LIQQ01000307.1, on the reverse strand, counting down.
GCTGGTCGCCGACCGGGCCGGCGCCGTCACCGCGTTCGCGATGACGAACCTTCAGGAGCGCGGTGTGCTGTTCACCGACCCCGGCACCGAGGTGTACGAGGGCATGATCGTCGGCGAGAACTCGCGCTCCGACGACATGGACGTGAACATCACCAAGGAGAAGAAGCTCACGAACATGCGGTCGTCCTCGGCCGACTCGTTCGAGGCGATCGTCCCGCCGCGCAAGCTCTCCCTGGAGCAGTCCCTGGAGTTCTGCCGCGACGACGAGTGCGTCGAGGTCACCCCGGAGGCCGTCCGCATCCGCAAGGTGAACCTGGACGCCCGCGAGCGCGCCCGCTCCGCCAGCCGCGCCAAGCACGGCTAGTACGGCCGTCAGGGGGCCACTGCCGGCCAGTAGCGCCAGTACGGTCGAGGGCGGCTGACGCCGGCCCCTCGTAGCACGCACCGGGCACGCCCGCTTCACGGCGGGGGTGCCCGGTGTCGTTGTAGGGGCACAGGGGGAAAACCCTTCGATTGAACGAGTGGGCCCTCGCACACGCGCTCTCCGCACTACGCTGCTGCTGGACGAGATCAACCGGTGGTCATGAGACACGTTTTCGTGCGCCCGCCGTGCCAGATCCTGTCGCGACAGTGTGCTGATGATGCGTCAGGCAATGTCACTCCCCGCGTTCGAGCCTGTGACCGTCGCCCGAGAAGGGCAAGCACGGCGGCCATGGCATACGCAACTTGTTTTCTGCTGTGCCATGTCCGAAATGCGGACACGTGTTCCCGATAGATGTGTAACAAGTCCGTTTCGCAGGGATCTTTCGGCAAACCGTTTGTCCGGATTTTGGAAGAAGTTAACGGCAGGTGTGATCGAACCGAGACCTTGTGGGTGTGGTTCGGCTATGGCGCATGGCAGATAGTTAGGCGCGTAGAGCTCGTACCAACGGGTAACGCACAGCGAACTGTGCGGACTCGCGAGCGTGGGGGGCATTGGCTTTCTCGGTACCGGCAACGGTGGCGGTGGTGTGTCGTCTGCTCTCTTTTTCGCGGTGAACCAATGGACTTATGAGGAGGAACCCATGCGCGGTGCCAGGAGCGCCAAGTGGGTAGCGATAGCTGCGGTTGTGGCACTGAGTGCAACTGCCTGTGGTGGTAGCAGCGACAAGGACGGCGGCAAGGGCGGCGACGACAAGGCCGCCATCGACGCGAACGGTACGTTCACGGTCGAGTCCGGTGAGCCGGAGAACCCGCTGCAGCCGGCGAACACCATGGAGTCCTACGGCAGCATCGTGATCAACTCGTTGTTCACGGGTCTGGTCGACTACGACTCCAGCGGCAAGATCGTCTACATGAACGCCGAGTCGGTGGACACCAAGGACAGCAAGACCTTCACGGTCAAGCTGAAGCCCGGCTGGAAGTTCCACGACGGCACCCCGGTCACCGCCGAGTCCTACGTCAAGGCCTGGAACTGGGCCGCGAACCCGGCCAACAAGCAGACCAACAGCTTCTGGTTCTCGGACATCAAGGGCTACGACCAGGTCGCTCCCGAGTCGGGCGCCCCCAAGGCCAAGGAGCTGTCCGGCCTGAAGGTCGTGGACCCCAACACCTTCACCATCGAGCTGACGACGCCGATCCCCTACTACGTCTACAAGCTCGGCTACCAGGTCTTCTCCCCGCTTCCCGAGTCCTTCTACAAGGACCCGAAGGCCGCCGGTGAGAAGCCGGTCGGCAACGGTCCGTACGAGTTCGTCAGCTGGGACCACAAGAAGGCCATCACGGTCAAGAAGTACGCCGGCTACACGGGTTCGAACGCGGCGAAGAACGGCGGCGTGGTCTTCAAGAACTACTCCACCCCCGAGACCGCCTACGAGGACCTGAAGTCGGGCAACCTCGACGTCATCACCCAGGTCGCCCCGAAGGACCTGCCGGTCTACAAGCAGGACCTCGGCGACCGTGCCGTGGACCAGGCGTACTCCGCGGTCCAGTCCATCGCCCCGGCCTTCTACTCGAAGCAGTTCAAGGGCATCAACCCGAAGGTCATCCAGGGCCTGTCGAGGGCGATCGACCGCGACACCATCACCAAGACCGTGCTCCAGGGCACCCGTGAGCCCGCCACCGGCTGGGTCGCCAAGGGCGTCCTCGGCTTCGAGCCGGACGCCGCCGGTGACGTCACCAAGTACGACCCGGCCGCGGCCAAGGCGCTCATCAAGGAGGGCGGCGGCGTTCCGGGCAACGCCATCACCATCCAGTTCAACGCCGACGGCGGACACAAGGAGTGGGTGGAGGCCGTCTGCAACTCCATCACCAACGCCACCGGCGTCAAGTGCTCCGGCGACTCGAAGGCCGACTTCCAGGCCGACCTCCAGGCCCGTAAGGCCAAGGAAGTCAAGTCCCTGTACCGCTCGGGCTGGGTGCTGGACTTCCCGATGAACGCCAACTTCATCCGTGACCTCTTCGGCACGAAGTCCTCGGGCAACCAGAGCGGCTTCTCCAACCCGAAGCTGGACGCGGCGATCGCCGCCGCCGACAACGTCACCACGCTGGACGAGTCGGTGAAGAAGTACCAGGCGATCGAGAAGGACCTCCCGAACTACATGCCGAGCATCCCGCTCTGGTACTACAAGGTCAACGCGGGCTACTCGGAGAAGGTCACGGGCGTCCAGTTCGGCCAGGACGGCGACCCGATCCTGACCGGCGTCGAGGTCAAGAAGAAGTAACCGCAGACAGCCCGTTGTCCGGGGCGCCCACACCGAGTCCCGGACAGCAGCGGCAGCGGCCGGGGGGCCCTTTCCACGAGCATCGCCAAGCGGTGCGCGGGGGAAGGGCCCCGCCTGCTCTGCTGCCGCTGTGACTTTTTTTGGAGGCATGATGGGGCGCTACGTCGCACGACGACTGCTCCAGATGATCCCGGTGTTCTTCGGAACGACCCTGCTGATCTTCCTGATGGTCTACGCCCTGCCCGGTGACCCGGTCCAAGGGCTGTTCGGCGACAAGGGCGGCAGCCCGCAGGTGATCGCCGCGCTGCGGCACGAGTACGGCCTGGATCAGAACATCTTTGTGCAGTACTTCAATTACATGAAGGGCATCATCCTGCATGCCGACTTCGGTACGCAGGTAGCCAGCGGACGCCCCGTCACCGACGTGCTCGGCGACGCCTTCCCGGTGACCCTGCGCCTGGGCGGTTTCGCCTTCGTCATCGAGGTCGTCGTCGGGATCACCCTCGGTGTCTACGCCGGCCTGAACGCCGGACGCGCCGCCGACACCGCGGTGCTGCTGACCACGCTGCTGCTGATCTCGGTCCCGGTGTTCGTCCTCGGCTTCATCCTCAAGTGGATCTTCGCCGACGAACTCCAGTGGCTGGAGCCGAACGTCAACGACCCCACGAACTACGGCGAGTTGGTGATGCCGGCCATTGTGCTGGCCACGGCCTCACTCGCCTATGTGTCGCGGCTGACCCGTACGTCGATCGCGGAGAACATGCGCGCCGACTACGTCCGTACGGCCATCGCCAAGGGTCTGCCCCGGCGCCGGGTGGTGACCGTCCACCTGATGCGCAACTCGATGATCCCGGTCGTCACCTACCTGGGCACGGACATCGGCGCCCTGCTCGGCGGTGCCGTCATCACCGAGGGCATCTTCAACATCCAGGGCATCGGCGGCACGATCTACCAGTCGCTGATCCGCCGGGAAGGCACCACCCTCGTGGGCCTGGTCACCATCCTGGTGCTCGTGTACCTCGTCGCCAGCCTCCTTGTCGACCTGCTTTACGCGGTCCTTGACCCGAGGATTCGCTATGCCTGACATGACCAAAACCACTGCCGTCGCCACCTCGGACGACAAGAGCGCGCCCACCCCCGCCCCGCAGCCGGTCAAGGCCGAGAAGGCCCGCAGCCTGTGGGGCGACGCCTGGCAGGACCTGCGGCGCAACAAGGTCTTCATCATCTCGGCGGTGATGATTCTGCTGCTGCTGACGATCACGTTCTTCCCCGGCTGGTTCACCAGCGCCAACCCGGAGTACGGCGACCTGGCCAAGCACTACCTGCAGAAGCCGGAGCTCGGAAAGGTCTTCTCGCCCGAGTGGCTGGGCTACGACCAGCAGGGCCGCAGCGTCTACGCCCGCCTCATCTTCGGCGCCCGGGCCTCCATAGCCGTCGGCTTCGGCACCACGGTCCTCGTGACCGTCGTGGGCGGCCTGGTCGGCATGCTCGCCGGTTACTTCGGCGGCATCATCGACTCGGCCCTGTCCCGGCTCGTGGACGTGTTCTTCGGCATCCCGTTCCTGCTGGGCACGATGGTCGTCCTCAACTCCTTCCCGGACCGCACGGCGTGGGTCGTCATCGGCGCCCTGGGTCTCTTCGGCTGGACCCAGCTCGCCCGCGTGATGCGCGGTGCGGTGATCACCACCAAGCAGTCCGACTACGTCCAGGCGGCGAAGGCACTGGGTGCCAGCACCACCCGCATCCTGTTCCGGCACATCCTGCCGAACACCCTCGCCCCGGTGATCGTCGTCGCGACCATCTCGCTCGGTGTCTACATCGGCGCGGAAGCCACCCTGTCGTTCCTGGGCCTCGGCCTGAACGGCGTCTCCTGGGGCAACGACATCTCCGACGGCGGCTCCCAGATCCGGGTGGCCCAGTGGATCATGCTCTACCCGTCGATCATGCTGACCATCACCGTGCTGGCGTTCATCATGCTCGGCGAAGCGGTCCGCAACGCCCTCGACCCGAAGACACGCTGAGGGAGGCGTAATGACCATCATCGAAGAAGCCGCTCCGGTACCGGCTCCCCGCGAAGGCGAGGACGCCCCCCTGCTCGAAGTGCGCGATCTGCACGTCGAGTTCGTCACCCGTGAGGGCGTCGTACGAGCCGTCAACGGTGTCGACTACAACGTGCACGCCGGTGAGACGCTCGCCGTGCTCGGCGAGTCCGGCTCCGGCAAGTCGGTCACCGCACAGGCGATCATGGGCATTCTCGACATGCCGCCGGCGAGGATCCCCCAGGGGGAGATCCTCTTCCAGGGGCAGGACATGCTCAAGATGTCCGCCGAGGAGCGCCGCCGTATCCGCGGCCGTCGTATCGCCATGATCTTCCAGGACGCGCTCAGCTCGCTCAACCCGGTGCTCAGCGTCGGTTACCAGCTCGGCGAGATGTTCCGTGTCCACCACGGGATGTCCAAGAAGGACGCCAGGGTCAAGTCGATCGAACTGATGGACCGGGTGAAGATCCCGGCCGCCGCCGCCCGTGTGGACGACTACGCGCACCAGTTCTCCGGCGGTATGCGCCAGCGCATCATGATCGCCATGGCGCTGGCCCTGGAGCCGGACCTGATCATCGCCGACGAGCCCACCACGGCCCTCGACGTGACCGTCCAGGCCCAGGTCATGGACCTGCTCGCCGAGTTGCAGCGCGAGTACAACATGGGTCTCATCCTGATCACCCACGACCTCGGCGTGGTCGCCGACGTCGCGGACAAGATCGCGGTGATGTACGCGGGCCGGATCGTGGAGCGTGCCCCGGTCCACGATCTGTACAAGCGCCCGGCGCACCCGTACACCCGAGGCCTGCTGGACTCGATCCCGCGCCTGGACCAGAAGGGCCAGGAGCTGTACGCGATCAAGGGTCTGCCGCCCAACCTGCTGCGCGTTCCGTCCGGTTGTGCCTTCAACCCGCGCTGTGAGAAGGCCGAGGACGTCTGCCGTACGCAGCTTCCGGAGCTGTTGCAGGTCACCGAGCGGGACGGCACCGAGTTGACCGGCCGCAGTTCGGCGTGCCACTTCTGGAAGGAGACGATCCATGGCTGAGCAGATCCGCAAGGACGACGAGCCGCAGGATGCCACGCCGAACGTCTCCGACGTCGAGGTGGTGGAAGCCCACTCCGCGACGGAGGCGGTCGCCGCGATCGAGGCACCCGTCGAGCGGGGCGAGCCCATCCTCCAGGTGCGCAACCTGGTGAAGCACTTCCCGCTCACCATGGGCATCCTGTTCAAGAAGCAGGTCGGCGCCGTCAAGGCGGTGGACGGCGTCTCCTTCGACCTGTACCAGGGCGAGACCCTGGGCATCGTGGGCGAGTCCGGCTGTGGCAAGTCCACGGTGGCCAAGCTCCTGATGAACCTGGAAAAGGCGACGGCCGGCGAGATCTTCTACAAGGGCCAGGACATCTCCAAGCTGTCCGGGCGCGCGCTGAAGGCCGTACGCCGCAACATCCAGATGGTGTTCCAGGACCCGTACACCTCGCTCAACCCGCGTATGACGGTCGGTGACATCATCGGGGAGCCCTTCGACATCCACCCCGAGGTGGCCCCCAAGGGCGACCGGCGCCGCAAGGTGCAGGAGCTGCTCGACGTCGTCGGTCTCAACCCCGAGTACATCAACCGGTATCCGCACCAGTTCTCCGGCGGTCAGCGCCAGCGCATCGGCATCGCGCGCGGTCTGGCCCTCAACCCGGAGATCATCATCTGCGACGAGCCGGTGTCGGCGCTCGACGTGTCCGTCCAGGCGCAGGTCATCAACCTGATGGAGCGACTGCAGGACGAGTTCAACCTCTCCTACATCTTCATCGCGCACGACCTGTCGATCGTCCGGCACATCTCGGACCGCGTCGGGGTCATGTACCTCGGCCGGATGGCGGAGATCGGCACCGACGAGCAGATCTACGACCACCCGACGCACCCCTACACCCAGGCGCTGCTGTCGGCGGTCCCGGTGCCCGACCCGGAGGCCCGTGAGGGCCGGGAGCGGATCATCCTGACCGGTGACGTGCCGTCCCCGGCCAACCCGCCCTCCGGTTGCAGCTTCCGCACCCGCTGCTGGAAGGCGGAGGACAAGTGCGCCCAGGAGACGCCGCTGCTGGCGATCCCCGAGCCGTTCAGGGGCTCGGACTCCGAGGCCGCCCACGAGTCGGCATGCCACTTCGCCGAGGAGAGGGACGTCGTGCACGCCGCCTGACGTCCGGCTCGCTGCTCCCCGCCGGTTCCCGGCACCCTCGTCAGGGTGCCGGGAACCGGCGTTTTCCGGGGTCCGCCGTCCGCCGTCCGCCGTCCGCCGTCAGTCCCCCGTCACCCCGTCGAGCAGCTCACGGACGATGTCGAGATGGCCGTTGTGACGGGCGGTCTCCTCGATCACGTGCAGGATCACCCAGCGCAGATTCACCTTGAGGCCGTCGCGGACGGGCCTGTCGGCCTCGTCGTCGAGGTCGTGGGCCGCGACCAGTTCCCGGTAGCGGGCGCTCTGTTCCTCGTACTCGGCGAGGAGCTGCGCGAGCGGGGTCGCCACGGCCAGCCGCATCTCCGGGTCCGGGTCGTCCTCCGTGGCGTCGGCGAGCGGGCCCACGAGCTCCTCGCCCAGGAAGACCACCTGGAACCACCAGAACTCCACCCACCGCAGATGGCTGATCAGCCCGCACAGGGTCATCAGCGGCGACCCCGGCAGCGGCGCCTTGACGGCGTTCTCCGGCGATACGTCCGCGCACTTGGCGCGGGCGGTGTCACGTACGTAGTCGAGGAAGGTGGTCAGTTGAGTGCGCTCGTCCCACGCGGGAGGCGTATCGGTTCGTGTCATCGCCGGTGAGCATCGCTGATCGGCGGTCGGCTGTCGAACGAATAAGCCGCCACTCGCGGTGTCAGCCGGCGACTCGCGCCCCTGCCCAGTGGCACGCCACCTGTTCCCCGCCGCCACCGCCCAGGACCCCCGGACTCCGGGTCCGGCAGTCGTCCGCGACGCCCGCGCGGTCCGCCTCCCCGCTCGCCAGGATCTGGCAGCGGACATGGAAGCGGCAGCCGCCCGGGACACGGGAGGGGTCCGGGGGTTCGCCGGTGAGCACCACGGGTGCGCCCGGCGCGTCCGGGAGGACCGACAACAGGGCCTGGGTGTACGGGTGTTGCGGGGCCGAGAGGACCTGTTCGACGGCGCCCGTCTCCACGATCCGGCCCAGATACATCACCGCGACCCGGTCGGCGATGTTCCACGCAAGGCCCAGATCGTGGGTCACCACCAGGGCGGACAGGCCGAGTTCGGCGCGCAGGCGCAGCAGCAGGGCCAGGATCTCGCCGCGCACGGAGGCGTCCAGGGAGGCCACCGGCTCGTCGGCGACGATGAGTTCGGGCTCCAGGACCAGGGCACCGGCGATGACCACGCGCTGACGCTGGCCGCCGGACAGCTCGTGCGGGTACTTCAGGAAGAACCTCTCGGGCGGTCGCAGGCCGGCCCGGGAAAGGGCCTCCGCGACCGCCGCCCGCTCGTCTGCGGCGTGCCCGTGGATGCGCAGTCCCTCGGCCACGGCGTCGTACACCGTGTGGCGCGGGTTCAGTGATCCCGTCGGGTCCTGGAGCACCAGCTGGACGCGTCGGCGATGTGCCTTCAGGGCCCGCGAGGAGTGGTCGAGCGGCTTCCCGCCGAAGGTGACGCGTCCCGAGGTCGGCCGTACCAGGCCGAGCAGCGCGCGGGCCAGCGTCGACTTGCCGCAGCCGGACTCACCGACCAGCGCGACGATCTCGCCGGGCCGGATGTCGAGTTCGAGCCCGTCCACGGCCCGTGCGGGCGAGTCCCCGCGCCGCCCGGGAAAGGTGACGTGGAGGCTTTGGGCGCTGAGAAGAGGTTCCCGCAGGGCCGTGGGTGCTGTGGCTGTGGTCATGTGGTGTGCTCCTGGGCGAGCTGCTTGATCCGGGTGCAGTGCAGCGCCCCTTCAGGGGCGCGGGGCGGTATCGATCCACGGCTCCGCCGCGGGGCGCGACCAGCCCCCACCGGCCGCGGTGAACGACTCACGTGACCGACCCCTCACCCGGATCCGCCGGCACATGCGTGCAGGCCGCCCGCCGCTCCCGCGAAGCGACCCGCAGCGCCTGGTCCTCGGTGCCGCACACGTCCAGCGCGACAGCGCACCGGGGATGGAACGCGCACCCCGAGGGCAGCGCCGACGGGTCGGGCGGGTCCCCGGCGAGGCCGTGCGGGGCGAACCGTGACGCCGGATCCCCGATGCGCGGGAACGCGGACGACAGGGCCTCGGCGTACGGGTGCAGGGCATCCTCGTACACCTGCCGGGCGGGCCCCTCCTCGACCACCCGGCCCGCGTACATCACGGCGAGGCGGTCGCAGGTGTCGGCGAGGACCGCCAGATCGTGACTGATCATGATCAGGCCCACGTCCTGCTCGGAGACGAGCTGTTCGATCAGCCGCAGGATCTGCGCCTGGATCATCACGTCCAGGGCCGTCGTGGGCTCGTCGGCGACGATCAGCCGGGGTTCGCAGGCCAGCGCCATGGCGATCATGACCCGCTGGCGCTGTCCGCCGGACAGCTCGTGCGGATACGCCGAGGCCCGCGCCGCCGGCAGCCCCACCTGCTCCAGCAGCTCACCCGCCTTCCTTCGTGCCGCTGCCGTGGTCGCCATGCGGTGCAGCAGGATCGGCTCCGCGATCTGGTCGCCCACCCGGTGCACGGCGTTGAGCGAGTGCATCGCTCCCTGGAACACGATCGAGGCGCCGGCCCAGCGGACCGCCCGTACCTGGCCCCACCGCATCGTCAGGATGTCCTCGCCGTCCAGCAGGATCTTCCCGCCGACGCGGGTCCCGGCCGGCAGCAGTCTGAGCAGCGCGAGCGCCAGCGTCGACTTGCCGCAGCCCGACTCGCCCGCGATGCCGAGTTTCCGCCCGGTCGCGAGGGACAGGTCCACACCGCGCACGGCGGCTGCCCCGCCCGCGTAGGTCACCGTGAGGTTCTGGACCTCCAGCAGCGTCAACGGGCCACCCCCAGCCTGGGGTTGAGTACGGATTCCACCGCGCGCCCGCACAGTGTGAACGCCAGCGCGACGACGGCGATCGCGATGCCCGGCGGCACCAGATACCACCAGTCGCCGGAGCTGACCGCCCCCGCCTCGCGCGCCTCCTGGAGCAGCCCGCCCCAGGACACGACCGTCGGATCGCCGAGCCCGAGGAAGGCGAGGGTCGCCTCGGCGAGGATGGAGGAGGAGATGATCAGGGTGGCCTGAGCCAGCACCAGCGGCATCACATTGGGCAGCACATGCCGGGACATGACGTGCCAGTGGCCGCCGCCGAGCGCCTTGGCGCGTTCGATGTACGGCCGTGACTCCACCGCGAGCGTCTGCGCCCGCACCAGGCGGGCCGTCGTCGGCCAGGACGTCACACCGATCGCCAGTACGACCGTGCCCAGCGAGCGGGACATGACGGTGGCCAGCGCGATGGCGAGCACCAGCGTCGGCATCACCAGGAACCAGTCGGTGACCCGCATCATCACGGTGGCGTACCACCCGCGGAAGTGCCCGGCGGTGATCCCGACCAGGGTGCCGATCACCACCGAGAGCAGGGCCGCGAGCAGTCCGATGAGCAGCGAGACCCGGGTGCCCCAGACGAGCAGGCCGAGCAGATCCCGCCCGAACCGGTCGGTGCCCAGCGGGAACTCGGCGCTCGGACTCTCCATCGGCCGTCCCGGCGCGTCCGTCACGCTCGCTACGTCCGAGCCGACCGTCAGCGGCGCGGTCAGCGCCGCCAGCGCGAAGAGGGCGAGCAGGGCCAGGCCCAGGAGACCGGCTCGGTGGGTGCGGTAGCGCTGCCAGAACCGGAGGACGGAGGCGCGGCGCCGCTGCCGGGCGAGCTGGCGTGGACCGGCCGGAGCCCGCGCCGAATTCGCCGCCGGGGGAGTCACTTCGGCGGTCATCGGCCCACCCTGGGATCGAGGAGCGGATAGAGCAGATCGGCCAGCGTGTTCATCACGATCACCGCAGCGGCGAAGACGAAGAACAGGCCCTGGACCAGCGGGAGATCGGGCACGCTCAGCGCCTGGTAGAAGAGCCCGCCGAGGCCCGGCCAGGAGAACACGGTCTCGACGAGGATCACTCCGGCGACGGTCCGGCCGAGGTTGACGAAGATCAGCGTCATGGTCGGCAGCATGGCGTTCGGCACGGCATGGCGACGCCGGACCAGGTCGTCCCGGAGGCCCTTGGCGCGGGCGGTCGTCAGATAGTCGCCGCCCATCTCGTCGAGCAGCGCCGAGCGCGTGACGAGCAGGGTCTGTCCGTACTCGACCGCGACCAGCGTCACCACCGGCAGGACGAGATGGTGGGCGACGTCGAGGACGTACGCGAAGCCGGTCTCACCGCCCGACTCCATGCCGCCGGTCGGGAAGAGCCCGGGGATCGGGCCCATGCCCACCGCGAAGACGATGATGAGCAGCAGCCCGAGCCAGAACGACGGGATCGAGTAGAGGGCGAGCGCCAGACCGGTGTGGAACCTGTCGCCCGGTCCACCGCTGCGCCATGCCGCGCGGGTGCCCAGGAAGACGCCGAGCGCGGTGTACAGGACGAACGCGGTGGCCGTGAGGATCAGGGTGTTCGGCAGCGCTTCGCTGATCTTGTCGATGACCGGTGCCCGGAACTGGTACGACGTGCCGAGGTCGCCGGTGAGGGCCTTGCCGCAGTAGTCCGTGAACTGCTGCCACAGCGGCAGATTGAGGCCGAACTCCCGTCGGTAGGCGGCCAGTTGGGCGGCCGAGATCTGACGGCCGCCCGTCATGGTCTTCACCGGGTCGCCGGGGATCAGCCGGAAGAGGAAGAAGCTGGTGACGAGGACGGCGAGCAGGGAGACGACGGCGCCGCCCAGCTTGCCGGCCCCGTACCGCAGATAGGCGGCCCGGCCGCGACCGGCGCCGCTGTCCGGCGGGGCGGCGAGGGCCGCTCCGCCGGGCTCCGCATCGACGTCGACCGGTGCCGGCACCGCGTCGGAGGTCTCGGAGGTCATCGACAGCCCTTCGGGGCTCGGTTGTCCATCGTGGCTACTCGCGATCCTCTGCACCGGCCCGGCGGCGCATCACCAGGAACACCACGGCGCCGGCGACGACCACGAGAGCGCCGACGACGCCCGCGATCACCCCCGTCGAGGCGGAGCCGCCGGACGAGCCGTCGCCGGAGGCGGGGACCGCCGACCACCAGCTCCAGTAGCCGTCCTGGCCGTAGATGTTGCCGGCCTTCTCCGGCATGGTGGTGATCGACTTGATCTGGTCCGTGCGGTAGGCCTCGACCGCGTTCGGGTACGCCATGACGTTCATGTACCCGAGGTCGTACAGCCGGGACTCCATCTGCCTGACGATGTTCGCCCGTTCGGCCGGGTCGTACTCGGCGAGCTGCCGCCCGTACAGCTCGTCGTACGGCTTGTCGCAGATGAAGTTGTCGGTCGCGCCCACGTCCTTGGGTGTGGCGGGCAGGGCCCCGCAGGTGTGGATCGACAGGACGAAGTCCGGGTCGGGGTTGACGGACCAGCCGTCGAAGGCGAGGTCGTAGGTGCCCGCGAGCCAGGGATCGCTCACGTTGTCCAGGCAGTCGAGCTTCATACCGATGCCGAGGTCGCCCCACCACTCCTTGAGGTACTGGCCGACGGCCTTGTCGTTGGGGTCGGTGGCATGGCACAGGACGCGGTAGGTGAGCGGCTTGCCGTCCTTGCCGACCCGTTTTCCGTCGCCGTTCTTCCGGTAGCCGGCCTGGTCGAGGAGGCGGCCCGCCTTCGCGGGGTCGTAGGCGAGTTTCTGGCCTGCCGACGGTTTCCAGAAGTACGTCGAGAAGCGCGGCGGGATGTAGCCCTCGCCCTCGGCCGCGTGGCCCTGGAAGACCCGGTCGACGAGAGCCGTCCGGTCCACGCTCATGAACAGCGCGTGCCGCACCCGCACGTCGAGCAGCGAGGGGTCGCCGTCACCGAACTTCGCACCGTTCCCGGCCCGCGCGCCCGGGTTCACGGCAAGGGCGTAGAAGCGGCGCCCGGGTGCCTCGTTGACGTGGATGTTCTTGACGCCCTTGAGGGACTCTGCCTGAGCCGGTGTCAGGGCGGGGGCCCCGGCGACGAAGGAGACCTCGCCCTTGCGCAGGGCGGCGACGGCCGCGTCCTGGTCCTTGTAGTACCGGAAGACCAGCTCGTCGAACTTCGGGGCGCCCCGCCAGAAGCTCTTGTTGGCCTTGAGCCGGACATAGCTGTCGGCCTTGTAGCCGGTGAGGACGAACGGTCCGTTGCCGACGACGGGGAAGCTCTTGTCGTTGTTGAACTTGGAGAAGTCCCCGACCTTCTCCCAGATGTGCTTGGGCACGATCGGCACGTCGAGCGCGGCCATCGTGGCCTGCGGCTTCTTCAGTTCGATGACGAGCCGGGTCGGGCTCGGTGCCGTCACCTTCCTGAAGTTGCCGACGTAACTGCCGTTCGAGGTCGCGGCCCCCTCGTCGGTCATCATCTTGTTGAACGTCCACGCCGCGTCCTCGGCGGTGGTCCGCTGCCCGTCCGACCACTTCGAGTCGGAGCGGATCGTGTACGTCCAGGTGAGCTTGTCGGCGGACGCCGTCCACTTGGTGGCGAGCGCCGGAACCGGGTGGGCGTCCCCCGGGTCGTAGTTGGTCAGGTACTCGTACATCAGCCGGTGGATGCTGGTGCTGACCAGCCTGGACGCCAGGAACGGGCTCAGGGAGTCGACGCTCTGGGCGACGGCGACGGTGAGGACCTTGTCGCCCTCCGCGGCCGACGCGTGCTGGGGCGCGAGGCCGAGCGGGGCGGAGACGGCGGCCGAGAGGGATAAGGCGGCGGCGAGCAGGCGGCGCGTACGGCTGCTGCGGTTTCGGTTCTCCCTGTCGCTCGCTCTGCCGCTTTCTCTGCCGCGCCGGTCGTGAGCATTCATGGAACCTGGCCTCGTGTCTTCACTCGCACAGGGACGGCTGGGTGGGGGCTGCCTGGCCCGGCTCGACCGGGTGGGGCCGAGCGGGGTTGATCAGGTATCTATCAGTGCCGCTCTGTGCCCGTCAACGGTGCCTCCACCATGTGTGGCCTGCGAAAACGCCAGGTTGACCAGGTGGCGGGGCGGCTATTGGTCCAAACCGGTGAAGCGTTCCTGGTGGGAGCCCGACGGACGGACCACACCGACTTCGAGGCCGGGTCCGCAACGGCTCTTACCAACGCCCTGTATGCCTGAACGACCCCCGTAGGTCCTGCACTCTCAGGAAGAAACGAACCACCGTGACCACACTGACCAAGCCTGAGGGCGCACCGGCCCCGACCGGTCCGGACAGCTTCCTCTCGGTCCGCGATCTCAAGGTGCAGTTCTCCACCGAGGACGGCATCGTCAAGGCGGTCGACGGGCTCTCCTTCGACGTCGAGCGCGGCAAGACCCTGGGCATCGTGGGCGAGTCCGGATCGGGCAAGTCCGTCACGAACCTGACGATCCTCGGCCTGCACAACCCGGTGAGCACGACCGTCGACGGCGAGATCGTCCTCGACGGCAAGGAGCTTGTCACCGCCACCGAGAAGGAGCTCGAACAGCTCCGCGGCAACAAGATGGCGATGATCTTCCAGGACCCGCTGACCGCGCTCTCCCCGTACTACACGGTGGGCCGCCAGCTCTCCGAGCCGTTCATCAAGCACACCGGCGCCTCGAAGAAGGAGGCCAGGGACCGGGCCGTACAGATGCTGGAGAAGGTCGGCATCCCACAGCCCAAAACGCGCTTCGACGATTACCCCCACCAGTTCTCCGGCGGTATGCGCCAGCGCGCGATGATCGCCATGGCACTGATGTGCGACCCCGACCTCCTGATCGCCGACGAGCCCACCACCGCGCTGGACGTGACGGTGCAGGCCCAGATCCTGGACCTGCTCAAGGACCTCCAGCAGGAGTTCGGCTCCGCGATCATCTTCATCACGCACGACCTCGGCGTCATCTCGACCATGGCCGACGACCTGCTGGTGATGTACGCGGGCCGGGCCGTGGAACGCGGCAGCGTCAAGGAGGTCCTCCGCACGCCGCAGCACCCGTACGCCTGGGGGCTCCTCACCTCCATGCCGCGCCTCGACGGCGACATCGACGAGGCGCTGACGCCGATCCCCGGCTCGCCGCCCTCGCTGCTCAACCCGCCCTCGGGCTGCCCCTTCCACCCGCGCTGCGCCTACACCGGCGAAGCGCAGGGCACCCTCTGCACCGACGTACGGCCGTCGCTCGCGGCCGGGCGCGCCTCCGCATGCCACCTCTCGGCGGAGCAGAAGCAGACCATCTTCATCGACAAGATCCAGCCCCGGCTGCGCTAGGGAGCACCGAGACATGAGCGACAACCTCACCCTCCCCGCACAGCAGGGTTCCACCGGTACGTCGACCGGGGAACTGCTGAAGATCGAGGGTCTCAAGAAGCACTTCCCGATCCACGGCGGCTTCCCCATCAAGCGGAAAGTCGGCGCCGTACAGGCGGTCGACGGCATCGACCTGTCCATAGGCGTCGCCGAGAGCGTCGGCCTGGTGGGCGAGTCCGGCTGCGGCAAGTCGACCGCGGGCCGGCTCATCACCCGGCTCCTGGAGCCGACCGGTGGCAGGATCACGTACTCCGGCAAGGACATCACGCACGCCTCCCGCAGGGAGCTGGCGCCGGTCCGGTCCGAGATCCAGATGATCTTCCAGGACCCGTACAGCTCCCTGAACCCGCGCCAGACCGTCGGTACGATCATCAAGTCGCCGATGGAGGTCAACGGCATCGAGCCGGTCGGCGGCCGGGAGAAGAAGGTCCGGGAACTCCTGGAACTGGTCGGGCTCAACCCCGAGCACTACAACCGCTTCCCGCACGAGTTCTCCGGCGGCCAGCGCCAGCGCATCGGGGTGGCCCGCGCGCTCGCCCTCCAGCCCAAGCTGATCGTGGCGGACGAGCCGGTCTCCGCGCTGGACGTGTCCATCCAGGCCCAGGTGGTGAACCTCCTCAAGCAGGTCCAGGAGGAGATGGGTATCGCGTTCCTGTTCATCGCCCACGACCTGGCCGTCGTCCGGCACTTCTCGCAGCGGGTCGCGGTGATGTACCTCGGCAAGATCGTCGAGGTCGGCGACCGGGACTCGATCTACGGCCGCCCGCGTCACCCGTACACCCACGCCCTGCTGTCCGCCGTCCCCGAGGTGGCGATGGACGACGAGACGGAGCCCCGCGAGCGCATCCGCCTCGCCGGCGACGTCCCCTCGCCGATCCACCCGCCGTCCGGCTGCCGCTTCCGTACGCGCTGCTGGAAGGCCCAGGACAAGTGTGCGAGCGAGGAGCCCCCGCTGCTCCAGATCTCCGGCAACCGCGAAGGCCACCTCACGGCCTGCCACTTCCCGGAGGACCCGACGACGGAGGCCCGGGACAAGGACGTCGTCCTCGACCCGGCGCTGAAGGCACTGGAGGCGGACGCGGCGGAGGACTGAGGCTGCGCGAACGCGGCCGGCCGGGGGGAGGGGGTGAGGGGCAGCGGCTCCTCACCCCCTCCCCCCCGGCCGTTTATTCGTTCGACTTCCGGCGCCCGGTCCGGGACGCTCGCACACGCGGATTCCCTCACACGGCCCGGAGGCCTCGTTGTCCTTCCCCACGATCCACAGCGTCACCTTCGACTGCACAGGTGACCCCTACGACATCGGCCTGTTCTGGAGTCAGGTGTTCGGCCGCCCGCTGGCCGACGACGACAAGCCGGGCGACCCGGCGGCGGAGATCGCGGACCCGGACGGCGGGCCCAGGCTGCTGTTCATCCAGGTCCCGGAGGGCAAGTCGGCGAAGAACCGCCTGCACTTCGACCTGCGCCCGCACGGCCGCACCCGCGACGAGGAGGTCGAGCGCCTGGTCTCCCTCGGCGCCCGCACCGTCGCGGACCACCGCAGGCCCGACGGCACCGGCTGGGTCCTGATGGCCGACCCCGAGGGCAACGAGTTCTGCGTGGAGCGCGGGGATCTGGGCTGATCAGCAGGGCCGCGCGGTGACGTAGTCCGCGTGGAACTCCCGGCGCTGCCCCGCCGTCAGATGGCAGGCCGCGCCATGGGGGGCCGTACGGGGCAGGACGGGGGGACGGGACGCGCAGCGGCCCGCCGGGACCTGTTCCGTGAACGCGCAGCGTGGTGCGAAGCGGCAGCCCGGGGGTGGGTCCAGGAGCGACGGGGGTGTGCCCGGGATCGGGGACAGGGGGATGTCGACCGGGGTGGTCAGGGTCGGCATCGAGCCCAGCAGGCCCCAGGTGTACGGGTGTTGAGGTGTCCTCAGTACCTCGTCGCGGGTGCCCCGCTCCACCGCCCGGCCCGCGTACATCACCAGGATGTCGTCCGCCATACGGGAGATGACGCCGAGGTCGTGCGTGATGAAGACGATCGACGTGCCGAACTCCTGCTGGAGGTCGCCCAGCAGGTCCATGATCTGGGCCTGGACCGTGACGTCCAGGGAGGTCGTCGGCTCGTCGGCGATCAGGAGTTCCGGGTCGCAGACCAGCGCCATGGCGATCATCACGCGCTGGCGCATGCCCCCGGAGAACTGGTGGGGGTAGTCGTCGGCGCGGAGGGACGGCTGGGGGATGCCTACTCGCCTCAGCATCTCCACCGCGCGCGCCCGGGACTCCCGGCGCGAGGCGCCCGTGTGTCTGGCGTACGTCTCCGCGATCTGTCTGCCCACCGTGTGGAACGGCGACAGGGACGCCAGCGCGTCCTGGAAGATCATCGCCATTCTGCGGCCGCGGATTCTCTCCAGTTCCCGTTCCCGTGCCGTCAGCAACTCCTTGCCGTCCAGCAGGATCTCGCCGGACAGCTTCGTGCGCGTACGGTCGTGCAGGCCCAGGATCGCCAGGTTCGTCACCGACTTGCCGGAGCCCGACTCGCCGACGATGCCCAGGGTCCGGCCGCGCCCGACGTCGAAGGACAGGCCGTCGACCGCCCGCACCACACCGTCGTCGGTGGCGAAGTGGACTCGCAGGTCCCGTACGGAGAGGAAGGGGGCGGTAGAGGGGGTGGCAACGGGCGGCTCTGCCAATGTCACCAGGCTCTCCTAGGCCAGTCGGATCCGCGGGTCGATCAGCGCGTACACCGCGTCCACCACGATGTTGGCCACGACGATAGCCGCCGCGGCCACCAGGACCACCCCCAGGAGCAGCGGCAGGTCGTTGTCCCGTACCGCCTTGATGGACAGGGCGCCGATGCCGTGCAGCCCGAAGGTCTCCTCCGTGATGATCGCGCCGCCGAGCAGATAGCCGATGTCGAGGCCCAGGATCGTGACGATGGGGCCCATCGCGCCCCGCCAGGCGAACCGGAAGAACACCGTGCGCCGGGACAGGCCCTTGGCGCGGGCCGTACGCACGTAGTCCTCGGCGAGGGTTTCCACGAGCTGGGAGCGGGTCATCCGGGTGTAGTTGGCGGTGAAGATGATCGCGAGGACGAACCAGGGCAGCAGCAGGCCCTTGAACCAGGCCACCGGGTCTTGCGAGAAGCCGATGCTGTCCTGGGGGCGGGGGAGGATGCCCCACTGGTCGGAGAGGTAGTACATGGCCACCACGCCGACGATGTAGATCTGCAGGGACGAGCCGATCAGCGAGACCGACGAGGCGATCTTGTCCATGGCCCGGCCCTGCTTCACCGCCGCCAGCATGCCTGTACCGACCCCGAGGACCACGAACACCACCGCGCTGCCCAGGGTGAGGGAGAGCGTGGTGGGGAAGCGGTTGGTGATCAGGCCGAGGACCGGCTCGTGGTTGGTGAAGGAGTAGCCGAGGCAGGGCGCCGCGCAGTGCCCGAGGCCCGCGTAGTCGCGGCCCACGAACACACCGGCCAGCCAGTGCCAGTACTGCACCGGCAGCGGATCGTCGATGCCCAGGTTGCGCCGGACGAGCGCGAGCGTCTCCGGCGTGCAGAGCTTGCCGCAGGCGCTGCGGGCCGGGTCGCGCGGGGCGACGTAGAAGAGGACGAAGGTGATCGCGCTGATGACGAGGAGGATCATCAGCGCGCTGAGCGTCCGGCGGAGGATGAAGCGGAACATGGCGATCGGATTCCCTGGCGAAACCCCCGGCACCGGTCCCTGGAGGGCGGGACCGGAGCCGGGGGTGGTC
>NZ_LIQQ01000306.1 GCF_001418565.1 Streptomyces graminilatus | reverse complement strand
TCGATCCTGGCCGTGCCCCGGCTCCCCGCCTTCGGCGCGTACGTCGACTACGACGGCGCCCGGGGCACGGCCAGGATCGACGAGCTCAGCAAATGGCTGGGCGGCGCCGATCTCACCGTCGGGCACACCTATCTGCCGGGCGACCGGTGGAGCAACATCGAGGGGCTGCCCGGCTTCCTCGACGTGTGGGCGGACTGGCGGCGGGCCCGGGAGGACCGGCTGTTCGTCCTCAACGTGCCCATGCTGGAGCGCAACGAGGAGGGTGTCTCCGACCGCCTGGTCCGGGTGTATCTGCGGCGTGGCGCGGCCGGTTTCTACGATCACCACTTCCGCGCCCTGGCCGAGCGGCTGGTGGCGCTGAACATCCCGGACACGGTGATCGTGCTCGGGTGGGAGATGAACGGCATTACGTACACCCATCGCTGCGGGCCGGACCCGGAGGCCTGGAAGAGGTACTGGAACAGGATCGTCACCACCATGCGGTCGGTGCCGGGCCAGAAATTCCGGTTCGATTTCAATCCGACCCGGGGCAAGGACGCCATTCCGTGGCCGCAGTGCTATCCGGGGGACGACACGGTCGACATCATCGGAATGGATTCGTACGACCAGCCCCGGGGGCTCTCATTCGACGAGCAGGTGAGCGAGCCCTACGGACTTCAGGCGCACGTGGATTTCGCCAAGGAGCACGGAAAGCCCATTTCGTATCCGGAATGGGGACTGTTCCGCAACGGCGACAATCCGGAGTACATGCGGCGCATGCTCGGGTGGATGGACGAGCACAAGCCGCTGTACAACACGCTGACCGACTACTGCCCGCACGGCGTGTGGCAGTGCGACAGCAATCCGAAGGCGTCCGAGGTGTACCGCCAGATCCTGAC
Source organism: Streptomyces graminilatus (assembly GCF_001418565.1). Classification (GTDB taxonomy): domain Bacteria; phylum Actinomycetota; class Actinomycetes; order Streptomycetales; family Streptomycetaceae; genus Streptomyces; species Streptomyces graminilatus. The sequence continues at coordinate 2,031 of NZ_LIQQ01000306.1, read as the reverse complement.
GGGCCGTAAGGACACCGGGCCGACCGTCCCGACCCCGGTGCCGACCGACCCGACGCCGGAACCGACACCCGAGCCGCCGAAGCCCACGGAACCGCCGGTCACCCCGCCGGTCACCCCGCCCGTGCCGCAGCCGCCGGCCAACTGCGCGCCGCTGGATCTGGGCGACTGGGTGGAGTACTGGATGGGCGGGAAGCTCTGCCTGAAGTTCGACTGGTGGTCGCGCAGCAGGTGACCGCCCGGTGGCGGCGGGTCGTTCACGATCCGCCGCCACCGTCGCCGCCACTCCCGTTTCCACCACCGCTTCCGCTTCCGTCGCGGTCCCGCAGCCGGCGCAGGAGTTCCTTGCCCCGGCTGCGGGCGGCGACATCGCACACGACCGCCGACATCAGCGGCGCCGTCAGCGGCCGGGCCAGCAACAGCCGCTGGTTGACGACGGGTTCGGGGCGCCAGTGGTGCTTGTACGGCTCGTCGCCGCGCAGCAGGCTCAGCGTGCCGTGCCCGCCCGCCCCGGTGTGCTGGGCGCAGGCGTCGAGAAGCATCACGGCGACATCGGCCTTGCGTTTGCGCAGGCCGGGGTGGGCGCCGTACAGATAGCCGCCCGCGAGGCGTCCCGACAGCAGCGTCAGATCGACGGCGACCACGCTGTCGTCGAGGCGGAACTCGGTGACCACGGCGTCCCCGGAGCGCACCATCGGCCCGACCGACCTGGCCAGGTGCTCACGGAACCGGGGCTGGAGGTGTTCCGTCGTCACCTTCCGTCCCTGCCACTGGAGTTGGTGCAGTTCGAGAAGGCGGGCCAGGGCCGTGTCGACCTCGTCGGGGCGGACCACGCGCCGCTCGACACCGAGCGCGGTCAGCTTGCGCAGCTTGGCGCGGACCCGCTGGGCCTTCGCGGAGGGGAGCCGGGAGAGCAGACCGTCCATCGACACGGCCGGCAGCTCCAGGCACACCGAGTCCCTGACCTGGCGGCGCGGACCACGCCAGCGCTCGTACACACGCTCGGCCGCGCCACCCGGCCGGACCTCGCGGAGGTCGATCAGGGCGGTACGGGCGGCCTCGGCGAGGCCCAGGGCGAGCGCGTCGGCGGCCTCGTCGGCCGTGTCGTCGTCGAGGAGCACGTCACCGTAGTCGGAGATCGCCCCACCGAGCGGCACCAGGGCGGGCAGCGGGCGGCGTACGCGCATCAGCGGGGCGGCGGCGAGGAGTTCGCCCTCCGGATCGCGGACCACGACGATCCGCAGCCGGCCCGGGACGCCGTACGACAGCCACCACGAGTGCAGCCAGGCATGGCTCTGGAACGGGGTCGCCGCGCCGCACCGCCGGTACAACCGGCCCCAGGCCGGGGCGAGTTCGGCGAAGGCGGCCTCGTCGCTGACGACTTCGGCGCGCAGGGCGCCCGTGGCCGTGACCGTCATGGCCGGCCGTGCGCGTCGGCGGCGACGGCCGGGCCCGGTACGGAGGCCGGGGGCGCCGGTTCCTCCGTACGCCGTCGGGGCCGCACCAGCAGCACCAGTCCGCCGAGCAGTCCGCCCGCGCTCGCGCCGACCAGCCCGGTCACCGCGGCCGGGGCCGAGGACGGCTCGGCCGGCTTGACCGCGCGCGAGAACTGGAGCAGCTCGACGTGGGTCGAGTCCTTGGTGTCGTTGGCGTGCTGGGTGAGGGAGCGGGCCACAGCGTTGGCCATGTCGGTGGCGAGGCCGCGGCGGTTGGAGGTGGCCGACACGGCGACCATCGGCGCGTCCGGCGAGGTCGCCGTCTGCACGCTGGACCGCAGCGTCGACGCCGGTACGCCCGCCCACACCTGGGCGTCCCCGAGCACCGCGAGCTGGGTGGCGACCCGCCCGTACGCCTGGGCGAAGCCGAGCGCCGCCGCCGGGTCGGACTTCTCGGTCGGTACGGCGACGACGTAGCTGGTGGCCGTGTAGGTGGGCGGCTTGAGGACGCCGTACGCGCCGCCGAGGAGGCCGCCGAGCACGGCGCCGCCCGCGAGGAGGGACCAGGCGGGCAGGGCGCGGGTGCGGGTGCGGGGGG
>NZ_LIQQ01000305.1 GCF_001418565.1 Streptomyces graminilatus | reverse complement strand
CCAGTCCCTCCGTACGGAGGGCACCGGCGCAGCTGACGCTGCTCTTACTGTCCATACCGTCACACCTTTCCTCGGAACATCGCCTACCTGCCAGACGCGCGACACAGCGCAGAAGTTCGCATGCCGGACAGACCTCACCCGGTCGTGGGAGTCGTCCGGCGCCTGGCTGACAGCTCAGCCCGGCAGACGGCGCACGCGACGGCAGCGGACCCGTTTCGCGCCTCGTCGACCGTCAGATGGAGCGACCTCTTCGACGAGAGCTGCTACTGGTACACCGAGCCGCCCCAGCCGCAATACGCTCGCCGAGACCCCACCGCGCCCTACTGCGGTGCCGGCGCCGGGAAGACCGCAGTGCCAGCCTCAACGGCAGGCGCATCCACACGGACAGCGAGGCCCGCGGCCAGTCCGTCGGCAAGCCGGGCCGCGACAACGGCGTGGACCCACCGGGCGAAGTCGTCCAACGTCGCCAGACCGGCGTCACCGATGCGCTCCAGCTCCCGGTGCTGCAAGTCGCGGTCCAGCTCGGCGACCACCGTCTTCAGCACCGCGGTCTGCTCGTCAGACATGAGACGTACGGGGCCGGTGAGTTCCACCGTGACGCTGTGGGGGTGACCGCGGTCGGGGGAGCACCTATGGTCGGCTGGTGCGTCGCCGGAGGCGAAGTGGTACAGGTACGCCGTGAACGTGTGTCCGCTGGTCAGCGTGGCCTGGCCAAGAGAGGCGTTCTGTTCCAGAACGTGGTGGACGAAGTGCAGGCGCGCGGTGTCCACCGGGGTACCGTCCTTGAGGTACACGGTCAGGTCGGGCAGGGCCAACTGGGCCATCGCCACTGCCGCCCGGCAGTCGTTGCACCCCTCCCGGCCAGCCAGCGGGACCGTCGGGTGATGCTTCAGGAGATGTTCGTAGAAGGCTAGTTCGTCTGCCCTCAGACCGGTCCGGTCATCTGCCAGACCATGCGTCCACCAAGTTTCGGCGATCTCACTGCACTCGGGGCAGGCTGCTATCTCGGAAGCCACAGTCACACCGTCACCCTATCCATCTCCCGCCCAGGTCGAGGCCGGCTACGCCCTCCCCACCGACGGAACAGTCGGGGGCAGGGCCGCCTCCGGTGACCGTACGCACAGCGGCGGCGCATTCCACCGCAGGGGTGACCAGCCGCAGCGCCTTGCCCATATTCATACCGGCGTCGATCAGGATGAGCCGAAGCGGAAGGTGCCGCCGGACCCCACGGCGCAGCCGACGGCACCTTCCCCGGGACCCGCCGCTGGTCGGCATAGGCCGCATCCGACCGCACGCCAGCCGACCGGCTCAAGTCCAGCGCCGCCGCCCGAGGCATTCGCGTGTCGCAGCCACCCGGAGACGCGCCTGTGCACCTTCGGACCCGCCCACGTCACTACGCTGACCGGCGGGATACCGAAGGCGAACAGGAAGACCATGACGCACGCGACCGGCCGGATCGACACGCTGCTGGACCAAGGCGTCCGCGACAAGGTCTACCCCGGCGCCGTGTGGGCCACCGGCAACGCCACCGGCATCCGCGCCTCTGGTGCCACCGGCGTCCTGGACCCCGAAGAGCCGGACACACGGATGAGGCTCGACACCGTCTTCGACGCCGCCAGCCTCACCAAGATCCTCGCCGTGTGGACGTCCATCGGCGCCCTGTGGGAGGACCAGGTCCTCGACCTCGACACCCCCCTGGGCGCCTTCTGGAACGAGACCACCGGGTACCCGCTCGGCGCGGTGACGGCTCGCCAACTGCTCACCCACACCGCGGGCGTCCCGCTACGAGCCCAGCTGAAGAACCTCTACGGCGCCGACCCCCGCGCCATCCGGGCCGGCGTCCTGCACGAAGCGCTCCACCGGCCGCCCGGCGAAGCCGTCGAATACACCGACCGCGCCGCCCTCATCCTCGGCTACCTCGCCGAACACCTCTCCGGACAGAGCCTGGACCAAATCGCCACCCAACGGACCTGGCGCCCCCTCGGCATGGAAGCCACCCGCTTCGGCCCCCTGCCCCCGGCGGCCGCCCAGGCCTGCGCGCCAACCGAACTCGACCAGGACACCGCCACCCACCTCAAGGGAACCGCCCACGACTTCTCCGCCCGCCTGCTGGGCGGGGTCTGTGGCATCGCCGGCGCCTTCACCACCGCCCACGAGCTCGCAGCCTTCCTGCGCTACATGCTCACGCCCCAAACCGCCCCCGCACCGGCCGGATTCGGCGCCAAGTGGACTGCCTGCTCGCTGACCCTCCACACCAGCGGCCTTGAGCCCGAACGCGGCCTGTTCTGGCACCCGGCCCCCCACACCAGCGCCGACGAGGACGTGTGGGTCCACTACGGATTCACCGGCACCGGCATGTGGATCTCCCCCGCCCAAAACCGGTGGGCCGTGCTGCTGACCAACAAGCTGTACTACACCCGCGACCGAGAGCCGCTCACCAACATCCGCAACGCCTTCCGCCAACTCGCCTTCCCCTAGCCAAGATTCCCGGAGGCCGCAACCGAACCCGGCTCGCTCCGGGCGTGTGACCACCGCCCCTCGTGCCCCGGTGATCAATTACTTCGCAGTGCCCAGGGCGCGCAGGCCATACCGCCCGATCGCGCGACACGAGGATCGTGAACGGCCGCTTCCTCAACCCCGGTGCTCCGACGCCACTGCAGACTCGCGATCGGGACGGACGCGTGCTTCCGGGCCCGCGCCACGGCGCTCCCGCTCGCCGACCGTAGCCCCTGACCTGGTACGCAAGCTCTGGGTGAGGAGCCCTCATCCGGCGTCGGCGGCCGGTCCACGGACCGGGCGCCGACGACTGCGCGGGGCAAGGTCTGCGAAGACGCTCTTCGTCAACCACGACGGCATCCGGGGCCGAATTCTGTTGCATTCGCAGACGGGCCGCCCCACCGTGTGTCTTCCCCGCCCGACGCCGCTTACGAAGGAGCGGGGAGAGCCAGCGCCCGCCGTCCACACCGGATCGACAACTCCCAACCCGCACAGCAGCCTTGAAGGAGAGCCCCGTGCCGCTGCATGCCACCCGCGTCCGCGCCGATACCGCGACCGCCACGGTCGTGAGCGCCTCCAAGGAGGTGGCCGACTGGGTGCTGCGCTACTTCGGCCCGTGGTGGAACGCCACCCCCGTCGCCGCGCCGGCCGAGAACGCGGGCGTCACCGACGGCGGCGGCCTCCTCCTTGCCGATGCCGACCCCGCCCGACTGCAGGACCTCCACCGCCAGGTCGCAGACCTGGACACCACCGAAGTCACCTACGCAGGAACCCGCACGCTGGTCGCCGAGCCCGAGCCCGGCGCGATCTACGCCGTCCAGCCCGATGTGCACCTCGCCTACTACTACACCCCGGCCACCAGCCGACTGGTGATCGTCGGAGCGGAGACCCAGCCGGTCGCGGTCGCCGCCGCGCGCCTGACCCGAGAGCTGGTCCGCGGCCAGCTGCTGCACGCCGGCTTCCACATCCTGCACGCCTCGGCCGTCGTCCGCGGCGGCCGCGCACTGCTCTCCTTCGGTCCCAAAGGGGCGGGCAAGACCACCACCGCCCTCCTCCTGGCCCGCGCGGGCTTCGAACTGCTCGCCAACGACCGCGTCTTCATCCGCACCGAAGACGGCACCGTACGCATCCTGCCCTGGCCTTCCGCCGCGGCGATCGGTCTGGGCCTGCTGGACTCCATCGGACTGTACGACGCCGTGCGCGAGCGCGTCCTCGCCGGTGAACAACTCCACCCCACCCAGCACCAGCGCGTCACCGACGCCCTCCACGCCGGCGGCCGCACCCCGCTCCGGAACGACCAGGGCAAGGAACTCAAGCCCCAGTTCTTCCCCGACCAGCTGCCGACCTGGCTCGGCATCCCCCTGGCAACCGGCGCGCACGCCGCAGGGCTCCTCTTCCCCCAGATCACGGCAGGCATCCCGCCCCACGTCCTCGACGCGCGGCGAAACCTGACCGAGGAGGACTTCTTCACCGCCCAGACGGAAGACCGCTACCCCGACATCTTCCGCCTCACCCCGGCGCGGGCAGTCCCGACGACCGAACTGGCCGACCAACTCACCCTGCTGCCGAACCGCTCCGTGAACCTGAGCCACGACGTAGCCGTCTGCGCCGACCTGCTGGTGAAAACCGCCGACGATCTACTCGCCGCGTAGAGCAGCCGAGGCTCCCACCTCACCTCCGCCGGCCTCCGCAGCCCCCGGTGGAGTGACTGCCGGGATCACATATCTTCTGGCCGCTGGTCAGTGGGGTCGCCAGCGGGTGAAGACGCACTCGTTGGGGCCAGCGTGAATTCCGAAGGGTATGCCGATGGGGGCGAGCGCGAAACCCTCTCCTGGATCGAGGACGGTGTAGCCGCACCGGGCGTAGAAGGCACCAGGTCGCGTTCGGTCTCGTACGAGCCGTACAACAGGAGGTACCCGAGCTGTTCATGGACTTCGCAGCGGGAAGGGATTCTCATTGGTGAGGAATCAGCGACCAGCAGGAAGTCCACCGCCGCCGCAGGCTGGAGAGCCCTGTCGGTTCCCCAGACACCAACGAAGGCCAGCGAGTTGTAGGACAAACTCGACGCTCTCGCCATCGTGACCGCGAACCTCTACCACGAGAGCCTCGAGTTGAAGAAGAAGGTGAACCGGCGGCGACAGCAGAATCGCCTCGCCGTTCTGACTGGCGGCGCCGATCCGGACTCCGGCTGATACGGGGCATGCCGACGACCTGTCCAACGGGCCCCACCCCGCCACCGGGCGGCATGACGACGGCCCCGCCGCCCGGCTCGGTCCCCTGCACGGGCTGCTCAGAACGAACCTGGTACGACGATCTCCTCGCCTTCACCGTGGGGCGGCTCGAAGCGCGCGACGAAGTCCGACAGGGCACTTTCTGTTACGGCTAGCGCGTTGGCGTCCGCCCGGAGATTCCGCGCGGCAAGACGCCGCAGCAACTCCTCCTGATCGACGGGGAAGTACAGCAGCCGGGGCCTGCCGCCGGCGTCTTCGACGAGCTTCCGCCACTCCTCGCGGGACTGCCGTGTCCATAGACCATGGTCCACAACGACATCGCGGCCCTGGCCAACGAGGTCGACCAACCGGCTGCGGACCTCGGCGACAGCAGGTGCCTCCCGCTCGAAGTACTCGTTCTCCGGGTAGTCCACGCCATAGCGGCCGTGATCGCGGGCCACCGTCTCATCGACCGATAGGCGCACGACGCCTGAGGGTTCCAGCCTCTGCTGGGCGTACGTCGTCTTTCCCGCCCCGGTCAATCCGACCAGCAGATAGACGACAGGGCCCTCACCTACAGGACTGTCCTCATGCACATCCACTGGACGCTCCCGGCCATACCCGCACGTGATCACCGATCGTCCCCGAGGATGCCGATCAGTCGCGGGGACGTTGGTAGGTGTAGCAGGTGTACCGGTCGCCGTGGCTGATGTACTCGCCGTACCCGATGACCGTCCCGTCAGCGTCGAAGAAGTTGTTGTACCCGACGAACCCGGTCGACTCTCCACGCCTGTACAACTTCACGCTGCGCAGTTGGACGATCACCAGGGATGCGCAATTGTGATCCACCTAGCTCACGGTCCATCAGCTCCCCGAAAGCAGGTTCCAGATGAAGCGGATCGTCGCCCGACTGTGGCGCATCATCCGAGGACCGATGCAGTGGCGCGTCCTGTGGCTCGCGCACGCCAAGTTCATGGTCGGCGTCACCGGCGTTGTACGCGATGACCAGGGCAATGTCCTGCTCCTGCGTCACCGGATGTGGCCGGAGGACCGGCCTTGGGGTCTGCCCACGGGCTACGCGATCAAGAGCGAGGAGTTCCCGCTCACCATCGCTCGCGAAGTGAAGGAAGAGACCGGTCTCGACGTCAAGGCCGGTCGGCTCGTACACCTCAAGAGCGGCTTCAAGCTCCGGCTCGAGGTGGCCTACGAGGCCCAGCTGGTCGGAGGAACGATCAAGATCGACTCCTTTGAGATCTTGGAGGCCGCGTGGTTCTCCCTGGACTCCCTGCCCGAGGGACTCCAGGAGTCGCACCGGGATCTGATCCACGGGAAGACGACGGCCTGACCGGCCGTCTTTTCGCCCTCAACGAGCACTTGGCCGACAACACCGGCACCGAGCCGCTCCTGATAGCCCTGATGTGGCTGCGCGCCGCTTCGACGACCTCACCGCGCAGCACCCCGAAGACACCTTCCTGCCCTTGCCACGGGCCCTCAGCCGATGGCAGGAGGCGGGGTGGGGCACGGCCGACTCCCTCGAAGACCGAAACGCGCAGGACGGGTTGGCGGGGGCTGGGATCCGGCCGTGGCCGCCGACCCGTACCCGGGCACCCTGAGGCGTCACGAGCTCGTTGGCCGGAACCGGGCGAACAGCGGGCCGTACGCCGTGAGCGCCGCTTCGCGCTCCAGGAGCGGATAGTCGAGGAGTTTCTCGATGATCCGGTGCTCGACGAGGATCCGCTCGGCCTGTTGGAGCAGGACGGTGTCGCCCAGTTCGGTCAGGTGGACCCCATCGCTCCACAGGCTGACCGGATCGTCTGCGGCAGCTGCCGGGGCGAGGTTTCGGGCTGCCGCGGCGAAGGGGGTCCACACGTTCAGGAAGAGGGCTCCGTGGCCGACGGCGGTCGTGGCGGCGGCTTCGTTGTAGCGGGCGAGCTCGCCGTTCATCTCTCCCACGGTGGCGGGGGCGTCGATGGGACCGAACGGTGTCTCGGAGACGACGATGATCTGGCGGGCATGACCGCTGAGCTGGTTCAGCATCGTGGTGAAGTGCCGGGTGTACTCGTCAAGGCCGACAGCCTCAGCCGTCCTACCCTGGAAGCGGCGCCAGACGTCGTTGATGCCACAGCCGAGGAACACCAGGTCGTAGCCGAAGCCGTCCACCGTCAGAGCGTTGTCGACGATTCCGGCGATGTCCCGGCTGGTGGCGCCGCCCTCGCCGTGGTTCTTCACGTCGAAGGTGACGTACGGCCAGGCGGCACGCAGGGACAGCGCGAGGCGGTGGACCCAGCCGCGCGAGTGCCAGCCCTCGACGGTGACCCGGGAGCCGGGCTCGGGCAGGTCGGCCTGCGTGGTCATGCGGGAGTTGAACGCCTCCAAGTGCTCCATGATCGAGGTACCGAAGAACCCGACGCTCAGGGTGCGGACGTCATCGCGCGGCGCGGGCGCGCCCTCGACGGTCCGGCGGGTGCCGGCCGGGACACCGGTGTCGACGGCGTCGGGGGCGATGCTGTAGGAGACGACCGTGTTCGCGCCGACCCGTGCGTTCGCCCCGATACGGACCCCGGCCGTGACGGTGACCTTGGGGGACAGGATCGCGCCCGCCTCGATGATGATCGGGGCAGCCTCGAACCCGGACGTCCACGGCACAGACTGCCCACCGGGCGGGTGCGCGACGGGGCGGCGGGTGTGGTCGCGCAGGTCGACCGTGCTCGACAGGGTGCAGCCGTCGCCGAGACGGATGCCGGCCATGGCGGAGACGAAGATGCACTCTCCCATGGAGACGTCGTCGCCGATGGCGACGGTGGCGCCGCGGTGCACCTGGATGGTGCAGCCGCGCCCGATGGAGACCCGGTCGCCGATCGTCAGGTGGGCGCCGGGGGCGATCTCGACCACGAGGTCGTCGGGCAGCGTGCAGCTGTCGCCGAGGGTGAGCGCCGGGCCGTGTTCGGCGCTCAGCCGCTCAGCGACGGACCGGTCGGGGGAGGTCGTGCTGGTCATCGCAGGTCGGTCCTTCGCTTGCCACGGACGTTCGCCAGGGCGCCGGGCTCAACGTACCGGCTGCGAACGAGCCTTGCCGGACGCCAGCTCCAACAAGCCTGGCGGAGCATGCCGATGACGAGCGCGTCGGCCAACCTCGTCGCCAGGATGCACCAGCGCGACATCTGCTCAGCCCAGCAGGCCCGCCTGGTCGCTGGATACCACTCAGGACCGGACTGGGTACCGCCCGCCGCTGCCCGCTGTACCGCACCGGCCAGCCGTAGGACAAACCCGCCGGCCGCAGAGGGCTGAATATCGGCCCTGGCCGGAGGGCCGCATGGCGCGGCGCCCGGCACACCGACATCATCACGACTTCGCGTACACGCACCACGAGGAGACCAGCCACATGCCCCAACTGCCCGACGAGAACTGTGCGACCGAGCTGCGCAACAAGGCCGTCGACCAGCTCAAGGAGGACGGCACGATCGTGTCGCCGCGCGTCGAGGCTGCCCTGCGCCAGGTACCCCGGCACCTGGCCCTACCCGAGGCGTCGCTCGAAGCCGCCTACAGCACATATGACGCCGTGATCACCCAGGCGGACGAGGACGGCCACCACACCAGCTCGGTCTCCGCCCCGCAGATCCAGGCCATGCAGCTGGAACAGGCCGATCTCCACCCCGGAGACAACGTGCTGGAGATCGGCACCAACGGGCCGAACGCCGCCTACATCGCGGAGCTCGTTGGGCCCAACGGGCAGGTCACCACCGTCGACATCGACTCCCAACCGGCCGACCGTGCCAAGCGGTTCCTCACCGAGACCGGCTACACCGACGTCAACGTCATCGTCGCCGACGCCGAGCACGGAGTCCACGGCCACGCCCCCTACGACGCGATCATCGTGACCGCCGGCGCCTGGGACATCCCACCCGCCTGGACCGAGCAGCTCAAGGACGACGGCCGGCTCGTCGTGCCGCTGCGCATCAACGGACTGACCCGCACCTACCGGTTCGTCCGGCAGGGCGACCACCTCGTCGCCACCAGCGCCCACGTGTGCGGCTTCGTGCCGGTACAGGGCGCCGGCTCCCACACCCAGCAGACGATGCAACTGCCCGGAGACAAGGGCGTCACCCTGTACTTCGACGAGGGGCTGCCCGCCGACCCGACGCTGCTGGACGGCGTCCTGGACACCCCTCGCGCCGAGACATGGACCGGGCTGAGCATCCCCAACCGGGAGCCCATCGGCACCCTCCAGATGTACCTGGCGACCCACGTGCCGACGTACTGCTCCATGTCCATCGACCCTGAACTGGCCACCGGCGCGATCGGCCCCACCAACCTCAACTTCTCCATGGTCGCGATCGACGGCCCGAACTTCGGCTACATCGTGCTCCGCCGCGACCAGGAGAAGAAGACCGGGGAGTTCGGGTTCCACGGCTTCGGTCCCGACGGGGCCGGCTTCGCCAAGCGGCTGGCCGACATCGTCCGCACCTGGGGCAGGCAGCACCGCGGTGCTCCCGGCCCCCGCATCGCCCTCTACCCGGCGGCCACGCCCGATGACCGGATCACCGGCGGCCGGATCATCGACAAGAAGCACCGACGGATCTCGGTCTCCTGGCCGACCGCGTAGATCGCGGCGCGTCCCGTAGGCGACAGCGCCGGCCTCGGACGCCTGTCGGCGGGAACCTCTTCGCCGACCAGCCGGACATCGGGGTCGTCGTCTCCACGAGCCCCGTCGGCAACGTCCTGCTCCTCCCCGGGGCCTCCACGACACCAGTGTGTGAATGGCCGCGGCTGCGGCGGGAGTACCCGGCGGGCCGGGCGGGTGGAGAGGCAGCCGGCGCCGTTCCCGCGTAAGGGCTCACGGGCCCAGGGATTCAATTCAGGCGTTGTTCCGGCTGCCCGTCCACCAGCCCGGTCAAGAGCGGTACGGCGCGGGGCGGGATGAAGGACGGCCAGGCACCACTTCCGCTTCAGGGCTCACGGCCCAAGGTCACACGCAGGTGTTCGTCCTGGCCGCCCGTCACCTCGTCCCGGCCGTCCGCCGTGGGGAACATGACGTGTTCCTGGTAGAGCTGGTCGGTCCGAACACAGTGGTGCAGGCCGCTGAGCAGTCGGTTGCCCACGTGGCGCAGCGCCGCCGCGTAGCCGTCACCGCGTTGTCGGCGCGCGTCGTACAGGGCGCGGCAGCCGGGGGAGCGGGTGAGCGCGCCGAAGGCCCACTGGTGGACGGTCGCCTTGAGCGCCCGGTTGCACACCGTGCGGTGGACGACGGTGTGGCTGCTCCCGGAGGACCAGGTGATGGGGGCCGTGCCCGCGTAGGCACGCAGATGGCGCCCGGTGGGGAAGCGCTCGGGGGCGTCGCCGATCTCGGCGAAGAGACGGGCGGCGACGATGGGGCCGCAGGCCGGGAAGGACCGGTAGATCCGGTGGTGGGGGTGGGCGGAGAACCGCGTGTCGGCCAGATTGGACAGGTGCTCGGCGTGCTGGCAGGCGATGGACAGCTCGGCGAGGTGGAGCCGGGTGCGTTCGCCCATGGCCTGCTCGGTCTCCGGCCGCTGGCGCAGGGCCGACGCGGCGAACAGGTCCCGCAGCCGGCCGGCTTCTTCGTCCAGGAGCCGGGTGCGGCCGGCGGCGGCGAGCGTGTCGTGAAGCCGCCGCTTGGACAGGGCGGCGGCCTGGCGCGGTGTCGGTGCCAGCGCGAGTACCGCCCGTGCCTCCGGCCGGCGCAGCCCGTGCTGCGTGCCCGACCACGCCTCGACGGCGGCCGGGAAGTACAGGCCGAGGTGGGATCGCAGCCGGAGCATGATCGCGCGGGCCGCCTGCGTACTGGATGCCTGGGTGCGGGCCAGCACCGCGATGGCGGCGGCCTGGTCGGAGTTCTCGGGCAGGAAGGAGCGCCGGCCGGGGTTCTGCCGGATGATGTCGGCCAGCAGGGCGGCATCGCCGCGGTCGGACTTGGAGACGGCGGCACCGTGGCGGCCGCGGTAGCGGGAGGTGACCGCGGGCGGGATGACGACCACCGGCTGGCGGCGGCGCTGCAGCTCGGCGACGAGCAGACGGGTGCCGTCCTCGATCGCGATGGGCACCTGGCGCCGGGAGAAGCGGTGCGAGGTCGGGTTCAGGGCACGCAGGGCCCCAAGGATCTGCTCGACGCCCTCACGGGACTCCTCGACCCGAAGGTGGAGGACCACCTTCCCTTCCTCGTCGATGATCACGAAATCCTGAAGTCCCCATGACCAGTCGATCCCGGCCCACCACCGGCCCATGCACGCGCTCCCTCTAACCTGAGTGATGCATATATACATCACCCTGGTGGGGTGTCAGATCACCGGGGCCGGGTGCGGGATCATACGGAGGACAGCGAGTGATCAGGACACTTCCAGGGGGCGACATGCGCGGCGACAAGGCGCCCCACGCGTACACCGACGGCGAATGGCCCGCCGAGGTCTCGGTCCATGCGGACGCGCCGCCGGGCGTGCACTACGCCCTCGTCCTGGCCCGCGCCCTCGACGACGCCCTCACCCGGCGGGGCCTCTCGCAGCGATCGGCCTCCACCCGGGCGGGACTGAACGCCACCGCGGTCGGCCGGATCATCCGCGGCCTGGTCTACCCCGACCTGTCCACCATCGCCCGCCTCGAGACCGCGCTGCAGACCGACCTGCTGCCCCGGCACCTCTTCCGCACCCTGCCGGCCTCCGACGCCACGACCGAGAACACCCCGGACACCTGAGTCGCAGCCGGCAGCGGAGGGCCACCGGACAATTCCCGGCACGCGCCCCGTGCGGCGCGTACGCTCCCGGCCATGAGTGAACTGCGCTGCGTGTTCTGCGGCGTCCCCGTACGGCGGCGCCGCGAACACGTGCTGCCCACCTGGTTCCTCAGCCGCCACGACGGCCAGGGCCCCTTCACGGCCGAGGTCAACGGGCAACTGGTCGCCTACGCCAGCGGCCGGGTGGAACGCGACCACCTCACCCGGCTGATGCTGCCCGCCTGTGGAAAGAAGGAAGAACCGGACGGCGGCCGGGACTGCAACGGATGGCTCAACACCGTCTTCGAGCAACCCGCGAAGACCCCGGTCCGCGCCGCGCTCGACGATCTGGCCCCGATCGCCGGTCCCTCCGTCCGGGCCCTCGCCCGGTGGGCCGCGAAAACGCTGCTGCTGGCCGCACACCCCGACGCTGTGTATGCCGCACCGCCCCAACGCGACCGTTCGGCATGGGAGTTCCCCATGTCCTGGCTGCCCGGGCTCCGGAACACCGGTGCGCTGCCCGCCGACCTGTCGCTGTGGCTGGGCATCATCAACCCCGAATCCCGCGACGACGCCTCTGTACCGGACGAACGGATCCTGCTCCCGCGGATCCACATCCCCGGGCGGCCGGGGGAGTGGGCCAGGCGACCAACCTCGGCTTCGGCCTCCCCGACGGGACGCTGGCACAGTTCCAGCTCCTCAGCCACCCCCTCATGGACATCGACCACCCTCTCGAAGAGGCCGGGAGCGTGGTGAAGCTGTGGCCGCAGCCGCCCGATCTGCTGGACATCAGCGTCCTGCCCGTCCTCAGCCGGGAAACCGGCCGACGGTTCACCGGCACGTTCATCCGGGGCGGAACCTCGATCGAGCTCACGCCCGGACAGCGCTGGTTCCCCCAAGACCTGCTCGGTGCACGCGTCCATGTACGCCTAGGACCGGAGTAAATACGGCGCCCGCTCCGCGCTGCCCGAAGGCACCTGCGTCACTCCGGCCGTCGAACTCCACGGGCTCCCAAGGCAACCCTGCCGTTCCCGCACCCTCCTGGGCAGCCTCGAGTTCCGACTTTGCCGCGTCAGTGGTAGGCCGCAACCCCGGCGAAGACGAGCGCCATGGTGGTACCGACGGCCCCGCCACCGAACAGCACCGCACGGGCCCACCCCATCCCGGTCCGTGCGGCGAGCCACCCAGCAGTACCGCCCACGTTCACGGAGAAGGACAGGGCAAGCAGGAGAGACAGGACATCAACGCGGCTCATCAGGGCTCCTCGTACGGCCGGAGCGGCACTCCGGCAGGTCGGGAAGCGACTGTTCCTGTCCAACTGCCGTGTCCCACAGGTATCCGCTGCAAGTTGGACAGCACGCCGGCAGCACGCCGGTGCCCGTCTCCGCGGCGGCGACCGGCATCGGCTGCAAAGATGATCTGCCGACAACCTCCGGCTGACGGCAGTGGAAAGAGAGGGGAGGGCGTACACCGTGGGGGAGAAGCTCAACTTCGGTCAGCAGATGGCCGAACTGGGAGAATTTCGCCGTCGATACCTCGACCGCCAGCCCTCCGACCGCGCCCTGGCGGAGCGCGCCGGCGTCGCGCCGACGACCATCGGAGACTGGCTGCGCGGTGCCCGCTTCCCCCGCCAGGTGAACGAACTGCTGACCATCGTCGACGCCATCGGAGCGGAGGCGCGACGACGCGGTGTCGAGCCGCCCGCGGGCCGGACCCTCTTCGAGAGGGAACACTGGCGTGACCAGTACTTCGACGAGGCAGCCCGGCGCGCACGCCACGCCCAGGCGGCTGCGAAAGAGGCCCAGGCCCGCGAAATCTTGGATGCCCACGAGCGGCCAGGATGGCGCGTACGCGACGTCCCTGACCCCTTCGCCCTGGAGGTCCACCCGGCGATCGACGGCCCCGGCGACGACCGACCCGGCTCCTTGCCTCTCCTGCCTGCGTATGTGGAGCGCGACCATGATGCGCTGCTGCGTGAGGCGGTACACGGCGCCCGCCACGGGCGCAGCACATGGGTGACCTTGATCGGTGGATCCTCCACCGGCAAGACCCGTGCCTGCTGGGAGGCGGTCCAACTCCTGCCAGACGACTGGAGGTTGTGGCACCCGATCGAGCCGACCCTCACGGAAGCGGTGCTCACCGGCCTGCCGGAGGTCGGACCCCGCACCGTGCTCTGGCTCAACGAGATCCAGCACTATCTGCTGACCAGCGACCGCTCTGTCGGCGAGCGGGTAGCCACCGCCTTACGTGAACTGCTGCGTACACCCGGGCGCGGCCCCATCCTGGCGCTCGCCACCGCACATCCCGAGGACTGGGCCCGCCTCACCGCCCCCTCGACTCCGTCCTACGACGCCTGCCCCCAGGCCCGGGCCCTGCTCACCGGGGCCGCCGTCAGCGCGCGGATCCCCGACCAGTTCTCATGCGAACCCTCGGCCCTGGCCAAGGCGGCACAGGCCGACCCGCGCGTCGCCGAGGCCTCCGCCCACGCCGAAGAAAGCCGGCTCACCCAGTACCTCGCGGGCGTGCCGGCATTGCTGGAGCGCGTCGACGGGGCCGCACCGATGGCCCGGTGCCTCATCACCGCCGCGGTGCAGCTGCGCCGCCTCGGCCACGGCCTGGCGTTGCCCGAGCGCGTATTGGAAGTCACCGCAGCTGCCCTCGCCCCCGACTACATGTGGGATGAACACGCCCGCCCGGGATGGCTCGAGAACGCCCTGGAGTATCTTTCCGCCCCGTGCCGAGGCGTCCCCGGCCCCCTGAGC
>NZ_LIQQ01000304.1 GCF_001418565.1 Streptomyces graminilatus | reverse complement strand
GAAGTTGGCGGCGGCTGCCTCGAAGAGGGGTTTGCCGGGCGCCGGGACGGTCCACCGCTCGTAGAGCTGCCGCGACTCCTCCTCGGAGACGGCGTTGCCGAACGCGTACCGGAACTGTTCGCTGGTCAGCGAGATGGCCCGGTGCCTGTTGGCGGGGTTCTTGAACACGGGCAGCGTGGCCCGCAGCGCCGACAGCGGCAACGGCAGTACGCCCTTGATCTGAGCGGCGTCGATCGCCACCGCCGCGGCGGCCAGGTCCTGGCCGAGCAGCTTCTGCGCGATCATGCCGCCGAAGGAGTGCCCGACCAGGACCGGCCTGGTGCCGAGGCCGCGGATGATCTCCGCGTAGTGCTCGACCACGTCGTCGATGCCGTGGTCGGCCAGGCGCTCGGGATGCGCCCGGGCCTCCTGGACGGTGTCCGGGTCGCCGGGCCAGCCCGGTGCTGTGGCGTCGTATCCGCGGTCGTTGAAGAGTTCGATCCACGGTGTCCAGGACGTGGCGTGGAGCCACAGTCCGTGGATGAACAGCACAGGAGTCGGGGTGCTCATGCGGAATCCCTCTCGGGCCGCGCGGTGTGCCAGGCATTCCGGGTCTGCCGGTTCTGCCGGGTCTTCCGGTTCTGCCGGTTCTTCCGGGTCATTGAATCCTCCGTGTCCCTTCGCGGAGGCCCTCTGAACTCGGCGCCCCGCCGCAGCTCACGGTAGGTTCGACTGCCTGGTCTCCGCCCCACGCGAACGCGTAGTCGTCGCCCGGTCCCGCACCGGCCGCCCAGGCCGACTCAACGTGATTCAGGGCGCGTTGACCCGGAATTCCTTCGGCATCCCGGTCTCCGCGCCCTGATCATCTGTTCGCCTGCCCGCCTACTCCGCTACTGGTTGGTCTTGGGCAGGCCGGGCGGGTTGATCTCCGACTTGGTCACGGCCTCGTTGGACAGGCCCCAGCGCTCCAGGACCTTGCCGTACGTGCCGTTCTTGATGACCTCGTTGAGGGCGTCGGCGAGCGGCTTGACCAGGCCGCTGTCCTTCTTGGTGGTGGCCGCGATGAGGCCCTGGAGGGTGGCGCCCGCGCCGGAGTAGGTGCCGACGACCTCCGTCCTGCCGGTGGCGGCCGCGTGGTAGGCGGCGGTCGGGTTGGGGCCGAGGTAGAGGTCGATGCGGCCGGACTGGAGGGCGAGGTAGGTGTCGCTGTCGTTCTGGTAGTACTTGATGTTCACCGGCTTCAGACCGGCCTTCTCGTCCTCCTTGCTCCACTCGATGAGCAGTTTCTCCTGGTTGGTGCCGCTGCTCACGGCGATGGTCCTGCCCGCCACGTCCTTGGGCCCGGCGATCTTCAGACCGCTGCCCTTCTTCGCCTCGAAGCCGAGGTTGTCCTCGCGGTACGTGGCGAAGTCGTACTTCTCCTTGCGTTCCTCGGTGACGGTGATGTTGCTGAAGCCGACGTCGTACTTGGCGCTGTCGAGGCCGACGAAGATGTTCTCCCAGGACACGGTGTTGAAGTCCGGCTTGAGGCCCAGCACTTCGGAGACCAGGTGGGCGATGTCGGACTCGACACCGATCCTGGTCTTGTTGTCGGTGGCGTAGAAGCCCAGGGGGGCGGCGCTGCCGGAGGAGGCGACGATCTCCAAGGTGCCTCTGGCACGGATCTTCGCGGGTAGTTCTGCGGCTATGGAGTCGACCTTGGCGGTGGTGACACGGTTCTGGTCGGGGCTCAGGTTGATCTTCGTACCGCTGCCGACGCCCTTCGTGGCCGCGACCTCGGTGGTCCCGCCGTCCGAGGGGTTGGCGCAGGCGGCGAGGACCAGGGCGGAGGCGAGTCCCAGGGCGGCTGCGGTGGATCGGCGGGCGAGGTTGATGGACACGGTCGTACTCCTTGCGGGGTGAGGCAGACAGGGGGGTGAGGCAGACAGGGGGGTGAGGAAGAGAGGAACTGCGGCCGGACAAGTGGCCGTGGGTCAGAGGACCTTGGAGAGGAAGGCGCAGGTGCGCTCGTGCTGCGGAGCGTCCAGGACGGCCGGGGGCGGGCCCTGTTCGACGATGACTCCGCCGTCCATGAACACCACGGTGTCGGCGACCTCGCGGGCGAAGCCGATCTCGTGGGTCACGACGATCATGGTGGTGCCGGTGCCGGCCAAGTCCTTGATGACGTCCAGGACTTCGCCGACCAGTTCCGGGTCGAGGGCCGAGGTCGGCTCGTCGAAGAGGAGCACCTTGGGTTCGAGGGCGAGTGCGCGGGCGATGGCGACGCGCTGCTGCTGGCCGCCGGACAACTGCCTTGGGTAGGCGGCCTTCTTGTCCGTCAGACCGACCCGTTCGAGGAGGCGTTCCGCGGTGGCTACGGCCTCCTTGCGCGGGCGGCGCAGCGCGGAGACGGGTGCCTCGACGAGGTTCTCCAGCACGGTGAGATGCGGGAAGAGGTTGAAGTCCTGGAACACGAACCCGATGTGGGTGCGCTGCTTCAGTACGTCCCTCTCCCGCAGCTCGTGCAGTTTGCCGCCGGAGCGCCGGTAGCCGATCAGCTCGCCGTCGATGCTGATCCAGCCGCTGCTGACCTTCTCCAGGTGGTTGATGGTGCGCAGCAGGGTGGACTTGCCCGAGCCGGAGGGGCCGAGGATCACGGTGACCTCGCCCGCGCGGACCTGGAGGTCGACGCCACGCAGCACTTCCAGCGGGCCGAAGCTCTTGTGCACGCCCCGGACGTCCACCATTGCTCCGCTCAGGTCGGTCACGTCGCTCATCGCTTGCCTTCCGCGAGGTTCAGGGGGACCACGGGTCCGCCGCGCCGGGCCGCCGCGGTGCGCAGGTCCCGTACGGAGCGGCGTACGCGCTGGAGCGGGGTGGGCGGCGGGGTGCGGTCGGCGCCCCGGGCGAAGTGGCGCTCCACGTAGTACTGGACGACCGTCAGGAGGGAGGTGAGTACGACGTACCAGGCGGTGGCGACCAGCAGGAGCGGGATCACCCGGCCGTTGCGGCCGTAGACCACCTGGACCTGGTAGAAGAGTTCACCGATCGCCATCACGTAGACCACCGAGGTGCCCTTGAGCAGGCCGACTATCTCGTTGCCCGCCGTGGGCAGGATGGCGCGCATGGCCTGCGGGAGCACGATCCGCCGGATCTGCCGCAGCCGGGGGATGCCCAGCGCGGCGGCGGCCTCCAACTGGCCCTGGTCGACGGCGATGACACCACCCCGGACGATCTCGGCGGAGTACGCGGCCTGATGCAGCGTCAGTCCGATGATCGCGGCGCCGATGGTGCCGATCAGTGTGTTGCTGTCGACCGACCAGAACACCGGCCCGAAGGGGATCCCGACGCCCAACCGGTCGTACAGGGCACCCAGGTTGAACCAGAACACCAACTGGACGATCATCGGGATCGACCGGAAGATCCAGATGTAGGCCCAGGCGACGGTCCGCAGCACCGGGCTCCTCGACAGCCGCATGAAGGCCAGTACCGTGCCGAAGAGGAAGCCCAACACCGCCGCGTACGCGGTCAGTTGGAGGGTCACGCCGACCGCCTGGACGATCGTCTCGGACAGGACGTAGTCGCGGAAGACACCCCACTCCCACACCGGGTTGGTGAACAGCCCGTGCGCGAACTGCGCGACCAGCACGATCACGGTGCCGGTCGCCGCCCAGCGGGCGTAGTGGCGTACGGGGACGACCTTCAGTGTGGCCAGGTCGTCCGGGGCGGGCGGAGGCGCTGTTCCGGCCGGTGGTGCGGCGGAGTCGGCGGTGCCGTCGCCGTTCGTGGCGACGCCGAGGAACTCCACGGGCGCGGGTACGGGTACGGGTACGGGCATGGTGGGCGGCCTTTCTCAGGTTCCGGGAACCGTCTCGACCGGCGGGCCCCGTACGCGGGCATGGCTGAACAGCCCTGCGTACGGCCGCACTTGACGACACGTCAGGAAGAAAAGGGGAGGCAGAGGACGAGGCAGAGGGCAGTGCGGGAAGCACTGAAGGAAGGGAGGAAGCAAAGAAAGGGGCGAAGAGAGCAGGGGCCGGTCAGGCGGCCTGTCGCCGAGTCAGGCGCGACACGCGGCGGAGCACACTCGACAGAGGTCGATGTGGCCGCGCGTCACCAAGCGCTGCTGCTGGGCTTCCATGCGAACAATTGAGCAATACGTCCCGCCGTACGTCAACCACCGCCCGGATGCCGGACAGTCGGAACGACAGGCGGGGGCGGGCTCATGTCCGGGGGCGGAAGTTCGCCCCCGTCGACTCCTCACCGGTGACCGTGGCCACGCAGCGCATGACGCGCAGCCCGTCGTCGAACTGGGTCTGCGTGGGCGGGAGTACGTCGATGGTCCAGCGGTCGGGCGCGATCTTGAGTGCGGCCCCCTGCCTGGACCCGGCCAGGACCTCGCGGGAGCACAGTTCGCGGAAGGCCGGGTGGTTCTCCAGCTCCCGCTGGTTGTTGGTCATCCCGTCGGAAGGGAGCGGGGCTATCGCGAAGGTCTCCCACGGGTGGGACACCAGGCAGTCGGAGCGGTTCACGCTGACGATGCCGACGGTGACCACCATGCCGCCCCAGCACTCGGCGGTCGTCGTGCAGCGACCGCCCAGACCGGCCACGTCGGCCGCCGGGCAGTTCTCGGTCGTCGTCGGCACACCGAAACCGGCGTTCGCGGCCTGGGCCGACCCACCCGCACCGGAATCACCACCAGAAGAGGGCGCGGAAGTGGAGGCTCCCGTGGTGGGTGCCTTGGTCGTCGAGGGCGGCAGGTACTGGTACGCGACCGTTGCGCCCGTACCGACGACGACCACCGCCACGGCCGCGACGGACACCCGCACGCCGGCCGTTGTTCCGGCGTGCGGGTGTCCGTCGCGG
>NZ_LIQQ01000303.1 GCF_001418565.1 Streptomyces graminilatus | reverse complement strand
TTGATGCCGTGCCGCGCGGCGAGCCGGCTGACCACGAAGAGGCCGAGCCGGTCGCTGTCGAACAGGTCGAGCGTCTCGGACTGTTCGATACGGCGGTTCGCCTCGGCGAGGGCTTCCTTGCCCATCCCGAGTCCCCGGTCCTCGACCTCCACCGCGTAGCCGTTGCCGACGGGTTCGCCGGTGACGCGCACCCTGGTGTGCGGCGGTGAGAACTGGGCGGCGTTCTCGACGATCTCGGCCAGGAGATGGGTGAGGTCGGCGACGGCGGCGCCGTTGACGGACGCCTCGGGGAACTGACGTACCTCCACGCGCGCGTAGTCCTCCACTTCGGACACGGCGGCGCGGACCACGTTGGTCAGGGAGACCGGCATTCGCCAGGCCCGGCCGGGTGCCGCTCCGGAGAGGATGATCAGACTCTCCGCGTGCCGCCGCATACGAGTGGTGAGGTGGTCGAGCCGGAACAGGTCGCCGAGCTCGTTCGGGTCGTCCGATCTGCGCTCCATGCTGTCCAGGAGGTTCAGTTGGCGGTGTACGAGGACCTGGCTGCGCCGTGCGAGGTTGACGAAGACACCGGAGATTCCGCTGGCCAGTTCGGCGCGTTCCACGGCGGCGCGCAGGGCGGCGCGGTGCACGGTGCCCAGGGCCTCCGCCACCTGCTCGGTCTCGTCCTCGGCGGGCGGTCCTGGGGGTGCCTCGGCGCGGATGTCGATCTCCTCCCCCGCGCGCAGCCTCCGCATGGCCTGCGGAAGTTTGTGGCGGGCGATCTCCAGGGCGGTGTTGCGCAGACTCACCAGCTCGACGACGAGGCCGCGTCCGATGCGTACGGAGATCACCAGGGACGCGACGACGGATGCGAGGCCGAACAGCACCGCGGCGCCGGCCGGGGTGAGCAGGCCCCGGGTGAAGGGGTCGGCCCGGTCGGCGACGTCGTGTCCCGCGTCCGCCTCGACGGCCCGCAGATCACCCTGCACGCGTGCGTGTGCCTGGGTCCAGGTGGCTTCGGGTGCGGCCTCGATCGCCCTGGCTCCCGGTCGGGCGCCGAGCACCTTGTCCTCGACGGCGGCCACTGTGGCGTACGGGGTGCCCGCCGCGACGTTCCGCCAGGCGGCGCCTTCCTGCCCGCGCAGGTCGGGGGCGGCGGTTTCCAGGAGGGTGCGCCGGGTCGCGACGGCGCCGGCGAACAGGCGCAGCCGCGGTCCGTCGAGGCGCCCGGCGAGCCGCGCCCCTGCGAGAACGGTGTCCTCCTGGGCCAAGGCCTCTCCCGCGCGGGAGAATTCGAGCAGTACGCGCGCGTCGGAGCCGAGTTCGGCGTCCTGGATGCCGGTGAGCGCGCCGTCCACGGCGAAGGCCGCCGCGATGCTCCTGGTGTACCGCTCGTACGTCTCGGACCATCCGGTACGGCGGTCGCGTACCGAGGTCCGCAGGGTGCGCAGTTGTTCGACGTCGGCGACGAAGGTCTCCAGGCGTTCCGCGACTCCGGCGGGCAGTTCCTCGGCGTCGGCGACGGTGTGACCGGCGCCGAGGCGCAGCTTCGCCACGGTCCGGTCGGTGCGCTCGCCCAGCGTTCCGAGGTCGCTGTCGGGGACGGCCGCCGGATCGGTGGCACGACATACGGCGGCCGTGCGTTCGGCCTGGAGCGCGGCGACGGCTGCGGCCACCGGTGCGCGCACCTGGGAGTCGACGCGCTGCAACTGCCGCAGCCGGGCGACGTCCTGGGTCGTGGTGACGGTGGCGTACGCCCACAGCGCGAGCAGGGAGACGACCGGCACCATCAGGAGGCAGACGATCTTGGCCCGGACGGTTCCCGGCCGCAGGTGCCGGCGTCCCGCGCGCGTAGGCACCTCTTCGGGCAGCGCGCCGAGGGAGTCCTCGGCACCCTCGTCGGCCGGCGGACCGGCGTGCGCGCGGCGTCCGCGCACCGGGGGCGGGGGCGCCGTCCCGGCGCCGGGTATCGGGGTCCTACGGGGTGTGCGCATGGCCTCCTCGCCGGTGGTGGGGTGGTGCGGGGGTGTGCCCGTGGTGTCTCCGGCCTTGTGCGTGCGCCTAGCGGGCGGCGACGGTGTCGGCCGGTCGCTGGGCGGACGCGGATGCCTCGCGTTCCCCGGCCGTCGGCGACAGGGCGACGAACGCCGAGGTCAGGAAGAGGTAGGACCCGAGGCCGACGGCGAGGGGGAAGATGAACTGCATCGCCGTGGCCCCGGGCAGCGTCTCGCCGGAGGGGGTGACACTCACGCGCACCGCGAACATCCCGGTGTAGTGCATGCTGCTGACGGCCGCCCCCATGACGAGTGAGGCGACGGTCACCGCGACCGGCGACTTGATGTTCAGGGCCGCCCACAGGGCCGCGGTGGCCGCGACGACGGCGATCGCCACGGAGAGCGCGACAAGCACGGGGTCGTACGTCACGTGACCGTGCAGCCGTACGGCGGCCATGCCGAGGTAGTGCATGCTCGCCACACCCAGCCCGGTGGTGAGTCCGCCGACGAAGAGCGCGCGGGCGCGGTCGCGGCCGTAGCCGACGGCGAAGACCCCGGCGGAGACGACGGCCATGGCGACGAGCAGGCTGAGGATGGTCAGCGGCACGTCGTAGCGGATCTCGATGCCACCGACACCGAAGCCGAGCATGGCCACGAAGTGCATGGTCCAGATGCCGGTGCCGATTGCTGAGGCCGCGGTGACGAGCCAGTTGCGGCGCGAGCGGCCGGTCGCGCCGAGCGCGCGGACGGTGCAGCGCAGTCCGAGGGCGGCGCCCATGCAGGCCATCACGTATGACAGTGCGGGGGTCAGCCAGCCGAAGGTGGCGTGGTCCAGGTGTCCCATGACCACGGGACGCTAGTGGGGGCACGGGAGCACGCAGGGGGCGCGTTTCGAAAGGTATTGAAATATGACAGGGAAATGCGCCTGAACGATCGCTACCCGTTCGAACGTGTGCGCCGTGGGGTACTTCTCGTCCGTGCGGGATCATGCGGAACATGAGCGACGACCGCACACACGTCCAGGAGTTCTTCGCCGCCCGCGCGGCCGACTGGGACAGCAGGTTCCCGGACGACGGGCCCGCCTACGCCGCCGCGGTCGCCGAGTTGCGGCTGCGCGAGGGGGACCGCGTGCTGGACGCCGGCTGTGGCACCGGGCGGGCCCTGGCACCGCTTCGTGCCGCCGTGGGGCCTTCGGGAGTGGTCCTGGGGGCGGATCTCACCCCGGCCATGCTGGAGGCCGCGGTACGAGCCGGGCGGGGCCTCGACGGGCAGTTGCTGCTGGCCGACGCCGCCGCCCTTCCGCTGCGTTCGGAGTCCCTCGACGCCGTGTTCGCGGCGGGCCTGATCGCGCATCTGCCGCGTCCCGGCGAGAATCTGCGGGAACTCGCGCGTGTGGTGCGCCCCGGCGGCACCCTGGCACTGTTCCACCCGATCGGCAGGGCCGCTCTGGCAGCCCGGCAAGGCCGTCGGATCACCCCGGAGGATCTGCGCGCGGAGGGCCGTCTCGGTCCACTGCTGGCCGGTTCCGGGTGGCACATGACGAGCTATGTGGACGAGGACGCACGGTTTCTGGCGCTGGCCGTGCGACCTGTCTGACCCGGACGGCACCCGGCGCGCAGGGTGCGCACCGCCCATGCCCTCTTCTGCCGCCGGAACTCCGTCTCTACGTTGGACAGCGGCAGACGAAAGATCAACGGTGGCAAGCACACAGGGGGAAGGTGGTCCGCGTGTTCGGCGGTATCCGTGAATCGTTCACCGGTTTTCTCCGTTCCTGGCGCTCGGAGGCGGGCGCGGGCCGGGAGAAGCGCACACACAATCTCTTCGAGGCCGCCGCCGTGTACGTGTCGGCCTGCGCGGAGGACGACCAGGACCGGATGGACGAGGCCGTGGGCTGGGTGTCGCCCGAGGCGCTGTCGTTCGGGGTGAACGAGCTGGCGTGCCGGGCCGTCATCGCCCTGGCCAGGGAGCGCGACCAGTCGCCGCGGACGGTCGCCCGGGAACTCCTCGGGCTGCCGACGACCTGACCGAAGCGGGTACATCTGGTCGATTCCCCCCTGTCCGCCAGGAAAACAGCAGCTCCGGGCGGGGCGGGAGTCGTGACAGCGGCCCGCCGGGCGGATTAGGGTGCGCGCCGATGGACGAACAGATGGGGAGACTGGGATGGCAGAGACGGACGAGGGAGCCGTCGCCACCGCGGACGACGCGCTCTATGTGCTCACGGCGGCGCTGCTGACGCCCGCGCAGTTCCCGAGCGTGCTGGGTGACGACTATCCGGAGGCCTGTGCGGCGCTCGACCTCGCGCCGCTCGCCGACGGGTACGGGCTGGTGATCGGCCAGGACGGCGACGGCGCGCGGTGGACGGTGATCATCGACGACGTCTCGCTCGTCGCGGTCGCGATCGCGTCGTGGGACTGCGGCATGGAGTACGACCTGTCGCCCGAGGAGGACACGGTTGTCGCGGCCCTGCCCGGCTGGCCCCTGGCTGTCGCCGTCGCGGCTCCCGATGTGCCCGCCCCGCACGATCCGGGCCCCGAACTCACGGACCGGCCCCCGCTCGCTCCGCCGGACACCACGACGTGGGGCCCGGCACAGCGGCGACTGGGCGCCGACGAGATCGCGCGCCAATGGGCGACCTGGCGGGAGCAGCTCAGCGACGACGACTTCGCCCCTCCGGCCGAGGCCGGCCGGGCAGGGGCGCCCGAGGGCGAACCGGGCCGGGCGGGGGCGGCCCCGGACCGGGCTGCGGGCCGGGCTGCCGGCACCACCGAGCCGGCCGAGGATGCCACAGCCCTGACGGAGGACACCCCGGGCCGGGCCGAAGGCCCCGTGAACCGGTCCCGGGTCGGCGTCCGGCGCGTCCTCGCCGAGGCACGCTCATACGTGGACACCCCTCCGCCTCTCGGCCGTGTCCGCTCCTCCTTCGCTCCGGGTGACGCGCGGACACTGCGCGCCGACGGCCCCGGCTGGTCGTTGGTGGCCAGGACCGACGACATCGCCTTCGTCCTCCTCGACGACGAGCCCGGCGAGGTGCTGCCGGTGGGCCGGGGCCCGGAGCTGCCCGGTCTCCTCGAAGCGCTCGACAGGATGGCCGTACGCCCCAGTTGAGCCCCGTCGGCCGACACCGCCCGGACGTCCTTGATCCCGGGCGGTGTTCGGCCCGCCGAGGGCCACGCGGGGTGTCAGCCCGAATGCGGCACGCGCGGCACCGGGAGGCGCCCGCTCAGTGGCCGATCTCCTTGCGTGTGACGCGGCGCAGCCTGCGCCGCTGTGCGGGGTCCAGCGCGAGATAGGCGGCAGCCGGAACTCCCAGCACTATCAGCAGCGCGGCCCACCAGGGCAGCCAGATCCACAGGAGGATCCCGGCTGCCACGCCTCCTGCGGCGATCTTCGCGTTCCTCGACATGAGTGTCGCCTCCTTCGCGGCCAGTGCCGCTCTCTGCCAGGAAAAACGGCTCCGCGCCGCCCACGGTTCCGGACCGCGACCCTGAGCCGCCCCTGAGACTCGACCCCTACTCGACCCTGAGGAGCTCTGCCACCTCGTCCACCTCACGCATGCGCCGCAGGGCTTTCCGGATACGAAGTGGCCACCACTGCCCGCCCGCAGCGTCACCGCCGGAAAGCCGACAACACTCCCTGGAAAGGTAACCCAGGTCACACCTCGGCGGCACCGGGCGGCGACTCGGAGTGCTGTAGCCTCAGCGATTCGAACTCGACTAGTCAAATTTGAGGAATGCGTATCGCTGTGCAGAGTATTCCCGCGACAACCCCCTCCGAGATCTCCGAACTGGCCCGCTGCTGTGCCGTGTTCGTGCCCGGCGATCCGGCCCGCACCGGCCTGGTCGCGTTCTGGCGGCCCGACGGCGACGCGCCGCCCGCCGTCGCCGCCGGAACCACCGACGACCTGACCGTGGTCCTGCCGGGCGACCAGGGTGCCGAACGGACACAGGTGACCGCCGTGCTGCTCCCGGTGCGTGCGGCGTTGCCGGTCCTCACGCGCGCGCGTGGGACCGCGCAGAGCCACCGGGCGACGGCGTTCTGGGGCACGGCCGCCGTTCTGGCCCTGCAACTGGTCGCGCGCGGACTGCTGTTGCCCGGGCTTTCCGCCGCGGACCACGACGCCTGGCGGGCCGGACCGCTCGGCCCGGCCGATGTGGAGCGCGTCCGTGAACTCGCCGCCGCGATGCCCCCGGAGGCACATGCCGTGCCCTTGGAGAGCACGGAACCGCCACGGCTGCCCGACCCCGAGCGGCTGGTGCGCGCCTTCCTGGACGCCGTGGCCGACACGCTCCCCCGCTCCCCCGCCGCCTCACTCGCCACGGGCGGGGCCGCCTACGCGGCGCGGGAACCGCAGCACATGCCGGAGCAGCGCGCGTGGGCGGCCGAGGTAGCCGCCGGTCAGGACGCGGGCGTACGGATCTCGCTACGGGTGGAGGTACCGGGGGCGGGCCTGGCGTCGGTGCCGGACGGGACCGGCCCGCTGTTCCGGGCCGTGCTCCAGGTCCACAGTGTGAGCGGGCCCGGACTCGTGGCGGACGCGGTCGGCGTGTGGGCCCCGGCCGGTACCACCGGGCGCATGTTCGGTCCACGCGCGCGCGTGGACGCACTGCTCGCGCTGCGCCGCGCGGTCCGGACCTGGCCGCCGCTCGCTCCCCTGCTCTCGGCGGCCGTACCGGACGCCGTCGAACTGGCCGAGGAGGAGATCGCCGAGCTGCTCGGGGAAGGCGCCCGCGCCCTGTCCGCCGCCGGGGTCGAGGTGCACTGGCCTAGGGAGCTGGTCCGCGAGCTGACCACCCACGCGGTCGTCGGCCCACCCGACGAGGACGCGGGGCCCGGGAAGGTCTCGTCGGACGCGCCGTCGTTCCTGTCCGCCGACGCGCTCCTCGCCTTCAACTGGCGGTTCGCACTGGGCGACCAGCAGCTCACGCGCGAGGAACTGGACCAGCTCGCCGAGGCGAACCGCCCCTTGGTGCGGCTACGTGACCAGTGGGTCCTCGTCGACCCTCAGGAAGTACACCGCGCCCAGGCACAGCAGGACCGCAAGATCACTCCCGTCGATGCCCTCGGCGCCGCACTGACGGGCTCCACGGAGGTCGACGGCCGCCCGGTCGAGGTACGGCCCACCGGGTGGCTGGCGGCACTGCGGGACCGTATCTCGGACCCCGACACACAGGACCCGGTCGGTCAGCCGGCCGCACTCGCCGCCACACTGCGCGACTACCAGCTGCGGGGCCTCGACTGGCTGGTCCGGATGACGTCCCTGGGTCTCGGCTGCTGCCTGGCCGACGACATGGGCCTGGGCAAGACGATCACACTGATCGCGTTGCACCTGCACCGGCAGACCGACGCGTCGGCGGCGGGGCCCACTCTCGTGGTGTGTCCGACCTCCCTGATGGGCAACTGGCAGCGTGAGATCGAACGATTCGCGCCCGGTACGCCGGTAAGCCGCTTCCACGGGTCGCGGCGCGGCCTGGAGGCCCTGGCCGAGGGCGAGTTCGTGCTCACCACCTACGGCACCATGCGCCTGGACGCGCGGCGGCTGGCCCAGGTGCCGTGGGGCATGGTCGTGGCTGACGAGGCACAGCACGTCAAGAACCCGTACTCGGAGACGGCCCGGGAGTTGCGTTCCATCGGCGCACGCGCACGCGTGGCGCTCACCGGCACCCCGGTGGAGAACAACCTGTCGGAGCTGTGGGCGATCCTCGACTGGACGACCCCGGGACTGCTGGGTCGGCTCGGCACCTTCCGGTCGCGGTACGCGCAGTCCGTCGAGGGCGGTCAGGATCCGGCCGCCGCCGAGCGTATGGCCCGGCTCGTACGCCCATTCCTGCTGCGGCGGCGAAAGTCCGACCCGGGCATCGCTCCCGAGCTGCCGCCGAAGACGGAGACGGACCGTGCCGTGTCGCTCACCAAGGAGCAGGCAGCCCTCTACGAGGCCGTGGTGCGGGAGACGCTCGCGGAGATCTCCGGCGCCGACGACATGGTGCGGCGCGGGCTGATCGTGAAGTTGCTGACGGGCCTGAAGCAGATCTGCAACCATCCGGCGCAGTTCCTCAAGGAGGACCGGCCGAGGATCGCGAGACGCTCCGGGAAACTGGAACTGCTGGACGAGTTGCTCGACACCATCCTCTCCGAGGGAGCGAGCGTCCTGGTCTTCACCCAGTACGTGCGGATGGCACGGCTCCTGGAACGACATCTGGCGGCACGCGGCGTGCCCACGCTGTTTCTCCACGGCGGCACGCCCGTCGCGGAACGCGAGGCGATGGTCGAGCGTTTCCAGGAGGGTGAGGTACCCGTCTTCCTGCTGTCGTTGAAGGCCGCCGGCACCGGACTCAACCTGACCAGGGCCGAGCACGTCGTGCACTACGACCGCTGGTGGAACCCGGCGGTCGAGGCCCAGGCCACGGACCGCGCGTACCGCATCGGGCAGAGCCGCCCCGTGCAGGTGCACCGGCTGATCGCCGAGGGCACGATCGAGGACCGCATCGCCGAGATGCTGAACCGCAAGCGGGCCCTGGCCGACTCGGTGCTCGGCTCCGGCGAGGCCGCGCTCACGGAACTCACGGACACCGAACTGGCCGACCTGGTGCGACTGCGAGGGGGCGCGCGATGAACCAGCACAGCATTGACCGGCGGCACGACCAGTACGACGACAGCCGCCGCAACGGGCACGAGTACGACGAGTACAACGAGTACAACGGGGACGCGCGCCAGGGGGACGACCACGACGGCGAGGTGTACGAGCGTGACGCGTACGAGAGCGACGCGTACGGAGCCGGCGCGGAGCGCACCTTCACCGCGCCGCCTCCCCCACAAGGGCGCGGTTTCGCGGAGACGTGGTGGGGGCGCGCCTGGCTGAAGTCGCTGGAGGACACGGCGCTGGACTCCGAACAGGTACGGGCGGGACGCCGGCTCGCGCGGGCCGGAGCCGTGGGCGCCGTGTCGGTGCGCCCGGGACGTATCACCGCCGTCGTCCAGGACCCCGACCGCACCACGCACCGATCCGACGTCCTGCTTCAGGAACTGTCCGAGGAACAGTGGGACCGGTTCCTGGACGTGACGGTCGAGCGGGCCGGTCACATCGCGGCCCTGCTGGACCGGGACATGCCCCCGCACCTGGTGGAGGACTCCGCTGCCGCCGGAGTCGAACTCCTGCCCGGTATGGGCGATCTGGAACCGGAGTGCGACTGCGGCGCCTGGGACCACTGCGGTCATACGGCCGCTCTCTGCTACCAGGTGGCCCGGCTGCTGGACCAGGACCCCTTCGTCCTGCTGCTGATGCGGGGACGCGGTGAGCGTGCCCTGCTGGACGCCGTGCAAAGCCGTGGCACCGTATCCGCCGACGGGTCCGGCGGGCCGGAGGGCGTGGACGCGGCCGAGGCGTACGCAGCCGGGGACATCCTCCCCGCACTGCCTGCCCTGCCCCCGCTCCCCGATGCGCCCGGCACACCACCGACCCTGGACACCGACGTCCCGCCCGTGCCCGGAGTGGACCCCGGCGCACTGGAGTTCCTGGCCGCGCGGACAGCCGTGGACGCGCGTCGGCTGCTTGCCGAGGCACTGGAGGCCAGTCATGGACAGCGGCCGGTCGAGGCGGAGTTGACGATGGCTCAGGACGCGGTCCGGCTGGGCGCGGGCAACCCTTCAGGGGCCGTTTCGGACCGGCTCGCGGAAGGGTCGGGGCGCGACCGGGAGCAGTTGGCGTCGGCCGTTCGTGCCTGGCGGTTCGGTGGCCCGGGGGCGTTGTCGGTCCTGGAGGAGGAGTGGACGGTCGGGGGCGAAACGCTCGCACGCGCGCGTGCCGCGCTCGACTCGGCCTGGGACGAGGACCGGCGGCCGGTGCTGCGGGCCGCACGCAACCGGTGGACGGTGGTGGGCGCGGACAGTCAACTGCGCCTGGGACGTGACGGCCGCTGGTGGCCGTACCGGAGGCAGAACGGCCGCTGGCTGCCCGCCGGACAGGCGGCCCAGGACCCGGGGACCGCGCTGGCCGCGATGGAGTACATAGCGGTCGAGGAGCCCCTTTAGAAGCTTGCGAAGGAAACGCGAGTGCGGGGTCGGAGGCCGCTCGCCCCGCCGATCCCCACCGGGGCACGGAACCGCCCGGAACCGGCAGAACCCGGCAAGGCGAGCGGCACGTACGCGTGGACCGCGATCCGGCGGGGCGTCAGGTCAGTGGCGCGGTGTATTTCGGGGTGCCGGAGCAGCGGAGGCGCCGTCCTCCAGGACGGCGCCCATTTCGCAACGGCCTTCAGGCACGGCCGCCTTCATGACTCGGCGTCGCCGGATTCCCGTATGCGCGCTCAGTCACCGGACAGCGGGACTAGCGACGCCAGGTCGCTCGGGAACTCGCTCGGCAGGTCGGTGGGGAACTCGGAGGGAAGTTCGGTGGGGAGCCCGGACGGCAGCGTGGGCAGGTTGGTGGGGAGCCTGGTGGGCAGTTCGGTCGGGATGCCGAACGACGGCTCGGGGCTTCGGCTCGGGCTCCCGCTGTTACCGGGCGGGTTCTTGTCCGGGTGGTCGTCGCCACCGGAGAGCATGAGCACCACCGCGACAACGGCTCCGACGGCGACGAGCGCCACGAGCAGGATGAACAGCGGGCCCGGACGCCTGCCGGGGTCCCGGTGGCCGCCCTGGCCGCCGGGCGGTTCGGGCGGCATCGGCGGCAACCAGCCTCCGCCGCCCTGCCTGTTGCCTTCGTGGGGAGGGCCGTAGCCGCCCCCGGCGGGCGGGCCGAAGCCACCGGGAGGCGGACCGAAACCACCGCCCGGAGGCGGACTGTCTCCCGGTGGCCCGGGCGGCTGAGGCGGTACGGGTGGCATGGCCATACCGTCAAGACTCGCCGCGAACCGGTCAGCACGCGACCCCCACACGGAAGTTGATACGGGCTCATGCCATGGACCGCATGATTCCGTAGAAATCCACGCCGGACCCGGTCGCAGTAGATCAAGGAGATAAAGGAGATCAACCGGAGCGCGGTTGTACGCGCCGGCGGCAGGGGACGCCCGTCGATGGACAGGCGTCCCCGGCCCGCGACTCAGCCGCGCGCGCCCAGCAGGTGGTCCATGGCCAGCTGGTCGAGCTGCTCGAAGGCCATCCCGCGCGCGGCGGCGGCCTCCACATCGAACTCCTCGAAGGCCGAGCTGTCCGCGAGCAGGCCCGCCAGACCGTCCGCCGCCGTCTGCTGCGCCAGCTCGTCCAGACGCGAGGCACGCAGAGCCGCCTGGACCTCCGGGTCGGCGCGGAAGGCGAGGGCACGCTCCTTCAGCATGAGGTAGTTGCGCATGCAGCCGGCCGCAGACGCCCACACACCGTCGATGTCCTCGGTCCGCGGCGGCTTGAAGTCGAAGTGCTTCGGGCCCGCGTAACCGGCGCTCTCCAGGAGGTCGACCAGCCAGAAGGCGGAACGCAGGTCCCCGGCGCCGAAGCGCAGGTCCTGGTCGTACTTGATGCCGGACTGGCCGTTGAGGTCGATGTGGAAGAGCTTGCCCGCCCACAGGGCCTGGGCGATGCCGTGCGCGAAGTTCAGCCCGGCCATCTGCTCGTGGCCGACCTCGGGGTTCACGCCGTACATCTCCGGGCGCTCCAGGCGCTCGATGAAGGCCAGGGCGTGGCCGACCGTCGGCAGCAGGATGTCGCCGCGCGGCTCGTTCGGCTTGGGCTCGATGGCGAACTTCAGGTCGTAGCCCTGGGAGACGACGTACTCGCCGAGGAGGTCGAAGGCCTCCTTCATCCGGTCGAGGGCGACGCGCACGTCCTTGGCGGCGCCGGACTCGGCGCCTTCCCGGCCGCCCCAGGCGACGTAGGTCTCGGCGCCCAGCTCGGCCGCCAGGTCGATGTTGCGGATCGTCTTGCGCAGCGCGTAGCGGCGCACGTCACGGTCGTTGGCGGTGAACGCGCCGTCCTTGAAGACGGGGTGGGTGAAGAGGTTGGTGGTGGCCATCGGTACGCGCATGCCGGTCGCGTCGAGGGCCTGGCGGAAGCGCTTGATGTGCGACTCGCGCTCGGTGTCCGAGGACCCGAAGGGGATCAGGTCGTCGTCGTGGAAGGTCACTCCGTGGGCGCCGAGCTCGGACAGGCGCTGCACCGTCTCGACCGGGTCGAGCGCCGGGCGGGTGGCGTCACCGAAGGGGTCACGTCCCTGCCAGCCGACGGTCCACAGACCGAAGGTGAACCTGTCCTCGGGGGTGGGCTGATAGCTCATGCTGCGGCTCCTCGCTGCTCCGACTATTTCGTCATGGCGGTTTACAAATTAGTATGCAGGAACATCTCTGGGAAGAGACAACGTGTCCCTGAGCAGAGACTGAGGGTGGGAACGGGTCGCCGCGACCCGGACAGGCACCGGAAAACAGCAGGCCAGATCCCCGCGGAGCCGCGGAAGAGGGAGAGCTCGATGTCAGCAGCCGAGGGTCCGCTCGTTGTCGGCGTGGACACGTCGACCCAGTCCACCAAGGCGCTGGTCGTCGACGCGGCCACCGGCCAGGTCGTGGCGAGCGGCCAGGCATCGCACACCGTGACCACCGGGGCGGGCCGTGAGAGCGACCCGCGGCAGTGGTGGAACGCCCTGCACGAGGCACTGAGCCAATGCGGTGACGCGGCCCGCGAGGCCGCCGCCGTGTCGATCGGCGGCCAGCAGCACGGGCTCGTCACCCTGGACGCCCAGGGTGAGCCGGTCCGTCCGGCGATGCTGTGGAACGACGTACGCTCCGCGCCGCAGGCCCGCCGACTCGTCGAGGAACTGGGCGGCGCGAAGGCCTGGGCGGAGCGCACCGGAAGTGTGCCGGGGGCCTCCTTCACGGTCACGAAGTGGGCCTGGCTGGCGGAGCACGAGCCGGAGGCGCTGCGCGCCGTCA
This sequence comes from Streptomyces graminilatus, assembly GCF_001418565.1. Classification (GTDB taxonomy): domain Bacteria; phylum Actinomycetota; class Actinomycetes; order Streptomycetales; family Streptomycetaceae; genus Streptomyces; species Streptomyces graminilatus. The sequence continues at coordinate 3,640 of NZ_LIQQ01000303.1, read as the reverse complement.
AGGCCGTACGTCTCCCCCACGACTACCTCACCGAGCGCCTCACCGGCCAGGGCACCACCGACCGCGGCGACGCCTCGGGCACGGGCTGGTGGGCGTCCGGGACGGAGGCGTACGACGCGGAGGTGCTCGCCCATGTGGGGCTCGACCCCGCACTGCTGCCCCGGGTGGTCCGGCCGGGCGAGGTGGCCGGGACCGTCCGCGACAGCCATGACCTGCCCTTCTCCAAGGGCACCCTGGTCGCCGCCGGCACCGGGGACAACGCCGCCGCCGCGCTGGGCCTCGGGCTGCGCCCGGGCGCTCCGGTACTGAGCCTCGGCACGTCGGGCACGGTGTACGCGGTCTCGACGCACCGGCCCGCCGACCCGACCGGCACCGTCGCGGGCTTCGCCGACGCGCGCGGCGACTGGCTGCCGCTGGCCTGCACCCTCAACTGCACGCTCGCCGTCGACCGCGTCGCGGCCCTGCTCGGCCTGGACCGCGAGGCCGTCGAACCCGGTGCGGCCGTCACCCTCCTGCCCTACCTGGACGGCGAGCGCACCCCCGACCTGCCGGGCGCCTCGGGGCTGCTGCACGGGCTGCGCCATGACACGACCGGCGGCCAACTGCTCCAGGCCGCGTACGACGGGGCGGTGCACTCGCTGCTCGGCGCCCTCGATCTGGTGCTCGACGCGGACGCGGACCGCTCGGTGCCGCTCCTGCTGATCGGCGGCGGCGCGCGCGGCAGGGCGTGGCAGGAAACCGTACGGCGGCTGTCCGGGCGGCCCGTCCAGGTGCCCGAGGCCAAGGAACTGGTCGCGCTCGGCGCCGCGGCGCAGGCGGCGGGCCTGCTGACCGGCGAGGATCCGGCCGCGGTGGCCCGCCGCTGGGACACGGCCCGGGGTCCGGTCCTGGACGCGGTGGAGCGGGACCAGGCGACGCTGGACCGGATCTCCGGGGTACTGTCCGACGCGTCGCCGCTGCTGGAGCGGGGGACGGACGCCGTCTGACGGCCCACGGGACGAAGACGAGCCGACGGAGCCGGACAGGCGTCCGCCGAAGGACACCGACGTACATATGTCCGTCCGCGCGAACGCCGGCTCACCGACACCGACCGAGGACTCACGGAGGCATGAGCGCACCGCTGCACGAGGCCCTTCCGCCCGGCGCCGCCGCGAGGCTGCCCGACACCCAGCAGGGCATGCGCCGCCGCAACCTCGCGCGCGTGATGCACAGCGTCAGCGCCGAGGGGCCGCTCTCGCGTGCCGCGGTCGCCTCGCGCATCGGGCTCACCCGTGCGGCGGTGTCGACGCTGGTGGACGAGCTGATCCGCTCGGGGCTGCTCGAAGAGCTGGGCCCCGAGCGGCCCGGCCGGGTCGGGCGCCCCGGGTCGGCGCTGGCCGTGAGCGGGCGTGGTCCGGCCGGGATCGGCGCGGAGGTCGGTGTCGACCATCTCGCGGTCTGCGCGGTCGACCTGCGCGGCCAGGTGCGGGCGCGCGCCGTGCGACACGGCACCAACCGCGAGCGCTCCGCCGAACCGGTGATCGAGGAACTCACCGGGTTGGTGCGCGAAGTGATCGCCAAGGTCGAGCGTGAGGGCCTGTGGCCGGCCGGCCTCACGGTCGCCGTGCCCGGGCTCGTGGCCCGCGACGGGCGTACGGTCGTCCGCGCCCCCAACCTCGACTGGCACGACACTGATCTCGGCGCGCTGCTGCCCGCCGGGTTCCCGTTGACCGTGGACAACGAGGCCAACCTCGGCGCACTGGCGGAACTCTGGCTCGGAGACGCCACTCCGCCCGACTTCCTGCATGTGTCCGCCGAGATCGGCATCGGCGCGGCGGTGGTCGTGGACGGACGGCTGCTGCGTGGAACGCGGGGATTCGCGGGCGAGTTGGGGCATGTGCCGGTCTATCCGGAAGGCCCGGAGTGCGCGTGCGGCGGGCGCGGGTGCCTGGAGCAGTACGCGGGTGAGGAGGCGGTCCTGCGGGCGGCGGGGGTCGAGCCGGGCGAGGACCGCGTCGGGCTGCTCGCGGAGCGCGCCGCCCGGGGCGACACGGACGTACGACGGGCCCTGGACGAGGCCGGTACGGCACTCGGTATCGCGCTGACCGGGGCGGTCAATCTGCTTGACCCCGAGATCGTCGTCCTCGGCGGTGCCCTGTCCGGGCTCGCGCCATGGCTGCTGCCGTCGCTGGAGAAGGAACTCGCCCGGCGCACGGCGGGGCCCGCCTGCGCGGTGTCGGTGTCACGGCTGGGCCCCGAGGGCCCGCTGCTGGGCGCCGCGCACTCGGTGGTGCGGGCGGTACTGGACGATCCCGGGGCGGTCGCGGAGCGGGCCTGAACGGGACGGGGCTGGATGGATTTGGGCTGCCCCTGACCGGCCCCGTCCTGCTTCGACTGCCTCGACTGCCTGCGACCGGCTTCGATCCGCCGTGCAGCGGGCCTCCGTCACTCGCCGGAGTGGCCGAGTTGTCCACAATCAGTCGGTTGTCCACCGGAAATCATGGGGCCTTCCTGCCCGGCCGGGCAGCGCCGTAGCGTGAACCATGTGAGACGGAGCCTCGCCAAACGGTTGTCCCCGTCCGACCCCCGAGTGACTATGTCACCAGCCATATCGCCTTCCGGAGGCCCAGTTGACCGATCCGTGGGTGGCCCTGGAGCAGGGAGCCGACCCCGTCGAACGGGGGCGGGTGATGCGCCGCGCGCACGAGACGTTCACCGAGGCGGGAACGGTGACGATGCCGGTGCGTTCCGTGGTGGCGGACTCGTGGAGACGTTCCGCCCGGGCCGGGGTGGGGCCGGACGGCACGGCGAGCGTGGAGCTGGTCGACGGTGACCTCGGCGCCTACCGCGCGGAGCACCCGCTGGCCCGGGTGATGCCCCTGTTCCGTGAACTCATGGGCACCTTCGCCGCCGACAGCGGGCACCTGCTCGCGGTGTGCGACGCGCAAGGCAGGCTGCTGTGGGTCGAGGGGAATCCGAGCACCAGACGGCAGGCGGGGCGGATCAACTTCGTACCGGGGGCGCGCTGGGCGGAGTCGGCGGTCGGTACGAACGCGCCGGGTACGGCGGTCGCCGTGGACCGGCCGGTGCAGGTGTTCGCGGCCGAGCACTTCATCCGGCAGGTGCAGCCGTGGACGTGCGCGGCGGCGCCGGTGCACGATCCGCGCACGGGGCGGGTGCTGGGTGCCGTGGACATCACCGGCCGGGACGGGCTCGCGCATCCGCACAGCCTCGGGTTCGTACAGGCGGTGGCACGGGCCGCCGAGTCCCAACTGGCGCTGCTCGCCCCGGCCGGCCCCGCCGCGGACACGCTCGAACTGACCGCGCTGGGCCGAGACGAGGCGCATCTGCTGGCCGCCGGGCGTACGTTGCGGCTCAGTCGTCGGCACAGCGAGATCCTGGTGCTGCTCGCCCGTCACCCGGAGGGGCTGACCGGGGACGAGTTGCTGTGCGCGCTGTACGAGGACGAGTCGGTGACTCCGGTGACACTGCGCGCCGAGCTGACCCGGCTGCGCCGTGTTCTGGCGCCGGGGTTGCTGGCGTCGCGCCCGTACCGGCTGACGGTGCCCGTGGAGTCGGACATCGGCGTCGTGGAGCGCTCGATCGGGACCGGCGCGGTCACGACGGCGGTGCGGGCGTACGCCGGTCCCGATCGAGCGCT
>NZ_LIQQ01000302.1 GCF_001418565.1 Streptomyces graminilatus | reverse complement strand
GCCCGCGACACCCCACGGCCACCTTCCCCCGCAGCTCACGAAGGAGGCCTCGTGCAAGGCGTGCTGACCGGGTACGCGGTGATCGCCGTGGTCATCGGCGTCGGTTACGTGATCGGGCTGCGCCGGTATCTCGGGGACAACGGGCGCGAGGTCCTCACCAAGCTCGCCTTCCACATCGCCACCCCGGCCCTGCTGTTCACCACGCTCGCCCGGGCCGACCTGTCGGTGGTCTTCTCCAGCCGGCTCCTGGTCACCGCGCTGAGCACCATCGCGGCGGCGAGTGTCTTCGTCGCGGTGGGCGTCGTACGCCGCTGGGGTGCCGGGCGTACGACGATCGGTGCCCTCTGCTCCAGTTACGTCAACGCCGGCAACCTCGGCATCCCGATCGCCGTGTATGTGCTGGGCGATGCCTCGCTCGTCGCGCCGGTAGTGCTGTTCCAGACCGTCCTGGTCGCACCGATCGCGCTGACCGTCCTCGATCTGACGACCACCGGTGAGAAGGGCTCGCTGTGGCGGCAGTTGATCACGCCGTTGCGCAATCCCATCGCCGTCGGATCGCTGTCCGGGGTGCTCGTGTCGGCGGCCGGGGTCGATGTTCCCGCGCCCGTTCTCGACCCGCTCACCCTGATCGGCGGCATGTCCGTGCCCGCCGTACTGCTGGCCTTCGGTATCTCGCTGTCCGGCAGCGCCCGGCCGTTGCGCGGCGCCGAGCGGACACCCGTACTGCTTGCGGTCGCCCTGAAGTCGGTGGGCCAGCCGGTGGCCACCTGGGCACTGGCCGCAGGTGCCTTCGGCCTGCACGGCGCGCCCCTGCTCGATGTGGTCGTCACCTCGGCCCTGCCCGCCGCGCAGAACCTCTTCACCTACGCGAGCCACTACCGCGTCGCGGAGAACCTGGCCCGCGAGTCCATCCTGCTGTCGACCATCCTCGCCGTACCGGTACTGGTGATCGTCGCCGCCCTGCTCGGCTGAACAACCGCCAGAGAAATGCGCCCAGGCCGGGGACTCCCCCCGCCCGGGCGCACCCTCTCCCCACCACCTACGCGATCCGCTCCAGCACCACCGGCGCCGCCGTGAACTCCGCGCCCTCTGCCCCGATGTCGTACGAGCCCTCGATCGCCTGGAGGGCGTAGTCGAAGCGCTCCGGGGTGTCCGTGTGGAGGGTCAGCAGGGGCTGGCCCGCCGTGACCGTGTCGCCCGGCTTGGCGTGCAGTTCGATGCCCGCGCCCGCCTGCACCGGGTCCTCCTTGCGCGCCCGGCCCGCGCCGAGCCGCCAGGCGGCGACGCCTACGCCGTACGCGTCCAGGCGGGTCAGGACGCCCGACGAGGGTGCCGTGATGACGTGCTGTTCCTTCGAGGTCGGCAGGGGCGCGTCCGGGTCGCCGCCCTGGGCCGCGATCATGCGGCGCCATACGTCCATCGCCGAGCCGTCCGCCAGCGCCTTCGCCGGGTCTGCGTCGCGGATGCCTGCCGCGTCCAGCATCTCTCGGGCCAGGGCCAGCGTCAGTTCGACCACGTCGGCCGGGCCGCCGCCTGCCAGGACCTCGACGGACTCCCGTACCTCCAGCGCGTTGCCCGCCGTCAGGCCGAGCGGCGTCGACATGTCGGTCAACAAAGCCACCGTGCGGACGCCATGATCCGTGCCCAGGCCCACCATCGTGGACGCCAGTTCCCGCGCGTCCTCGATCGTCTTCATGAAGGCGCCCGTGCCCACCTTCACGTCCAGGACCAGGGAGCCGGTGCCCTCCGCGATCTTCTTCGACATGATGGACGAGGCGATCAGGGGGATCGCTTCCACCGTGCCCGTGACATCGCGCAGCGCGTACAGCTTCTTGTCCGCCGGGGCCAGGCCGTCGCCCGCCGCGCAGATCACCGCGCCCGTGGTGTCCAGGACGTGCAGCATCTCCTCGTTGGAGAGCAGGGCGCGCCAGCCCGGGATCGACTCCAGCTTGTCCAGGGTGCCGCCGGTGTGGCCGAGGCCCCGGCCCGAGAGCTGCGGTACGGCCGCGCCGCAGGCCGCCACCAGGGGGGCCAGCGGGAGAGTGATCTTGTCGCCTACGCCGCCCGTGGAGTGCTTGTCCGCCGTCGGGCGGGACAGGGTGTCGAAGTTCATGCGCTCGCCGGAGGCGATCATCGCCGCCGTCCAGCGGGCGATCTCGCGGCGGTTCATGCCGTTCAGCAGGATCGCCATGGCGAGCGCGGACATCTGCTCGTCGGCGACCGCGCCGCGTGTGTAGGCGTCGATGACCCAGTCGATCTGCTCGTCGCTGAGTTCACCGCGGTCCCGCTTGGTACGGATGACGGAGATGACATCCATGGACAGGGTCGTCATGGCGTTGGCTTCCTTCCGGTGGTTCCCGTCTCTCTGAGAGCCGGTCGTGCTGCGGAATCGCGCGGCCCCCCGGAGTCGGTGCTCGACCAACTCCGAGGGGCCGTACGGGAGTTACGGGGTTACGCGAGTTACTTGGTGAGGTGGTCCGGGCCGAAGGCCTGGGGGAGCATCTCGGACAGGGGCAGGACGCCCGCCGGGGTCTCCAGCAGCAGGGTCTCGCCGCCGAACTCGTACAGGAGTTGGCGGCAGCGGCCGCACGGGACGAGGATCTCGCCCTTGCCGTCGACGCATGTGAAGTGCGTCAGCCGGCCGCCGCCAGTGAGCTGGAGCTCCGAGACCAGGCCGCACTCGGCGCACAGGCCGAGCCCGTACGACGCGTTCTCGACGTTGCAGCCCGAGACCGTACGGCCGTCGTCGACCAGGGCCGCGGCGCCGACCGGGTAGTCGGAGTACGGGGCGTACGCCCGGGACATCGCGTCCCGGGCCACCGCCCGCAGTTTCCCCCAGTCGAAAGCCGCGCCCTCGGTGGTCACTTGCCCTGGCCCTTCCGGTAGCGCATGCCGTCCGCCTTGGGCATCCGCAGACGCTGCGCGGACAGCGACAGCACCAGCAGCGTGACGACGTACGGGGTGGCGCCCACGAAGTCGCTCGGGACCTCGTCGGTCACCAGGTACCAGACCAGGACGCCCGCGCCCACCATGAGGCTGATGCCGCCCTGCCAGTGCGCCTTCTTGTACAGCTTCCAGCCGGCCATGGCCGCGAGGAGCACGACCAGCAGCAGGAGCAGCGCGTGGACGGTCTGGCCCCCGCTGCGCAGCTGAAGCGCGTCGGAGTAGCCGAACAGGGCCGCGCCCATGGCCAGACCGCCGGGCCGCCAGTTGCCGAAGATCATGGCGGCGAGGCCGATGTAGCCGCGCCCGCCGGTCTGGCCCTCCAGATAGGTGTGCGAGGTGACCAGCGCGAGGAAGGCGCCGGCGAGGCCGGCGAGGCCGCCGGAGACGGCCACGGCCGCGTACTTGTACTTGTAGACGTTGACGCCGAGGGACTCCGCGGCGATCGGGTTCTCACCGCAGGAGCGCAGCCGCAGGCCGAACGGGGTGCGCCACAGCAGCCACCAGCTGGCGACGAACAGCGCGAACGCCAGGACCGTCACCACGGACAGGTCGGTGACGAAACCGCCGAGGATGCCGGCGATGTCGGAGATCAGGAACCAGTGGTGGTTCTCGATGGAGTGCAGCCCGCTGGACAGGCCGGGGACGTCGAAGGTGGGCAGCGAGTCCACGGGCGGGGACTGCTTGGGGTTGCCGCCCGCGTCGGCCGCCTTGCCGGACACGAAGAAGAGCTTGGCGAGGTACTGGGTGGTGCCGACCGCGAGCAGGTTGATCGCGACACCGGAGACGATGTGGTCGACGCCGAAGGTGACGGTCGCGACCGCGTGCAGCAGACCGCCCAGGACGCCGAAGCCGACACCGCACAGCAGGCCGAGCCAGGGGCTGGACTGCCAGCCGATCCAGCCCGCGCCGAATGTGCCGAGGATCATCATGCCTTCGAGGCCGATGTTGACCACGCCGGAGCGCTCGGACCACAGACCGGCGAGACCGGCGAGACCGATCGGCACGGCGAGGCTGAGCGCGGCGGAGACCTGGCCCTCGGAGGTGAGCTGGTCGGAGCCGGAGATGACCCGGACCGCCGCGATGAGCAGCAGCGCACCGGCGACGATCATCAGGATCTGGCCGAGGGAGCGGCCGGAGCGGCGGTCGGCGGAGTGCGCCTTGGGGGCCGCGGGCGGCGGCGTGTCGGTCATCGTGGCAGTCATCACGCCACCTCCTGCTTCTGGGTCGTGGCTGCGGCCTGGGCGGCGAGCTCGGCGCCGACCCGCTGCTGCTGGCGCTTGAGTCCGTAGCGTCGTACGAGCTCGTAGGCGATGACGACGCACAGAACGATGACGCCCTGGATGACGCCGAGGATCTCCTTGTCGTACCCCTCGAACTCCAGGTGGTTGGTGGTGCGCTCCAGGAAGCCCCACAGCAGCGCGCCGAGGGCGATGCCGATCGGGTTGTTGCGGCCGAGCAGCGCGATGGCGATACCGGTGAAGCCGATGCCGAGGGGGAAGTCGTTGCTGAACTGGTGGCTGTCGTTGAGCAGGGTCGGCATGCCGATCAGGCCGGCCACCGCGCCCGAGATCAGCATGCTGGTGGCGATCATCTTCTTCACCGAGACACCGCTCGCGGCGGCGGCGGGCTCGGACTGGCCGACGGTACGCAGGTCGAAGCCGAACCGGGTGCGGCCGAGCACGAACCAGTAGGCGACGCCGATGGCCACGGCGATGACGATGAAGCCCCACAGCTCGCCCGAGGCGCCCGTGTCGATCTGGAAGAAGTACGACGACTCCGGCAGCGGCTTGGTGGAGACGACCGTGCCGCCGGACTGGAGTTCGGCGAGCTTTCCGGGCTGGAGGAGGTAGGCGATGATCGCGGTGGCGATCGAGTTGAGCATGATCGTCGAGATGACCTCGCTGACCCCGCGGGTCACCTTCAGGACACCCGCGATGCCCGCCCACAGGGCACCGGTCGCCATCGCGCACAGGATGATCAGCGGGATGGAGATCCAGCCCGGCGTGGTCAGCGCGCCGCCGAGGACGGCGGCGAAGAACGCGGCGATCCGGTACTGGCCGTCGACGCCGATGTTGAACAGGTTCATCCGGAAGCCGATGGCCACCGAGACACCCGCCAGGTAGTACGTCGTCGCCTTGTTCAGGATGTAGACCTGGCTGTCGCTGGCGGAGCCGTAGGTCACCATGTCGCTGAACGCGGCGCCCGGGTTCTTGCCGGTGGCGAGGATCACCAGGGTGGTGACGACGAGCGCGGCGACGACCGCCAGCAGCGGCGCCGCGATGCCGAGGAGCAGCCGCTCCTTGTCGATGCGTTGCGTCAGCTTCTTCATCGGGCGTCGTCCTCTGTGCTCTCCGGGCCGGAGGCCTCTGTGTGCTCCAGGTGGCCGGTGGCCGCGCCCGTCATGGCGGAGCCCAGCTCCTCGGGGGTGATCGTGGCGGGGTCGGCGTCGGCGACCAGACGGCCGCGGTACATCACCCGCAGGGTGTCGGAGAGCCCGATGAGCTCGTCCAGGTCCGCGGAGATCAGCAGCACGGCCAGGCCTTCCCGGCGGGCCTCGCGGATGTGGTCCCAGATCGCCGCCTGCGCGCCGACGTCCACACCGCGCGTGGGGTGGGCGGCGATGAGCAGCTTGGGCGCGTGGCTCATCTCGCGGCCGACGATCAGCTTCTGCTGGTTGCCGCCGGAGAGGGAGGCGGCGGTGACGTCGATGCCGGGGGTGCGGACGTCGTACGCCTCGATGATGCGCGTGGTGTCGGTGCGGGCCGCCTTGATGTCGAGCAGCTGGCCGCGCGAGTTGGGCTTCTCGGTGACGTGGCCGAGGATGCGGTTCTCCCACAGCGGGGCCTCGAGGAGCAGTCCGTGGCGGTGGCGGTCCTCGGGGATGTAGCCGACGCCGGCCTCGCGGCGGTGGCGGGTGGGCGCGTGGGAGATGTCGGTGCCGTCGAGGGTGATGGCGCCGGCGTCGGGGTCGCGGATGCCCATGATCGCCTCGACCAGTTCGGACTGGCCGTTGCCCTCCACACCGGCGATGCCGAGGACCTCGCCCTTGTGGATGGTGAAGGAGATGTTGTCGAGGATGATGCGCTCGACGCCGTCGAGGTCGGTCTGGGCCAGGTGCAGGCCGTCCAGCTTGAGGAGCGGGACGTCGGTGACCGTGGACTCCTCGGTCTCCGGGGTGGGCAGTTCGCTGCCGACCATCAGCTCGGCGAGCTGCTTGGGAGTCGTACCGGCGGGCTCGACCGTGCCGACGGTGGTGCCCCGGCGGATGACGGTGATCTCGTCGGCGACGGACAGGACTTCGCCCAGCTTGTGGGAGATGAAGATGACGGTGAGGCCCTCGGCCTTCAGCTCGCGCAGGTTGTCGAAGAGGGCGTCCACCTCCTGCGGCACGAGGACGGCGGTGGGCTCGTCGAGGATGAGCGTCTTGGCGCCTCGGTAGAGGACCTTGAGGATCTCCACGCGCTGCCGGTCGGCGACGCCGAGCTCTTCCAGGAGGACGTCCGGGCGGACGTTCAGGCCGTACGCGTCGGAGATCTCCCTGATCTTCGTACGGGCCTTGGCGCCGATGCCGTGCAGCTTCTCCGCGCCGAGGACCACGTTCTCGAGGACGGTGAGGTTGTCGGCGAGCATGAAGTGCTGGTGCACCATGCCGATGCCGCGCGCGATGGCGTCGGCGGGGGTGTGGAAGGTGACCGTCTCGCCGTTCACCGTGATGGTGCCCTCGTCCGGCTGCTGCATGCCGTAGAGGATCTTCATCAGGGTGGACTTGCCGGCGCCGTTCTCGCCGCACAGGGCGTGCACGGTGCCGGTGCGGACGGTGATGTCGATGTCCTTGTTGGCCACGACACCGGGGAAACGCTTGGTGATACCGCGCAGTTCGACGGCAGCGGGAGGGCTGGACGCGTTGATGGCGCACTCTCCTCGGGGAAAAGGGCTGCGTAGGGGAGGGCATGCGTCGAGGACGCTAGCGCGTCAACCCCGAGCTACACGCGTAGAGTTGACACATTGTTATGGCTCGACGAGGGGGTTGTCGACCCCCTCGTCGAGCCAAGGCTCCGGCGGGAACCGTGAGGTCAGCTGGTCTTGACCGTGATGGTGCCGTCGACGATCTTCTTCTTCGCCTCGTCCAGCTTGGGCTGGATGTCGTCGATGAAGCCACCGCTGGTGGCCAGGCTGACGCCGCCCTTGGCGAGCGAGTAGTTCTGCTGGCCGGTCAGCGGCTTGCCGTCGTTGACGGACTTGATGAAGTCGTAGACGCCGACGTCGACGTTCTTGACCATCGAGGTGAGGATCGAGTTCTTGTACTTGGCCAGACCCGGGATGTTGTACTGGTCCGAGTCCACGCCGATGGCCCAGGCGCCCTTGACGCCGGAGACGGCCTCGATCGAGCCGTTGCCGGAGGAGCCGGCCGCGGCGTAGATCACGTCGGCACCGGCGTCGAGCATGCCGGACGCGGCCTCCTTGCCCTTGTCGGGGCTGGCGAAACCGGAGAAGTCCGAGCCGTGGGTCAGGTACTGGACGTCGACCTTGACCTTGGGGTTGGTGTCCTTGACGCCCTGGACGTAGCCCGCCTCGAACTTCTTGATCAGCGGGGTGTCCACGCCGCCGATGAAGCCGACGTGGTTCTTCTTGGTCTTCAGCGCCGCGGCGACACCGGCCAGGTAGGAACCCTGCTCCTCGGTGAAGGTGATGCTGTCGACGTTCTTCGAGGTCGCGACCGAGTCGATCAGGCCGAAGCTGACCTTCGGGAACTTCGGGGCGACCTTGTCGACCGAGGTGGCGTAGGAGAAGCCGACGGCGACGATCGGGTTGTAGCCGGCGTCCGCCAGGTCGGTCAGGCGCTGCTCGCGGTCGGCCTCCGTGTCGGAGCTCTTGGCGGTCAGCTCCTTGATGGAGCCGCCGAACTCCTTCGCGGCCTTGTCGGCACCGCGCGCGGCGGAGTCGTTGAACGAGCGGTCACCACGGCCGCCGACGTCGTAGGCGAGACCGATCTTGATACCGCCCTTGCCACCGCCCGACGAGGAGGAGGGCGAGGTCGAGCTGCTGTTCTCGGAGGACGTGCTGCCACAGGCAGTGGCAGTCAGTGCGAGAGCTGCGGTCGCGATACACGCAGCGGAAAGCTTGGCTACCCGGCGCACGGGGGGCTCCTTCACCTGACCTGAGCGCCTTGTCGGCGCTTCATGTGAGCACCATGACAGTGCTCGGGTCCGGACGCCCCAGTGGCGCCGGCTTCGCGGCATCGTAACGCGCGTAGATGTCAGAAAATAACCCGCACGGAAGCCGTTATCGATTCGAGGCAAACGCCTTCTGAACTCGTGCTCTTACGGCTTCGGGGCCGTTGGTTTCCGAGAGTGCACGAATGGCTTACAACCGTGTTGCGCCAATCGGCGGAGCGGCCCCCGAAGGAACCGCCACCTCACCACGGATACTCGTGATCAAGATGTACGTCTCCACTGGCCGAAGGTTGACCGAAGCCGGGCAAAAGTTGACCGAGTACGGACACAGGCAAAACCAAGCCCGTCCTACCTTCTGGCCCATGCCCCCACAACCTCCGCCCCACCTCAGGGCGCCCGCCGCCCGCCCCGTTCTCCCGGTACTGCCCTACCGCAAGCCCACCAAGGGCCGCGACTACTGGGTCCTGGACGACGTCCTGCCCGGTGTGGACGCCGTACGCGAGCGGTGTCTCGCCAAGGACGACTGGACGAAGGGCCACCCCTACACCTCGGAGAGCTGGCCGGGGCTGCGGGCGATGCCGGGCCTCGAACCCGCCGAGCTGGGGCGGATCGAGCGGCTGGTGCGGCAGGCGACCGGTGCGAAGGAACTCTGGGTGCAGCAGGCCCCCGGCGGCGGCACCCTCAACCACAACTGCGTCCAGGTGGTCGGCGAGGGCGAGAGCACGCCCCGCCCGCACACGGACTCACGGGCGCTGTGCCGGTACGCGGCCGTGCTCTACCTCAACCCGGGCGTCCCCAAGGACTGCGGCACCAGTTTCTTCCGCCAGTCACTGCCCGGCGGCCGGCTCGGCGGCAACACGGTCCAGGCCCCGCACAACAACCTCGTCGACGCGCTGGGCACGCGGTTCGTGGCACCGGACGCCTTCGAGGAGGACGTACGCGTCCCGCACAAGTACAACCGTCTGCTTCTCTACAACGCCAACCTCGTGCACAGCGCGACCGGTTACTGCGGGACGACGCTGGAGGAGAAGCGGATGACGGCGGTGTTCTTCTGGATGGCGTGAGCCCCTTCTCACTTCCGCGCCCTTCAGTACGACCGCAGCCCCGGTCGCGTGGACCGGGGCGCTGTGTCGAGCGACCGGAAGGGACCCCTCCCCGGCCTTCCTACTTCTGCCGCTCCTGCGCGTCCAGCAGCACGGCGGCCGTGAACAGCTCCACACCCACCGTGATCGCGTACTCGTCGGCGTCGAAGTCGCCCTGGTGCAGATCGCGCGAGACCCGGTCCTCCGGCCTGCGGACGCCGAGGCGGGCCATCGCGCCCGGTACGTGCTCCAGGTACCAGGAGAAGTCCTCGCCGCCGAGGCTCTGCGCGGTGTCCTCGACGGAGTGGGCGCCGCGCCGGGCGGCCATCGCGTCGCGGAGCAGCTCCGTGACCTCCGCGTCGTTGACGACGGGCGGCACGCCGCGTACGTAGGTGATCTCCGACTTGGCCCGGTACAGGCCGGCGATCTCGTCGACGGCCGCGTGGATGATGTCGGGGGCCTGGTGCCAGGTGTCGAGGTCGAGGCAGCGGACGGTCCCGGACAGCTCGGCGTGCTGCGGGATCACGTTGCAGGCGTGCCCCGACTCGATCCGTCCCCAGGTCACCGAGAGCCCGCTGCGGGCGTCGACGCGCCGGGAGACGAGCGCGGGCACGTCGGTGGCGACGCGGGCGACGGCGGTGACGAGGTCGGTGGTGAGGTGGGGGCGCGCGGTGTGGCCGCCGGAGCCGTCGAGCGAGATCTCCACGCGGTCGCAGGCGGAGGTGATCGGGCCGTGGCGCAGGCCGATCCGTCCGGCGTCGACCTTCGGGTCGCAGTGCACGGCGATGATCCGGCCGATCCCGGTGAGCGCGCCGCACTCGATGGCGTCGGCGGCGCCGCCGGGCAGCACCTCCTCGGCGGGCTGGAAGATCAGCCGCACCGGCCTCGGCAGCCGGCCCTGCCGGTGCAGCTCGGCGAGGACGAGCCCGGCGCCGAGGACGACGGCCGTGTGCACGTCGTGGCCGCAGGCGTGGGCGCGGCCGGGCACGGTGGAGCGGTACTCGCACTCACTCTTCGTGTCCGGGATCGGGAGGGCGTCGATGTCGGCGCGCAGGGCGAGCGCGGGCACAGCGGTGCCGCCGTCCTGGTCGCGGTCCTGCCCTGCGGGGGCGGTGCCGATGTCGCCGATGTCACAGATGAGCCCGGTTCCGGTGGCGAGCACGCGCGGGTGAAGGCCAGCCTTCTCCAGGCGCGCCTTGATCGCGGCGGTGGTGCGGAACTCCTGGTTGCCGAGCTCCGGATGCATGTGCATGTCGCGCCGGAAGGCGATGAGTTCGGCGCGCAGCGCCTCCGGCAGCGTGCCGGGTAGCACGGCCACCCCGGGAAGATCGGCCTCGGGCTCTCGGGACATCAGTTGATTCACCCTCTGAAGGGTAGGACGCCCGGGCGGTCGAATGACCACGATCGACAAAATTTCAACCTGTCAGAGCAGAAAATCCGACCGCCGGAGGCATACTCACGAACTGGGACGGGTAAACTCGCGGCCCTTTCCCGGCAGCCACTCACTCCACCCTCGTCCAGGTTGCCACGCCCCGCAGCACGCCGCGGAACTGTCCACCCACCGAAACGTCCGGGGTCACGGGGCATGAACATTGGCCGCACAGTCTCCGCCGCCCGCGTAATCGCCCCTTGGGCCGCGCCGCCCGCCGGTAACGTGGATCTCCGTGACCGCCCCGAACCAGGTGTCCGTACCGGACTCCATACAGGCCGCCGTACCGGACTCACCGGACTTCCTCCACGCCACCCGCGCGTCCTACGACGCCATGGCCGCCGACTACACAGAGCGATACGCGGACCCCTTGGCGGATCTTCCCCTGGACCGCGCCCTCGTCGGCGCCTTCGCCGAGCTGGTGCGGTCCCAGGGTCCCGCGCCCGTCGCGGACATCGGCTCCGGCCCCGGCGGGGTCACCGCGAGAGTGCACGCCCTCGGCGTCCCGGTGTTCGGTGTGGACCTGTCGCCGCGCATGGTGGCGCTGGCCCGCCGGGCCCACCCCGAGCTGCGGTTCCACGTCGGCTCGATGACGTCCCTGGACCTCCCGGACGAGACCCTGGGCGGGGTCCTGGCCCTCTACTCGATCATCCACGTCCCGGACGCGGCCCTGCCCACGGTTTTCGCGGAGTTCCACCGTGTCCTGGCCCCCGGCGGCCATGTCCTGCTCGGTTTCCAGTCGGCCGCCGCCGACGACGACCATCTGCACCTCACGGAACGCTTCGGCCACGAGATGTCGCTGGACTACTGGTTCCGTACGTCGGCCAAGGTGGCCGGACTCCTGGCCGCGGCGGGGCTGACCGTGCGGGCGCGCACGGTCCGGGAGCCGGACGAGGACGAGAAGCGCCAGCGGACCTATCTGCTGGCGCGCAAGCCGCTGTAGCGGGGTTGAGGTGACGGGCGGTCAGCCCGTCGCCTTCGCTTCCCTCACCTGCCGGTCCGACTCGGACTCCGACTCCGTCGACACCCGCTGCACGTCCCGGGCCGATCCCGTGACGCCCGAGAGGAAACCCTGCGCCCGTGGTGACGCCTTCGCGGTGAGCCAGGCCGGGTCGATGTCGCAGACGGCGACCTTGACGTCCGTACCGGCCAGGGCCAGCGGGAGGGTGTGGACGACCGTGGAGGGGAAGCTGAGGATCGTACGGCCGATGGGGCCGCGGCGGGCGATCAGTTCCAGGGGGAGGTCCGGGCGGACCACTTCGAGGCCCGTGCAGGCGGCCAGGTCGTGGAGTTTCTCGGCGCTCTCGCGGCGGTGGGCGAAGTAGCGCGTCACGCCGTGCGCCCTGGCCAGGTCGCGGACCGCTTCGCGGTAGCGGTCGGCGTCGACGACGCCCGTCTCCACCAGCGACGTACCGACCAGGTCGGCGCCCTCGGAGATGTGCGGGGGGCCGAAGCGGGACCGGGTCCAGGCGAAGTCGTTGGACGTGACCTCGACGCCCGCGGGGGTGTCCTCGATCGGCATCGAGGAGAAGATCTCGACCCGGCGCCTGCCCCCCGGGGTCAGCCGGCGGCGGGCCTTGGACGACACCGGGATGAACAGCAAATCCCGCGCTCCGGGTCGCTGCGACTTGCGGTGCCAGCGCACCAGGCGCTCACCGCGCGCGAGTTGGGAGACGAACTCCATCGTCGCCGTGCCGTCGTCGACCACGACGAGGTCGCGGGCCTTGGTGATGTTGAGGAGTACCTGTACGTAGCGGGAGAAGGGGTCTCCCATGACGATCCGCCCGGTCCTGCGCAGCAGCGGGGCGAGCGAGCCGATCGTGCGGAAAGGGGCCGAGGTACCGGCCCGCGCGTCCTCCCAGCGGACCTCGTGGCCCTCCTCGCGGGCCAGTTCGGCCATACGGCGCAGTTGGCCCCGGGTCATCGGGTCGACCGGGGAGAGGACCACCAGGGTCAGTCCCCCGTCGGCGGGGTCCCGGCGGACCGCCGGCCCGCTCTGGGCCCTGCGCAGGCGGCGCGACGCCTGTCCGGGGACCCTTGCGGCGAACTTGCCCGTTCTGCGGGCGGAAACAGCCGGCGCCGGACCGCCGGCCCCCTCCGGGCTGGGCGCGTGCGCGTGCGCATGCGCCCATTCCAGCACGTTCAGGAGCTGGACCGGGCTCTCGACGAAGGCGAGAGTGTGGGGGCCGGTGGTACCGGCGCGTGGGCTCATCGACGTACGACCGTCGCTTCCGTGAGTACGGACTGGGGGATCCGCTGGGACGACAGTGGTCACCGGCTGGCGCCGGTGAAGCCGCCGAGTGGTACGGATCAGGCGGTGACGGGCTCGCCCGCGGCAGCCGCGATCTCCGCATCGGCGATGACGCCGGAGACACGACGGAGCTTCTTCATCGGGCCGATCTCGGACTCGTAGACCTTCTTGACGCCGTCGCCGAGGGACTCGGAGATGGTGCGGATGTCACGGACGAGGCGGGTCAGGCCCTGCGGCTCGACGGAGGCGGCCTGGTCGGAGCCCCACATCGCGCGGTCGAGGGTGATGTGACGCTCGACGAAGGTGGCACCGAGGGCGACCGCGGCCAGCGTGGTCTGCAGGCCCGTCTCGTGGCCGGAGTAGCCGATCGGGACGTTCGGGTACTCCTTCTCCAGCGTGTTGATGACGCGGAGGTTGAGCTCCTCGGCCTTCGCCGGGTACGTCGAGGTGGCGTGGCAGAGCAGGATGTTGTCGCTGCCGAGGACCTCGACCGCGTGACGGATCTGCTTCGGGGTGGACATACCCGTCGACAGGATGACCGTACGGCCGGTCTTGCGCAGGGCGACGAGCAGCTCGTCGTCCGTCAGGGACGCGGAGGCGACCTTGTGGGCCGGGACGTCGAACTTCTCCAGGAACGCGACGGCCTCGGTGTCCCACGGGGAGGCGAACCAGTCGATGCCGCGCTTCTTGCAGTGCTCGTCGATCTTGCGGTAGTCGTCCTCACCGAACTCCACACGGTGGCGGTAGTCGATGTAGGTCATGCGGCCCCAGGGGGTGTCCCGCTCGATGTCCCACTGGTCGCGCGGGGTGCAGATCTCCGGGGTGCGCTTCTGGAACTTGACGGCGTCACAGCCGGCCTCGGCGGCCACGTCGATCAGCTTGAAGGCGTTCTCGAGGTCACCGTTGTGGTTGATGCCGATCTCGCCGCAGATGTAGACGGGCTGGCCGGGACCGGCGGTCTTCGAGCCGAACGAGCGCAAGCGGGTGGAGGTCATGACTTTTGGTTCCTTACTTCGTGTTGAGGGGGTCGAGAGAGGGGCCGAGGATCCAGCTGGCGATCTCTCGGATCGCGCCGTCGCCGCCGGGAACGGTGGTGACCGCGCGTGCGGCGCCGCGCACAACGTCGTGGGCGCTTGCGACCGCCACGGGCCAGCCCACCAGGGCGAAGCACGGGAGGTCGTTGACGTCGTTGCCGACGTAGAGCACGCGCTCCGGCGCGATGCCCTGCTCCTCGCACCACTGCTTCAGCGCGAGGTCTTTCCGGTCGATGCCGTGCAGCACGGGAAGCTGTAGCTTCCGTGCGCGGGCGGCGACGACCGGGTTCTGCTCCGAGGACAGGATCAGCATGGTGAGGCCGCTCCTGCGCAGGGCCGCGATGCCGAGGCCGTCGCCGCGGTGCACGGAGACGAACTCCTGTCCTTCGGAGTCGATCAGCACCCTGTCGTCTGTCTGGGTGCCGTCGAAGTCGAGTACGACCGCGTCGATGTCGTCGGCGGTCGGGAGGGCGCCGGGGCGGTTCGCGTCGAAGAGCGTCGCGAGGGCCCGGGCGCGGGCGAGGTCGTGCGGGTCGTCGATCTCCAGCACACGGGCCGGGTCGGTGCGCACGGGTTCGGTGTGACCGAAGAAACGGTGCTGCGACTTGCGGAAGCCCGCCGCGTCCATGGCGTAGACGGCGCCGGTCTCCAGGAGGTCCTGGGGGCGGTCCTGGCGGCGGGGCCGGAAGGACTTGTCGTGGTTGACGCCGTAGCCGCCGCCGACGGTGGTCGCCGTCTCGGTCTCGGTGGCCACGGAGCCGGTGCCGCCCTCGGCGGCCGTGCTCTCACCGGCGGTGTGCTCACCGGGCGCCGACTGCGGGTCGTCGGCCGCGTCGCGCCAGATGAAGCCGTGGAAGGGAGCGACGGTCAGCGCGCTGTCCGCGCCGTTGTGCACAACGGCGTTGACGACGCCGTCGACGTCCTCGCGGATGATGAACGGGCTGGTGCACTGCACGAGCAGGACCACGTCGACCTTGGCGTCGTGCAGCGTCTCGTGGGCGTCCAGGGCGTGCAGGACGGCGGCCTCGGAGGTCGCGGTGTCACCGGCGATGGCAGCAGGGCGCAGGACGACCTCGGCGCCGGCCTGACGGGCGGCGGCGGCGATCGCCTGGTCGTCGGTGGAGACGACGACGTCCGTGACCAGCTTGGCGGCGAGGCACTCGCGCACCGCGCGGGCGACCAGCGGGACCCCGCCGACGGGCAGCAGGTTCTTCGCGGGCACGCCCTTGGAGCCGCCTCTCGCGGGGATGACGGCGAGCACGCGGGGCCGCGCGGTCGCTCGGCCCGCTTCCAGGTTGGACTCCGGGTTGGACATTGCCTGCACTCCTTGACGCTCTTCGCGTGTTCGACGGGGGATCCGGTGGGTCACAGTTCCCCCATCCGCCGGATCACGGGCGCGACGCGCTGCACGCCGTGCCGGTAGGCGCCGCGGGCCGCGCGACGCACGATCTGCCGCACCGCTCCCGGCTCCTTGTCGGCGGCCGGCGCCCCGGGCAGCGGAACGCCGTCGGGGCCGAGGTGGTGCCGAGCGAGAATACCCGGCAAATATCCGGGCGCCGTCATCGGTGTGTAGTACGGGGCCAGGCGCGGAAGCTTCGAGGATCCCAGAAGCCGGTCGATCCTGTCCCGTGCCGCGTCGAAGGCGGTCTCGTACGACCCATCTGCGGCAACGCCCTGCCGGGCCACCCACTCGGCGTCCGGGACGGGCCGGTGACCGGCGTCCAACTGCTCCCAGGAGGCGAGGCATCCGGAGCCGATGAAGTGGTGGTTGCCGAGCGCCTCGCGCACACCGAGGTCGCTCAGTACGACGGTCGGGATGCTGCGGTGCAGGGATTCCAGCGCGGCCGTGGAACTGATGGTGACCAGCAGGTCAGTGCGGTCCAGGACCTCGCCCATGTGCCCGTAGACGAGCTTGAAGTTGGCCGGCAGGTCGGCCCGCTGGGCCAGCTTCTGGTAAGGCAGTTCCTCGATGTGCGTGGTGTGCTCGCCGGGCTTGGAACGCAGTTTGAGCAGCACCTCGCGCTCCGGATGCAGCCTGGCGTGCTGCACGAGCCGGTCGAGGAGATACGTACGGTCCTTGCGGCTCTCCGGGACGGACGGCTGCGCCGCGAACACCACGGTGTAGGGGTGACCATGCTCACCTGTGTACGTCTTGCCGCCCAGGAAGGGGAGTGCGACTTCGGTCACAGAGGACGAATCGGCACCGACTCCGTCGTACACGGCCTTGAAGCGGTCCGCGTCCTGGCGGGAGTTGGCCAGGACCAGGTCGGCGCCGTGCCGCAGCAGGAGCCCGTCGGCGAGCTTTTCGTAGACGACCCCGACATAGCCGGTGACGACGACGGGACGCAGGGCCGTCTCGTCCCACACCTGTGCCAGTCCGTGCAGCATCGCCTGGACGCCACCGCCGACCAGGGCGAGCACGAGGATGTCGTACGGCTCCTCCTGGTCCATGGCACGCAGGAACTCCAGGGCGGTCACCTCGCGGAGCGAGTCCGCTCTGACACCGACCTCCTGGAGCTGGCGGGCGGTGGGGGTGGCCCGGCCTCTGAGGAGGTAACCGTCAAGATGAATGTCCGAATTATCAGGAGAAATACGGCTGGCTGTGAGCGCACCCCACTTCCACCGAGTGTCGGAATCGGCTAGGACGGCGACCCTCATGGGGCTCGTGGTACTGGCTGGCACGCCCAAGACCTTAAGCCGACAAGGGGGGCTTCCACCCAATCCCGAGGCAACAAAGGGTTAACAAAGGGTCGCGTCGACTTGAATCAAGGCATCAAACGTGCAGAAAACCTCTTGATTCACCGGTCGGACACATGTAGTTCACCCGACATCAAACCCCGGGTAAAGTGGGACCACCGGAGAGGCTCTAACCTCGGACTCGTGGTCAAGCTCTCCGTCATCGTGCCGTTCTACAACGTGCAGCAATACGCGCCCGACACTCTGAAGAGCCTGCGCGCCAACACGCGCGAGGACTTCGAGTTCATCCTCGTCGACGACCGTTCGACCGACGAGACTCCGGACATCCTCGCGCGCGCAGAGCGCGAGCTGCCGGGCGCCGTGCTGGTCAGCCACGAGAAGAACGGAGGCCTGGCCACCGCCCGCAACACCGGTATCGACAAAGCGCGTGGCGAATACCTCACGTTCCTCGACGGCGACGACTGGCTCGCACCCGGCTATTTTCCCCAACTCCTCGCCGCAATTGAGGACTTGGGCTGCGATTTCGTCCGTACGGACCATGTCCAGTGCACCAGCAGGGCGCGGGCGATCCACCGGGTCCCGCACGGCCGGCGCGGGGTCGTGATGTCGCCGCGGGACGCGATCCTGCCCACCGACCGCACCACCTCCGTCGACTACGCCTACGCCTGGGCCGGCATCTACCACCGCCGGCTCGTCGACCGCGGCATCCTGCACTTCACCGACGGGCTGCGTACGGCGGAGGACCGGCCGTGGATCTGGAAGCTGCACCGGGAGGCGGAGTCGTTCGCCGCGGTGGGGCTGCTCGGCGTCTTCTACCGGCGGGGGGTCGCCTCCTCGCTCACCCAAATCGGTGATGTTCGCCAACTCGACTTCATCCGGGCCTTCGACCAGGTCATCGAGGAGACGGCCCGGGACCCCGAGGCCGATAGGCTGCTGCCGAAAGCAGTGCGCACCTACTGCGCGATCATGGCTCATCATCTCGGAGCGATCGAGAGGTTCGAACCCGCCGTGGCCCGAAAACTGCGCTCGCTGAGCGCCGCCGCGCTGAAGCGGATGCCGCAGGACGTCCTCGCGGAGGCCATCGACTCAATGGACGCCCAGCGGGCCAACCGGCTGCGGAAGGTACGGCGCAGGCCCGTCTCCGCGTCCGCCGGGACGGTGTCCGTCTGATGCCCGGCAGCCACAAGCCCCGCACCACGCAGATCTTCTGCGCCTCGACGCTGTACGGCGCCGCCACGCTGGCCGCCGCCCTCGACGCCGGGCTCTTCGAGCCGGCCGACCGCAGACTGCTGCTGATCACCAACAACGCGGCCAACCCCGAGATCACCCCCGGGGTCGACGCGATGTCCGGATTCAACCGGCTTCGCGGGCGGTTCGACGAGGTCCTGTCCTGGAACGAGACGATCGCCCCGTTCCACCCCAGCGGCTGGGGTCCCCGCGCCGACGACGTCCCGCTGTGGGAGCGGCATCTGCGGCTGCTGTGGAACCTCGGTGACGACAACATCCAGTTGGCCGTCGAGTCCGTGCAGGTCAACCCGGCCCTCGCGCTGTGCCAGCTGTTCACCGGCGCCCCCGTCGACGTCTACGCGGACGGCCTCATAAGTTACGGCCCCACGCGCGACAAGATCGACGCGCTGGTCGGCACCCGCATCGGGCGCCTGCTGCACCTCGATCTCGTCCCGGGCCTCACCCCGCTGCTGCTCACCGAGTTCGGCGTGCCCGCCGAACTGGTGCCGTCCGAGGCGTTCCTGAAGGTGCTGGGCGAACTCGCCGAGGCCGGGGACGCGTCGCTGTCCCGGGAGAGCCTCCCCGAGGGCCGGCCCGCGCTGCTGCTGGGCCAGTACCTCTCCGCGCTCGGCATCCTCACCCCGCACGAGGAAGAGGAGCTGCATCTGCGCATGGTGCGCGGCGCGGTGAAGGCGGGACACCTCTCCCTCGTCTTCAAGCCGCACCCGACCGCGCCCACGGCCTGGTCGCGGTCCCTGGAGACCGAGGCGAAGAAGCTCGGCGCGGAACTCACCGTCCTGGACGGGCCCGTGCTCGCCGAGGTCCTCTTCCAGCGGCTGCGTCCCGCGCTGGTCGTCGGCTGCTTCTCGACCGGCCTGTTCACGGCCGCCGGTCTGTACGGCATCCCGGTCGCCCGGGTCGGCACGGACACCGTGCTGGAGAAGATCACGCCGTACCAGAACAGCAACCGCGTGCCCCTGACCATCGTCGACCTGCTGCTGCCGGACCTCGCGGACGCCAAGGCCGTCAAGAAGTGGTCGATGCCGTCGGACAAGCAGGTCGCCAAGGACCTGGCCGGGCTCATCAAGGCGATCGGCTTCTGCATGCAGCCCCGGATCTATCCCCGGCTGCGCCCGGAGGCGGAGAACTACCTCTCCAAGCACCTCACCGAGCAGACCTGGCGCTACTTCAAGCGCCGCCGTCTCACCTCGCTGGCACTGCCGGGCGCGCTGCCGTCCCAGCTGTCGTTCATCCCGCGCAACGCGACGGTGCGCCGGATCGCGCGCCGGGCCAGGGCGCTCAGCAGAACCGTCAAGCGGTGACCGCCGGATCAGCGGTGACCGGCAAGTCCATTAATCAGTGAATCCGTGAATCCGTGAATCCGTGAATCCGGTTAAGTCTGCGCATCCATGAGCCGCAGAGTCCGGGAGTCTGAGAGCCTGTGACAACGGACACCGCGCGGATTTGATCCGCCGAACGCGTCGTCCCCCGGTCCGGATACGGACAGCGGGGGGCGACGCGCGCGTGTCCGTACGCACCCTGGGCCTTGCCCATACACATGTGTGCATACGTCAATGAGCTGACCGGTTGTTCATCCGTCAGAGTTGTGTGCTACCTCTTTGGGTTGCCCCTGACTCTCCGGGTTGCCGTCGACGAGTCAGCCTCTCTCTTGTCCCCGCTGCGAAAGGCCACCCGATGACCGCGGCCGACCAGACCATGGCCCCTCCGCTACCGGCGCCCACGCCGGGCCCCGGGTCCGGGAGTGCCGAACCGGCCGCCGCATCCGCCTCCGCCGGTGCCAAGCGCCGCCCGGTCAGCCGGCTGAAGGCGCTGGACGGGCTGCGGCTGGTGGCCGCGCTGATGGTCTGCATGTACCACTTCGCCGGGAAGAACGGCCAGGTCGCCGAGTCCTGGCACCAGTCGCCCGGCCTGATGTTCCCGACCCTGTCCCGGTTCGCCACCTACGGCAGCCTCGGGGTGCAGTTCTTCTTCGTCATCAGCGGCTTCGTCATCTGCATGAGCAGTTGGGGCAAGACGCTCGGCGACTTCTTCCGCTCGCGCATCGCCCGTCTCTACCCGGCGTACTGGGTCGCGATCGTCATGGTCACCGCCGCCTCGTTCCTGATGCCGGTGGTCGTGAAGCATGTGCGCGGCGACGAGTTCCTGGTCAACCTCACGATGATGCAGCAGCCGATGGGCGTGCCGCGCGTCCTTGGCGTGTGCTGGACGCTGTGGGTGGAGCTCAAGTTCTACGTGCTGTTCGCGCTGTTCGTGGTCTGGAAGGGCGTCACCTACCGCCGTGTGGTGACCTTCTGCATCCTGTGGACGCTGGCCGGCGCCTTCGCCCGGGTCGCGGACAACCCGCTGATCACCGAACTCACCTTCCGTGACCACGCCCCCTTCTTCATCGGCGGCCTGGCCCTGTACCTGATCCACCGCTACGGCAGCGACCTGCTCCTGTGGGGCATCGTCGGCATGTCGTACCTGCTGGGCCAGCGCTACTCGGTGACGGCGCTGTGGCACCCGGGCGCGCAGGGCGACTTCGTGCGCAACCCGCACGTCATCCAGCTCATCGTGCTGCTCGCCTTCGCCTCCGTGGCGGTGGTGGCGCTGGGCTGGACGAGCTGGGCGAACTGGAACTGGCTGACGATGGCGGGCGCGCTGACGTACCCCTTCTATCTGATCCACGAGCACCTGGGCTGGTTCTTCATCCGGGTCCTGCACCGCGGCTGGGGCCTCGACCCGTACGTGACGATCCTCGCGTCGGTGGCGTCCCTGCTGTCGCTGGCCTACCTCATGCACAGGTTCGTCGAGAAACCCTTCGGTTCCCGGCTGAAGCGGACGATGACGCTCCAGTCGAAGAAGCTGGGCGAGAAGCTGAAGCAGGCGTAGCGGACGGCGGACAGCGGTCGCGAAGGGGCCCGGGGTCGGATACCGACCCCGGGCCCCTTCGTGTTCACTCCGGTCAGGACTGCGCGGCCCTGATCTTCTTGACGACCTTGCGGACCGTCGGGTTGCGGCGCAGCGTCTCCGCGCGGACCGTGCTGCCGCCGGGGAGGCGGAGGCTGGTCAGGCGGCGCTTCTTGAAGTAGTGCGCGTTGTCCGACAGATGGACCGACAGCCACGCGGCGACCTCGTCGCGCAGTTGCGGGTGCTTGCGGGACTGCATGCAGTACCCGACCGCCTTCACCAGCGGCGAGAGCCGCTCGACCAGGCCGGGGTCGTCGGACGGCGTGCCGATGCTGGACGCGAGGTCGCGTTCGGCGTCGGGCAGGGCCGCGTCGATGATGGTGAGCGGGATGCGGTTGCTGTTCTCGTACGGCGTGATGGCGTCGAGGAGCGACTCCGTGCCGACGCGGGCGACCGGGATGCCGTAGAAGGTGGCCGCGGTCATCAGCGCCGTGGAGAAACAGCCGACGACGAGCTGCGGCTTCAGGTACGCGAACACCGTCTCCGCGAGCACCGGTTCGTTCAGCACGCTCAGGTGCACGCCGAGTTCCGTGGCCGCTGTCTGCAGTGAGGTGGAGTACGCGGCCGGGGCGCTCGGGTGCGGCTTGAACAGGACGGCCGTGTGACCGGCCCGGGCCGCGGCCTTGAGCATCCGGACGTGCAGCTCCTCCTCTTCCTCCTGGGTGATCAGATTGATGGCGGACAGGTACTGGCCGAGGAGCACGGCCGTCGGGCGGTTCTCGACCGGGATGCGGGCGGCCAGGATGTCGGCCCCCTGCTCCCCGATCTCGTTGAGTACGCCGACGATCGGCTCGTTGGGGATCGGCACCGGCTCCACGCCGTACTCGGCGAGCAGCAGGGGCCGAAGGCCCGGTATGAGGTCGAGGTGCAGCACCCGCGCGATGCGGCTGCTCATGCCGTGCGGGATCCGGTTGCGGGTGGGGCCGTAGCTCATCAGGCCGTCCGCGTACACATGGATCGGGCTGTCGGCGAAGATCTCGGCGACCGCGCGGGAGGGGTTCGCCTGGATCGACTCGCAGGCGATCTCGACGGGCTCGTCACCGAGGTTCCAGGCCAGGCGTACGGCCTTCTCCCACATGATGGCGTCCTGCGCGCGGGGGGACCAGCCGGCCGGGTGGTGCGGGGAGATGAACTCGTTCCAGGAGCGCACCTCGTCGAACTCGGGCCGCAGCTTCTCGAAGCCGGCCATTCTGTCGAGCGGGGTGCCGACCTCCGGGATGGCGGCCGTGTTGCTGACGACCAGGATGCGGCGGTGGTCCTCGCGCGGGCCGAAGAGACCGGCGCGGATCGCGGCGGTGACGGTCGCCGCCGCGTACTGCGTCGCCGAGAAGAAGATCTGGATCATGCCGCGATTCCCTTCATACCGCCGCGCACGCGCCGCAGCAGGTGGACGCGCTGTTCGCCCATCCCGATGAGGGCGGCCTGGAGCTCGTCCTCGGACATCTTGTTCAGCGCGTCGGCGCTCATCTGCCGCAGCTTGGCGGCGGTGGGCCGGTCGAACCGGCTGCGCTGGAGCAACTGGTGCGCGATGACGACGCAGTAGTTGCGCAGCGCCTTCTTGCGCAGCAGCCCGACCTCGGGGTCGCTGGCGAGTTCGGCGAGTACGAGGTCGAAGGACCGGAAGAAGTCGAGCTGGCGGACGTCGCCGATCTGGGTGAGGGAGGTGGTGACACCCCGGCGGTAGAAGACGCCGCGCAGGCTGGCGGCCACGTAGGAGTCGGCCCTGCGGTGCAGGTCCCAGATCCAGGGGCGGTCCTCGGCGGTCTTGAGGCCGTCGTGGAAGCGCAGCATGCCCTTGTCGAGGAGGCGGCGGTGGTAGACGCCGGCCCAGGCGTAGGGGTAGTCGACCATCGTGGTGTCGTCGACCGGGAGGATCGAGGTGCGCGGGTCGAGCGGCACGTTCCGGCGGCCCTCGGGGGCC
This sequence comes from Streptomyces graminilatus, assembly GCF_001418565.1. GTDB lineage: Bacteria > Actinomycetota > Actinomycetes > Streptomycetales > Streptomycetaceae > Streptomyces > Streptomyces graminilatus. The sequence goes on along the minus strand of NZ_LIQQ01000302.1, from coordinate 2,249 downwards.
CGGTGGACGGCCCGCTCGATGCCGTTGACCTGGACGTGGTCGGTGCGCACGAAGTCGACGTCGTGGCGCTGGATGACGTCCACGAGGTCCTTGAGATAGCCCGGGGCCAGCCAGTCGTCACCGTCGAGGAAGGTGAGGTAGGTGCCTTCGGCCGCGTCGATACCGGTGTTGCGGGCGGTGGCGAGGCCACCGTTCTGCTCGTGCTGGATCACCCTGCCGTGCTTCAGCCGCTTCGTCAGCTCCAGCAACGCCTCGTAGGTCTTGTCCTTCGTCGAGCGGTCCTCGATGAAGATGAACTCGAAGTCGTCCTGGTCGTTGTTGACGAGACTCGTCACTGTGTCCGAGACATAAGTCTCGATGTTGTAACAAGGGACGATGACGGACAGTATCGGGGGACGATTGGTCACGCGCACACCTGGGCTCTCTCAGCTGCAGATTTCCGCGACAGTAAGAGTTGTTCGGCGCCGCGTGTCAACCCGGTTCCGACCGGGCAGCACTCGGCGGTTCCGGACCGGTCCGAACTCGCAGCGCGTCACGACGACTTGCCGCACGTCATCACGTACGTCGCCCTGATCCCTGCGAGCACCAGCTCCAGCCCTTCCTCGAACTGTCGGTCGTAGTCCTGGAAGACCTCGGCGCCGGCCGCGGCCGACAGAGGAAAGTCTGCCATCCGCCGGGCCCGCTCCTCGACGTCGTACCCTTCCCGGCGCTCGCCGGGCAGCGGCTGGACGCCCTGCTCCTCCGTGACGAAGCCAATCGTATAGACGTAGGCGGTCATGTTCGCCCGCACCGCCTGGGCCGGGGTGAAGCCCGCCTCGGCGAAGCAGCGGAGGTTCGCCTCCATCTGGACGGCGTGCTCGACACCGGTGAACCGGGAGCCGCTGAACACCTTGGCGCCGTCTCGGTAGCCGAGGAGCGCGTCGCGCAGACCGCGGCTCACGGCGAGCAGGCGCTCGTCCCAGGGGGTGCCGGGACCGGGGGCCAGAGTGGCGGCCATGCGCCGGTACATCTCGGTGGCCATCTCGTCGAGCAGGGCCTGCTTGTCCTTGAAGTGCCAGTACAGGGCGGGTGCCTTGACGTCCAGCTCCTTGGCGATGGCCCGGAGGGTGAGCCCGTCGAGACCGACCTCGTTGAGGAGTCTCAGGGCGGTGTCCGCGACGCGTTCGCGGTCGAGGGGGGCCCGGCGAGCAGGTCGGCGGCCGGTTGATTCTGCCTGCTCGGCTGGTTCGGACGGTTCGGTTCGTTCGGGGGGTTCCGCTGCTTCCGTACTCACGGTTGACAACTTAACACCGTTAAGGCCACCCTCGGAGGGCGGGGTTACTTAACAGCGTTAAAGAGATGGGAGACAGTGGTCATGATGACCGACGTACTGGTGGTGGGTGCCGGTCCCACCGGACTGGCGCTCGCCGTGGACCTCGCGCGGCGCGGGGTGGACGCGGTGGTCGTGGAGCGGGCCGAGGGGCTGTTCCCGGGGTCGCGGGGCAAGGGCATCCAGCCGCGCACGATGGAGGTCTTCGACGATCTCGGGGTGGTGGACGCGATCCGGGCGGCCGGTGGCCCGTACCCGGCCGGGGTGATCTGGCAGGGCGGCGAGCGGGTGGGCGAGCACCGGATGTTCGACCCGGCGGAGGGCGGGTCGGATGAGGGCGGGACCTCTCCGTACGGCGGCGAGCCGTGGATGGTGCCGCAGTGGCGGACGCAGGAGATCCTGTTCGCGCGGCTGACGGAGCTGGGCGGCCGGGTGGAGTTCGGCCGCGAGGCGGTCGGCGTCGAGCAGGACGCGGAGGGGGTGACGGTCGGCTTCGCGGCCGGGGCGCCCGTCCGCGCGCGGTACGTCGTCGCGGCCGACGGTGGCCGCTCGGCGGTCCGCCGGGCGCTGGGCATCGGGATGACGGGCGGACCGGTCGACCCGGACCCGGTCCTCGTGGCCGACGTACGGATCACCGGCCTGGACCGCGACAACTGGCATGTCTTCCCGCCCGGGACGGACGGCGCGGGCTTCCTCGCGATCTGCCCGCTGGCCGGGACGGCGGACTTCCAGCTCGTGGCCCAGTTCCCGGAGGGTGAGGGTGAGCGTCCGGACCTGTCCCTTGAGGGCATCCGGAAGGTCGTCGCCACCCGCTCGCATCTCGCCCCGGAGGACGTGACCGAGGTCCGCTGGGCCTCGGACTTCCGCCCGCGCGCGGCACTGGCGGACAGCTTCCGGTCCGGCCGGGTGTTCCTCGCCGGGGACGCGGCGCACGTCCACT
>NZ_LIQQ01000301.1 GCF_001418565.1 Streptomyces graminilatus | reverse complement strand
GGCCGGCGGTGGGGGATTCGCCGTCAGGGCCTGGCTGCCGTGGGGTGCCTGACGGCGCCTCTTTGAAACGGCACCTCTTAAAGAGGGTGCTCGACGGCGCCTCTTCAAGAAGAGGGTGTTTTCAGGCGCGTACCGTACGCGGCACCACCCGTTGTCCCGCCGCCCCGTAGACCCAGGCCGAGGTCTCCTCGATGAACTCGGTCGGGAAGCCCGGCCGGAACCCGGTCGTCTCGTCCAGTTTCGCCACCAGGTCGGCGGGAAGCGCCAGTTCGGCCGCGCCGAGATTCTCGGTGAGCTGCTCGACCCGGCGCGCGCCGAGGACCGGGTGCACGGCGGGGGAGTGCGCCATGGTCCACGCGATGGCCACCTGCGCCGGGGTCGCGCCGAGTTCGTCCGCCGCCGACTGCACCGCCCGCGCCACCGTGTGCTCACGTTCGCCGATCGCGTCCGCGGACAGCCGTACCGACTCGTCGGGGGCGATGCCCCGCGCGCGTGTGTACTTACCGGACAGGATGCCGTTGTGCAGCGGGCTCCAGGCCGCCACCGACATCCCGAACGCCTCGGCCATCGGCAGCAGTTCGCGCTCGACGTCCCGGTTGAGCAGGCTGTACGGCACCTGGAGCGCGGCGAACTGGGACCAGCCCCGCCACTCCGCCAGGGTGTTCGCCCGGGACACCACCCAGGCCGGGGCGTCCGAGATGCCGACGTACAGCACCTTCCCGGAGCGCACGGCGTCGTCGAGGGCGCGCATGGTCTCCTCGACGGGCGTGGCCCGGTCCCAGATGTGCACCCAGTAGATGTCGACGTAGTCCGTGCGGAGCCGGCGAAGGCTCGTCTCCAGGGACAGCGCGAGGTTCTTGCGGTGGTTGCCGGCGGCGTTGGGATCCGCGCCGTCCCGCGAGATCGTGTACTTCGTGGACAGTACGAGCCGGTCGCGCCGTCCTCTGAGGAGTTCGCCCAGGATCGTCTCGCTCGCGCCACCCCGGTAGTTGATCGCGGTGTCGACGACATTCCCGCCGGCGTCCTCGTACGCGTCGAGGATGCGCGCGCACTCCGCCCTGGGCGCCCCCACTCCGCCCTGGTCGCCGAAGGTCATGGCGCCCAGGAAGAGCTCGGAGACCCGCAAGCCGGTCCGGCCCAGCAGTCGGTAGCGCACGAAATGCCTCTCACTTCACGGGAGTTCAGGTCGGCAATGTAGCCCGCGACAGCCAGGTTCGCCCGGGCGCCGCACAACCGTGATTACGTAGATCCATGACCGTGATCAGACTGCTCCTCGTCGACGACGACCCCCTCGTACGGGCGGGCCTGTCCCTCATGATGGGCGGCGCCGACGACATCGAGATCGTCGGGGAGGCGGCCGACGGCGGCGAGGTCGAGGCGCTCGTCGGCCGCACCGGCCCGGACGTCGTACTCATGGACATCCGGATGCCGACGGTGGACGGCCTCGCCGCCACCGAACGTCTGCGGGCCCGCGCGAACGCCCCGCAGGTCGTGGTCCTGACCACCTTCCACGCCGACGACCAGGTGCTGCGCGCCCTGCGCGCGGGCGCCGCCGGCTTCGTCCTCAAGGACACTCCGCCGGCCGAGATCCTCGATGCGGTACGCCGGGTCGCGGCCGGCGACCCCGTCCTGTCTCCCGCCGTGACCCGCCAGTTGATGGCCCACGCGGCGGGCGGCACGGCCGACACCCGGCGCAAGGGCGCCCGGGAGCGGATCGGCGCGCTGAACGACAGGGAACGCGAGGTGGCGGTCGCCGTAGGCCAGGGCAGGTCGAACGCCGAGATCGCCGCAGCCCTGTTCATGAGCGTCGCCACCGTCAAGACGCACGTCTCCCGCATCCTCGCCAAGCTGGACCTCAACAACCGGGTACAGATCGCCCTGTTGGCGTACGACGCCGGACTCCTGGAGGAGAACGGGCAGGACGGGAACTGAGCCGGCAACGGCACACGTTGCCCATGCGGGCACCCCGTGGCCCGCCAGGAGCCATCCGGCCTTCGGTCACGGCCTCCGCTACCGCCGCTCCGGGGCGTGCCGCCGCGCGGGGTGCGGAGCCTGCCGGTGCGGTGGCGGCCGGCAGCACGGGAACGCGCGGCGGTCCGGAACCCTCTGCGGCCGGGGAGGCCCGACAGTCCGGGGGCGCCTGGCCGGCCGGCGAGGCCCGGGGGCGGACGTTCGCCGCCGTTCTCACCGGATCCCGGCTTCAGCCGCCCTGGATCTCCGCGAGACGTACGGGCCGGTGCTCCCGTCGGGACAGTTCGCAGGCCTCGGCGACGCGCAGCGCCTGGAGTGCCTCGCGGCCGTCGCAGGGGTTGGCGCGCTCACCGCGCACCACCTCGACGAAGGCCGACAGCTCGTCCTCGTAGGCGGGGCCGAAGCGCTCCAGGAAGCCGGTCCACGGCTTGCTCGCGGCCGGCGGTCCGGCCGGTTCGGTGGACGCGATGGGCGTACGGTCGTCCAGGCCGACGCCGACCTGGTCCAGCTCTCCGGCCAGCTCCATGCGGACGTCGTAGCCCGCGCCGTTCATCCGGGTCGCCGTCGCCGTGGCGAGCGTGCCGTCGTCCAGGGTGAGGACGGCGGCGGCCGTACCGATGTCGCCCGCGTCGCGGAACATCGAGGGCCCGGCGTCCGACCCCGTCGCGTACACCTCGGCGATCTCGTGCCCGGTCACCCAGCGCAGGGCGTCGAAGTCGTGGATCAGGGTGTCCCGGTAGAGCCCGCCGGACAGCGGCAGATACTCGGGCGGGGGCGGCGTCTGGTCCGACGTCATCATCCGGACGGTGTGCAGCCGGCCGAGCTTCCCCGAGCGCACGGCGTCGCGGGCGCCCGTGTAGCCGGTGTCGAAGCGGCGCTGGAAGCCCATCTGAAGGATGGTGCCAGCCGCCTCCACCTCGGCGATCGCGGCCAGCGTGGCAGGCAGATCGAGTGCTATGGGCTTCTCGCAGAACACCGGGAGACCCGAGCGTGCCGCCCGGCCGATCAGTTCGGCGTGGGCCGAGGTGGCGGCCGTGATCACCACGGCGTCCACGCCCCAGGTGAAGATCTCGTCGACACCCGGCGCCGCCGTGGCTCCTAAGCGGTGCGCGAGATCCTGCGCCCGCCCGTAGTCCGCGTCCGTGACGATGAGGGAGCCCCCTACCTCGCGGTGGCGGCTGAGGGTGTTCGCGTGGAATGTACCGATGCGGCCCGTGCCGATGACTCCGATGCGCATGAGAACCAAACTGGGGTCCGACCAGGCACGCTGTCAATGTGTATGTCCGGACAATCAGACCGCACAACTTCCCGTCAACAATCCCCGGAGCTACGCTCGGGCCGTGCCGAAACCAGATGTGGATCCGACAGTGCCGCTGGAACTCAGAGTGGACCGGAGCAGTCCGGTACCGCTCTACTTCCAGCTGTCCCAGCAGCTCGAAGCCGCCATCGAGCGCGGCGCACTCACCCCCGGCAGTCTGCTGGGCAACGAGATAGAGCTGGCCGGGCGGCTCGGTCTGTCCCGCCCCACGGTGCGCCAGGCCATCCAGACCCTGGTGGACAAGGGCCTGCTCGTACGCCGCCGGGGCGTCGGCACACAGGTCGTGCACAGCCAGGTCAAGCGCCCCCTGGAACTGAGCAGCCTGTACGACGACCTGGAGGCGGCGGGCCAGCGCCCCGCGACCCAGGTCCTCGTCAACACCGTCGTACCGGCCTCCGCCGAGGTCGCCGCCGCGCTCAACGTGGCCGAGGGCAGCGACGTACACCGCGTGGAACGGCTGCGGATGGCGCACGGCGAGCCCATGGCCCACCTCTGCAACTATCTGCCGCCCGGCCTGTTCGACCTGGACACCGGCCAACTGGAGGCCACCGGCCTGTACCGGCTGATGCGCGCCGCCGGAATCACCCTGCACAGCGCCCGCCAGTCGATCGGCGCGCGCGGAGCCGCCCCGGAGGAGGCGGAACGCCTCGCGGAGCAAGCGGGCGCCCCCCTGCTGACCATGCAGCGCACCACCTTCGACGACACAGGCCGAGCCGTCGAATTCGGCACCCACACCTACCGCCCGACGCGCTACTCGTTCGAATTCCAGCTTCTGGTACGCCCCTGAAGGGAGGGCGCAGCCCCCTTCAGGGGCGCGGGGAACTGCGCGATCAACCACGACGCACCCGCACCCGGCGAACAACCGCACCGCCCCGCCGCTCCCCCGCACCGCCTCCGCCTCGCCGGTGAGGCAGAATCACTCACGATGAGCAGCTACCGCGACCTCGCACTCCCCAGGGCACTGGCCGGCACCGCCCGAGAGGGCGGCGCCCCCATCGGCTCCCGCAGAGCCCCGGCCCTGCGCACCGTCGGCACCCGCGAGCGCCGTTCCCACCTCACGGCCCCCCGCGTGCCCACCGTCGGCATCGACATCGGCGGCACGAAGGTGATGGCGGGAGTCGTCGACGCCGACGGCAACATCCTGGAGAAGATCCGGACCGAGACGCCGGACAAGTCCAAGAGCCCCAAGGTCGTCGAGGACACCATCACCGAGCTGGTCCTCGACCTGTCCGACCGGCACGACGTGCACGCCGTCGGCATCGGCGCGGCCGGCTGGGTCGACGCCGAACGTAGCCGCGTCCTGTTCGCCCCGCATCTGTCCTGGCGCAACGAGCCCCTGCGCGACCGCCTCGCGGGCCGGCTGGCCGTCCCCGTACTGGTCGACAACGACGCCAACGCCGCCGCCTGGGCGGAGTGGCGCTTCGGCGCGGGGCGCGGCGAGGACCACCTCGTCATGATCACGCTCGGCACCGGTATCGGCGGCGCCATCCTGGAGGACGGCCAGGTCAAGCGCGGCAAGTTCGGCGTAGCAGGCGAGTTCGGCCATATGCAGGTGGTGCCCAGCGGCCACCGCTGCCCGTGCGGCAACCGCGGCTGCTGGGAGCAGTACAGCTCCGGCAACGCGCTGGTCAGGGAGGCCCGCGAACTCGCGGCGGCCGACTCCCCGGTGGCGTACGGCATCATCGAGCACGTCAAGGGCAACATCGCCGACATCACCGGCCCGATGATCACCGAGCTGGCCCGCGAGGGCGACGCCATGTGCATCGAGCTGCTCCAGGACATCGGCCAGTGGCTCGGCGTCGGCATCGCCAACCTGGCCGCCGCCCTCGACCCCTCCTGCTTCGTCATCGGCGGTGGCGTATCCGCGGCCGACGACCTGCTCATCGGCCCCGCCCGGGACGCCTTCCGCCGCCACCTCACCGGCCGCGGCTACCGCCCCGAGGCCCGTATCGCTCGCGCCCAGCTCGGCCCCGAGGCCGGCATGGTGGGAGCCGCCGACCTCGCCCGGCTGGTCGCCCGCCGCTTCCGGCGCGCCAACCGGCGCCGCGTCGAGCGGTACGAGCGCTTCGAGAAGTTCGTCGAGAACACCCGCCGTACCACCCAGGGGCCCCGGTGACCGCCTCCCTGCCCCGCCAGGCCATGGCTCCGGACGCCCCGCCCGGGCCGCCCGAGGACCGCGGACACAAGATCCGCCGCCGTGCCCTGACCCTGCTGATCATCGTGCTGCTCATCGGTGTCCCGGCCGGCTATCTGGTGATCTCCGCCAACCAGAGCCGCGACAGCGGCAAGGACAAGGAACGCAAGTGGGCGGCGCGCGGGCTCACCGAGGACTGGCCCTCGAAGGTCCAGCGCCACATCTACGAGGTGCCCATCCCGCGCAAGGCCGACGGCAAGGGAATCCTGTCGACGAAGGTCGCCTACTACGAGACGAACAACTGGCGCACCAGCCGCCTGTACGTCCAGTTCATGACCACGAACGCGGGGCTGGACTTCTTCTTCAAGGCGATGGGCGTCCCGCGCGCGGGCCTGAAGAAGGACCAGCTCTCCATCAGCGCCCGTGACCGGAAGATCGTCGGCTGGGAGTTCAAGGAGCCGGGCCCGTGGTGGGGTCTCGCCCACCGCCAGAAGGACCCGGCGCCCACGCAGCACATCGTCGTGAAGTGGGCGCGCCCCAACCACTACATGGTGTACGTCGTCTCGCGCACGACACCCTGACCGGCCGTACGACCGGCTCCGGCCCGTCTCCGCGACCGATTGTCAGACCCCGCCCGTACAGTCGAAGACGTCCGACTCGACGGACATGACACGAGGGCGGGAGGTGACGTACGCATGAGCGACAGGACGTCGGCGACAACGGTGGACGACGTGGCGGACGCGGCGGCCGTGTCCGTGCGCCTCGCGGCCGTCTTCCTGCCCGCCCCCCTCCCGCGCGAGGGCCGCATCGCCTTCTGGGACCCGGCGGGCGACACGGACCTGGGGGACGGGCACGACGGGAGCGACGGGCGTACGGAACGCACGGGACTGACGGAACTCACGGTCGTACGACGACACGGCACCGGTGTCCGCCGCCGGACCGCCCCCGCGCTGACCCTGCCCGTCGCCGCCGCGCTGCCGCTGCTCGTACGGGCCCGCCGCGACCCCGCCGC
>NZ_LIQQ01000300.1 GCF_001418565.1 Streptomyces graminilatus | reverse complement strand
GTCCTCGGGGGCGGAGCCCCCGAGGACGGGACGGGTAGGGGCGGCGGGGGCGCGGAATCCGGGGTCAGTGGCCCGGGCGTACCGTCACGTCGTTGATCTCCGCGTCGCGGGGGAGGTCCAGCGCCAGCAGGATCGTCGTCGCCACCGACTCCGGGTCGATCCACTTCGACGGGTCGTACTCCTTGCCCTCCTGCTGGTGCACCTTCGCCTGCATCGGGCTCGCCGTCCGCCCCGGATACACCGTCGTCACCCGCACCCCGGCCCCGCGCTCCTCCTGCCGCAACGAGTCCGCCAGCGCCTTCAGGCCATGCTTGGACGCGGCGTACGCGGACCAGTCGGCCCCCGCACTCAGCCCCGCGCCGGAGTTCACGAAGACCACCTGGCCCTGGGAGGCCCGGAGTTGGGGCAGGAAATGCCGGGTCAGTTCAGCCGGGGCGATCAGGTTGACGTTCAGCTGGTGGCGCCAGGTCTTGGGGGTCAGCTCGCCGACCGGGCCCAGATCGACCACGCCCGCGATGTGCAGCAGGGAGTCCACCCGGTCCGGCAGCGTCTGGTGGGAGAACGCCCAGGACAGCCGGTCGGGGTCGGCCAGGTCACCCACCAGCGTCGTCGCCCCCGGGAACTCCGCCGCCAGCTCCTTCGCGCGGCCCGCGTCACGCGCGTGCAGCACGATTTCGTCCCCGCGCGCGTGCAGCCGCCTCGCGACCGCCGCACCGATGCCCGAACCCGCTCCGGTGATCACATGTGTAGCCATACCCGCCATGCTCGCATCACGGGGCAGGCCCTCATGCCGCGCCCCGGCTCTCCTCCAGGTACGCCAGCGCCCCCACCGGCTCCTCCGCGAAGAACACCAACTCGGTGAGCGGGCGGGGCAGGAAGCCCTCCGCCTCCATGCGGCGGAACTGTTCCTTCAGTCCGTCGTAGAAGCCCGCCGTGTTGAGCAGCACGACCGGCATCTCCGTCTTGCCGTGCTTCTTCAGCTCCAGGATCTCCGTGGCCTCGTCGAGCGTTCCGGTGCCGCCGACCATGATCACGACGGCCTCGGCCTTCTCCAGCAGGAGCCGCTTGCGTTCCGCGAGGTCCCGCGCGGTCACCATCTCGTCGGCGTTCGGCCGTGCCTTGGCCACGAGGAAGTCCACCGAGACGCCCACCAGCCGGCCGCCCGCCTCCTGGACCCCGTCGGCGACCACCTTCATCAGGCCGACGTCCGAACCGCCCCAGACGAGCGTGTGGCCGCCCTTGCCCAGCAGCCTCGCGAACTCCCGCGCGGGGCGCGTGTAGCGGTCGTCCAGGTCGGCGGCGGAGAGGAAGACACAGATGTTCATGCCGTCACCGTACGCGGGACACTCACGGCACGTCAGCGGGAACAACCCGGGCGTCCCGAACGCTCTTCGGACATGACTGAAGGACACACGATCACCATTGAGCAGCACACCGCGCGCGTACGGGCCGTGCACGGCGGCCAGGTGCTCGCCGAGAGCGGGCGGGCCCTCGTACTGCGCGAGACGGGCTGTCCCCCGCGGTACTACCTCCCCGCCGAGGACGTCCGCCTCGACCTGCTGACCCCCTCCGAGACCCACACGTACTGCCCCTTCAAGGGCACCGCGTCCTACTGGTCCCTCCCGGACGCCGCCGACCTCGTCTGGGGGTACCCCGAGCCCAAGGCGGAGGTGGCCCTGATAAAGGACCACTTCTGCTTCTACGAGATCGAGACCCTGTAGAACCCGGCAAGCCTGTGCTCAGGCCACGCCCGCCGCGGTCCTGGTCGTCGTGGCGATCGTCGCCGAGCCGACGACACGGGTGCCGTCGTACAGGACGATCGCCTGGCCCGGCGCCACCCCGCGCACGGGCTCGGTGAACGTGACCTCCAGGGTGCCGTCGACCAGTTCGGCGGTCACCTCGGTCTCGCCGCCGTGGGCGCGCAGTTGGGCGGTGTAGGTGCCGGGGCCCGTGGGGGCCGCTCCGCACCAGCGGGGCCTGATCGCGGTGAGGCCGTCGACGTCGAGGGCGGCGGCCGGGCCGACCGTCACCGTGTTGTTCACCGGAGAGATGTCCAGGACGTAGCGCGGCTTGCCGTCGGCGGCCGGGGTGCCGATGCGCAGGCCCTTGCGCTGGCCGATGGTGAAGCCGTACGCGCCCTCGTGGGTGCCGATCTTCGCGCCCGACTCGTCGACGATGTCGCCCTCGGCGCGGCCCAGTCGCTTCGCCAGGAAGCCCTGGGTGTCGCCGTCGGCGATGAAGCAGATGTCGTGCGAGTCGGGCTTCTTGGCGACCGCGAGGCCGCGCCGCTCCGCCTCCGCGCGGATCTCGTCCTTGGTGGTGAGGGTGTCGCCGAGGGGGAACAGCGCGTGGGCGAGCTGGCGGTCGTCGAGCACACCGAGGACGTACGACTGGTCCTTGGCCATGTCCGAGGCGCGGTGCAGCTCGCGCGTGCCGTCCTCGCGGACGATCACCTGCGCGTAGTGGCCCGTGCAGACCGCGTCGAAGCCGAGGGCGAGGGCCTTGTCGAGGAGCGCGGCGAACTTGATCTTCTCGTTGCAGCGCAGGCACGGGTTCGGGGTGCGCCCCGCCTCGTACTCCGCGACGAAGTCGTCCACCACGTCCTCGCGGAAGCGGTCGGCGAGGTCCCACACGTAGAAGGGGATGCCGATGACGTCGGCCGCGCGGCGGGCGTCGTGGGAGTCCTCGATGGTGCAGCAGCCACGCGCGCCCGTGCGGAACGACTGCGGGTTCGCGGACAGGGCGAGGTGTACGCCCGTCACGTCATGGCCGGCTTCCGCCGCCCGGGCGGCGGCTACGGCGGAGTCCACGCCGCCGGACATGGCGGCCAGTACGCGGAGGGGCTGCTGCGAGGTGTGAGTCATAACCCCTCAAGGGTACGGGGCGTCGGGAACCGGGACGCGCGAGTATCCGTTGACGATCGCATGGAGGCAATACAGGCCCGGCGGGACGGCGACCGGCGGATCGGGCGGCGCGCCCTGCTCGTCGGCGGGGCGGTGGCGGCCGTCGCCACGGGCGTGCTCGCGCGGGACGAGCTGGGCCATCTGTGGTGGCGCATACCCGGGGTGTCCAAGCCGCGCAAGGAGGGCGACGTCGACTACGCGGGGGCGCGCTGGGTGGCGGCCTCACCGGCGAACTGGCGGATGGCGGACCGGCCCGACGACTACGACGTGGACCGGGTGGTCATCCATGTCACCCAGGGCGGCTACGCGAGCGCGGTGAAGGTCTTCCGGGACCCGGCGCACGGCGCGGCGGCGCACTACATCGTCCGTAAGGACGGGCGCGTCACGCAGTTGATCCGCGAGCTGGACGTGGCGTTCCACGCGGGCAACCGGGAGTACAACGAGCGGAGCGTCGGCATCGAGCACGAGGGTTTCGTGGAGAGACCCGAGGACTTCACGGACGCGATGTACGCCGCCTCGGCGCGGCTGACGGCCGGGATCTGCGCGCGGTACGGCATACCCGTCGACCGGGAGCACATCATCGGGCATGTGGAGGTGCCGGGCACCGACCACACCGACCCCGGGAAGGGCTGGGACTGGAAGAAGTACCTGCGCCTGGTCGAAGCGGCTTCCGCCTCCCCTGCCACCAGCACCGTGTAACGATCGGCCCCCGGACAGGCCCTAACTCAGCCCGGCCGCCCTGGCCCGTTCCACCACGGGGCCGATCGCCTTCGTCACCGCCTCCACGTCCGCCTGGGTGGAGGTGTGGCCGAGGGAGAAGCGGAGGGTGCCGCGGGCCAGGTCGGGATCCGTGCCGGTGGCCAGGAGGACATGGCTGGGCTGGGCCACGCCGGCCGTGCAGGCGGACCCCGTCGAGCACTCGATGCCCTGGGCGTCCAGCAGGAGCAGCAGGGAGTCGCCCTCGCAGCCGGGGAAGGTGAAGTGCGCGTTGGCGGGCAGCCGGTCCACCGGGTCGCCGCCCAGGATGGCGTCCGGCACCACCCTGCGCACCTCCTCGATCAGGGAGTCGCGCAGGGCGCCGATCTCGTGCGCGAACCACTGCTGCTGCTCGGCGGCGATCCGCCCGGCCACCGCGAAGGAGGCGACGGCCGGCACGTCGAGGGTCCCGGAGCGTACGTGCCGCTCCTGACCACCACCGTGCAGCACGGGTACGGGGCTGTACTCACGGCCGAGCAGCAGTGCGCCGATGCCGTACGGGCCGCCGACCTTGTGGCCGGAGACGGTCATCGCGGCGAGCCCGGAGTCGGTGAAGGAGACCGGCACCTGGCCGAAGGCCTGCACGGCGTCGGCATGCAGGGGCACGCCGAACTCGCTTGCCACGTCGGCGAGTTCACGGACCGGCGTGATTGTGCCGATCTCGTTGTTGGCCCACATCACGGTGGCCAGGGCCACACTGCCGGGGTCGCGGGCGATGGCCTCGCGCAGGGCGTCGGGGTGGACCCGGCCGTACGGGTCGACGGGGAGGTACTCGATTTCGGCGCCCTCGTGCTCGCCGAGCCAGTGCACGGCGTCGAGGACGGCGTGGTGCTCGACGGGGCTGGCGAGGACGCGGACGCGGGCCGGATCGGCGTCCCGGCGGGCCCAGTACAGGCCCTTGACGGCGAGGTTGTCGGCCTCGGTGCCGCCGGAGGTGAACACGACCTCGCTGGGCCGGGCGCCGAGCGATTCGGCGAGCGTCTCCCGGGCCTCCTCGACCGTGCGTCTGGCCCTGCGGCCCGCCGCGTGGAGTGAGGAGGCGTTACCGGTGACGCCCAGTTGCGCGGTCAATGCCTCGACCGCCTCCGGAAGCATCGGGGTGGTCGCGGCGTGGTCGAGGTATGCCATGGTGCCGTGATTCTACGGCGCCCCGGTGACCGCGCCATGGCCGAGGCCTTTCCGCGCCGTACCCATCCGTGTCCGTCCGCGTGAAGTACGGCACCCCGCACGGCAGACGGGGGCGGGTGGCTGTCTGCGCGGGTGTCAGAAGCTCCACGAGACGGTGCTGTCGAGCTGTAGGACGGTGACCAGGACGACCAGGTCGGCCACTCCGAGGCCGAGGCCCAGCAGGGCCCGGCCGGGCCGCTCGGTGCCGCGCCAGAGGGCGACGAGGGCCAGCGTGATGGCCACTGGGCCGAGGAAGACGTTGAGGACCAGCAGGCCCAGCAGGCCGAGGACGAAGGACGCGACGGCCATGCCGTCGGCGTCGCGGGGGACGGCGCGCTCGGTGCGGCCGGTGGCCGGTGCGGTGAGTCGCATGGGGGTCAGCTCCGACGGGCGAGGCGCTCACGGAGCGCGAAGGCGCCGAGCCAGGCGGCGATGCCGGCGGCGGCCAGGACGGTGAACGAGAGCGGGAGATGGGCGACGGCGCCCAGCGCCATGCCCAGCAGCAGAAGGGCGGCCACGAGGAAGAACATGGGGAGCTCCCTTTCCTTCGTTCTTTCGTTCGGTCTTTCGATCGTGATGATTCAGTGAACGCTTGTAGTAACATCTGTTCACTGACTTGCGAGTCTAGCGCGCCGCCCGGCTTTCCAATTACAGAGAACAGTTGTTAACTGCATGGCATGAGTCACACTGTCGGCATCCGCCAGGTCCAGAAGCAGAAGACCCGGCAGGCGCTCCTGGACGCGGCCCTCGGCCTGCTGGAGGACCAGAGCCTGAGCAGCCTCGGCCTGCGTGAGGTCACCCGCGCGGTCGGCGTCGCCCCGACCGCCTTCTACCGGCACTTCCGCTCCACCGCCGATCTGGGCGTCGCCCTCGTCGAGGAGGCGCTCGGCAGCCTTCACCCGATGATCGGTACGACGGTGTCCGGGTCCGGCGGGAGCGAGGACCGCATCGTCCGCGCGGTCGACCTGATCGCCGGTCACGTCCGGGCGCAGCCCGCGCACGTCCGTTTCATCGCGCGCGAGCGGCACGGCGGGGTCCAGCCGGTGCGCGAGGCCATCCGGGAGCAACTGGACCGGTTCGCCGAGGAGGTGCGGGACGCGCTCGCCGAACAGCCCGAGTCCGAGGGCTGGACGCGGGAGGACCTGCTGATGCTGGCCGGCCTGTACGTCGACCAGATGCTGATGACCGCCTCCCAGTTCCTGGAGACGCTGGACGCCCCGGCGGAACGGCGCGAGCAGGTGGCCCGTCTGGCGACCCGCCGGATGCGCCTGATCGCCATCGGCCGCGGCCACTGGCTGGACTGATCCCGCGGTACCTGCCCGCAGGGCCCTCGGGCGGCTTGCGCTATCCGAGCCGTACGCTCGCCAACTGCCGCGACTGGGCGACGAGCCGGTCCGCGCTGTCCCAGACCTCGGCGTCCTCCTCCAGGAAGCCGCCCGCCAGGTTGCGGGTCGTTATGGAGACCCGCAGGGGCCCGGGGGCGGGCCGGCAGCGGACGTGCACGGTCAGTTCGACCGTCGGGACCCAGCCGATCAGGCCGATCTCGAACGCGGTCGGCGGCAGCGCGTCGACCGCGAGCAGCAGCGCGAGCGGGTCGACGTCGCGGCCGTCGGCGAGCCCGAACCAGGACCGCATCTCCCCCTTGCCGGAGGGTGTGCCGAGCGCCCAGCCGAGGGTGGCCGGATCGAGCTTGAGCCGCAGCCGGTCGGCGATGGCGGAGCCGCCGGGGACCGGGGCGGGTGCGTCCCGCGGGCCGAAACACCGGTCCATGGGCGGGAACGCGGGCGGCTCGGCGGTCGTACGGACGTCGTCGGGAAGCGCGTCCAGGTCGCCGTAGGAGGCGAGGACGCGGATCCGCTCGATCTCGTTGCCCTCGTCGTCGTACTGGAGGAGCGAGGCCGTGCCGGTCGACAGGGAGCGCCCGGTGCGGACCACTTCGGTGCGGACGACGGCCGGTCCCGGGCGGGACGCGGTGAGGTAGTGCGCCGAGACACTGAACGGGTCGCTGTGCGGGAGGGCGTCCGCGAGCGCGCGGCCCAGCACGGCCAGCAGATATCCGCCGTTGACGGCGTCGAAGACGGTCCAGCGGGCGGAGAGCACGGTGTCGTAGACACCGGGCGCGCGCCGGGTGACGGCGGTGTCGCGGTCGAACTCGCTGTCGCCGATGGTGGCTCGCCCGGTCTGCGCGGAGGCTGCTGCTTCTGGCATGCGTGAACGCTATCGCAGACACATACTAAGCGGTAGCTTTCTTTGCCGAGCTCGTGCGTGGCTGGAAACTTCCGCTTAGGTAAGTGCCCGGAATGTCTTGGGTAAGGGTTCGTTCGCAGCCGTGACCTCCGGCGCCGGACTAGCCTCATCAAAGACATGAGCCTCACCGGTACACCATTCCTCTTCACGACGATCGCGCTCGTCGCCATCGCCGTTCTGCTGCCCCTCGCCCTCTGGTCCCGGGTGCGCGGGCCCGCGCTCGTGCGTGGCGCCGCCCGGCTGCTGATGGTGCTGTTCGCCCAGGCCACCGCGGTCACCCTGGTGTTCCTGCTGGTGAACAACTCCAACAACCTGTACGACAACTGGAGCGACCTGCTCGGCACGGGCGACCACGTCCAGGCCGCCGCCAACCTCGGCGCCGACGGCACCGGCGGCATCTCGCTGCGCAAGCTGCCGAAGGTCAAGCAGGAGTTCCATCTGGCGAACGGGCCCGGTATGCACGCGGCCGGTGGCGTCCAGGTCACCAACCTCAGGGGCCGGGTCTCGGGCGTCGACGCCGAGGTCTACGTCTGGCTGCCGCCTCAGTACCACGAGGCCGCCTACGCGCACCGCAAGTTCCCGGTCGTCGAGCTGCTGCCGGGCTACCCGGGCTCGGCGAAGTCCTGGTTCGGTTCGCTGCACGCGCCCCAGCAACTGCTGCCGCTGATGAAGAGCGGCCAGGTCACGCCCTTCATCCTGGTGTCGCCGCGTACGACGCTGATCGCCGACGCGGACACGGGCTGTGCCAACATCCCGGGCCGGGTCAACGCGGACACCTGGCTCAGCGTCGACGTGCCGAAGATGGTCACGGACAACTTCCGGGCCGAGAGCGGGCCGGGCGGCTGGGCCGTCGCCGGGTACTCGGCGGGTGCGCACTGCGCGGCCAAGCTGGCCATCGCGCACCCCGACCGCTACCGGGCCGGGGTCTCCATGTCCGGCTACAACGACCCCGCCGGGGAACCCCTCTCGCTGGCCGCCCGGACCCCTCAGCTGCGGGCCGCGAACAATCCGTACCTGATCCTCAAGCACGACCGCGTCGCGCCCGCCGTCTCGCTCTACGTCTCCGGCGAGTCCGGGGACGGGTACGAGGCCGGTGTCGCCCTCCAGAAGGTCGCCAAGGCGCCCACGGCGGTCGACGTGGTGTTCCTGCCGCGCAGCGACGGCGGCCACAACATGGCGCTGTGGCGGCCCCAGATCACCACGGTGTTCCGCTGGCTGACCCAGCAGTTCGACGCGGGCGGCCAGAAGGCCACCGGCACCACGACCGGTTCTACCCTGCGGACTCCTCGTCACGAGCCGTCGACCTCCGGTGCCACGCACGCGGCGCTCGCCAGTGGAACCGCATCGCGAGCAGCCGCAGTACGAAAGCCGTGACGACCGCCAGCCCGCTGGTGAACGGGTTGAGCGCGTCCTCACGTATGCACAGGACGACCAGCGCGGAACCGACGATCGCCGGCACCGCGTACAGGTCACGGTCCCAGCGCAGCAGCGAGGGAACCTCGTTGGCGAGTACGTCACGCAGCACTCCGCCGCCCACCGCGGTCGCGAGACCGAGGGCGGCGGAGGCGGTGAGGCCGAGACCGTGGTCGTACGCCTTCACCGTGCCCGTGACACAGAACAGCCCGAGCCCCGCCGCGTCGAACACGTTGACGCCCGCCTGGATGCGCTCCACCTCCGGATGGAGGAAGAAGACGAGCAGGGCGGCGAACAGCGGGGTCAGGAAGTACCCGAGATCCGTGAACGCGGCCGGCGGCACCGCCCCGATGATCACATCCCGCAGCAGCCCGCCGCCCAGTGCGGTGACCTCGGCGAGCACGGCGATCCCGAACACGTCGAAGTTCTTCCGGACGGCGAGCAGGGCGCCGGAGATCGCGAACACGAAGATGCCGGCGACGTCCAGGGCATGCTGGACGGACGGACTGAAGAGCTGCTGAATCACCCCCACATTCTGACGCAGAAACGATCGTTCACCTTACAAAGCAAGGCCAGGCGCGTTCGGCCTCTTAGATGGCGGGCTTGCCGGCCGTGAAGAGCCAGGTCTGGAACAGATCGTCGAGCTGCTTGCCGCTGATCTTCTCCGCGAGCCTGACGAAATCGTCCGTGTTCGCGTTGCCGTACCGGTGGAGCCTGGTCCAGGTGGGCAGCAGCTCGAAGAAGGCGGCGTCCCCGATGCGTTCGCGGAGCATCTGGAGGGTCATCGCGCCGCGCTGGTAGACGGCCGAGGAGAACATGGTGTCGCGCTGCGGGTCGCCGACGCGGATCTGCCAGAAGGGGCTCTCGGCGGAGCGCGAGTTGTACCCGGCGAGGAAGGAGTCGTGCGCCGAGCGGGTGCCCTTGTGCTCGGCCCACAGCCACTGGGCGTAGGTCGCGAAGCCCTCGTTGAGCCAGATGTCCTTCCAGCGGTCCACCGACACGGAGTCGCCGAACCACTGATGGGCCAGCTCGTGCACGATGGTCGTCTCGCTGCGCACGGCCGAGTAGACCGGCTTGGTCTGCGTCTCCAGCGAGAACCCGGCCTCCGGCATGTCGTCGACGATGGCCCCGGTCTCGTCGAACGGGTACGGCCCGAAGACCTGCGACCAGTAGTCGGTGGCCTCGGCCGTCACCCCGTACACGTCGACGCTGTTGCCGTTGGCCAGCACCGGATCGATCGCGACGTAGATCGGCGTCCCGCCGGGCGTGACACCCGTCCTGACGTCGAACTTCCCGATGGTCGCGGTGGCGAGGTAGGTCGCCATCGGCTTCTTCTCGCGCCAGTGGGTGTAGGTCGAGCCGCCCTTGTCGTACGTCGAGACCAGCCGGCCGTTGGAGACGCCGGTCAGCCCCTTCGGCGCCTTGATCCGGATGTCGAAGGCGGCCTTGTCGGAGGGGTGGTCGCTGGACGGGAACCAGGTGGAGGCCGCGTTGGGCTCGCAGGCGACGAAGACGCCGTCGGTGGTCTTCATCCACCCGTAGCTGGAACCGAAGACGATCGGCCCGCCGAGCGCCTCGGGCACGCCGCCGTAGGTGACGGTGACCGTGAACTGCCGTCCCTTGGACAGGAAGCCCTTGGGCGTGACGCGTATCTCGTCGCCCTCGCGCGTGAACTCGGCGCCCTTGCCGTTCACTTCGACCC
This sequence comes from Streptomyces graminilatus, assembly GCF_001418565.1. GTDB lineage: Bacteria > Actinomycetota > Actinomycetes > Streptomycetales > Streptomycetaceae > Streptomyces > Streptomyces graminilatus. The sequence continues at coordinate 31,083 of NZ_LIQQ01000300.1, read as the reverse complement.
GCGTGACCTCCAGCTTCTGGAGGTCCAGGTCGAAGGACGAGAGGTTCTGGGTGGCGCGGGCGGTGATGGTCGTACGACCGTCGAGACGGTCGGTGTCCGGGTCGTAGGCGAGGTCGAGGGCGTAATGGCGGGCATCGAATCCGCCGTTGCCGGCCTGCGGGAAGTAGGAGTCGCCGATGCCGTCGGCACCCGGGGTCGGGTGGGCGGAGGCGGCGATGACAAGGAAGGAGGCCGCCGCGGTTGCGAGGGCCCCTAAACGTGCCGAACGGGAGAGTGCCATGAGTCGGCCCTTTCGATCGTGTACCGGTCGGATGAGACGGCACGTACGACCCTGCGCTCTCCCGTTCGATCATGTGCATGACTTTGCCAACTCGTCATGCGACACCCATTGTTCGATGCCCAGCAATTCTTCTTGTCTCCGGCGATGCCGAACAGGGGACCGTCCTCGCATCAGGCACCTCGATCCCGCCCGCGAATTCCGTCGGCCGGGAGTTCCGGGAGACCGGCTCCCGCTGAATCAATGACCCTGATTCAGCAAAACGTGTGCGCCCCGGATATCAGTTCGCTGATATCCGGGGCGCACACGTCGGTGGAAATATTCTATTGCTTGCCGTCCTCGGTGGTCCCCTCGGACGTGGCTTCGCCGTCCTCGGCCGCCACCTCCTCGGCCACCGCCGCCGATGTCCCCGCCGGCTCCGCCGGCACCTCGGCGGCCACCAGTGTCGCGGCCTCCTTGGCGGCCGACAGCAGCACCGTGTCCTGCGGGGCCTGGTCCTCGAAGTTCTCCGGGTGGTGACAGGCGACGCGCTGACCGGGCTTCAGCTCCACGAGCTGCGGCTCGACCGTCGTGCAGACCTGCGTCGCCTTCCAGCACCGGGTGTGGAACCGGCAGCCGCTCGGCGGTGAGATCGGCGAGGGCACGTCACCCTGGAGGAGGATGCGCTCGCTCTTCGCCGCCCTGCGTCGCGGGTCCGGGATCGGCACGGCCGACATCAGCGCCTTGGTGTACGGGTGCATCGGCGCCTTGTAGAGCGACTCGCGGTCGGCCAGCTCCACGATCTTGCCGAGGTACATCACCGCGATCCGGTCCGAGACGTGCCGGACGACCGAGAGGTCGTGCGCGATGATCACATAGGTCAGGCCCAGCTCCTGCTGGAGGTCGTCCATCAGGTTGACGACCTGGGCCTGGATCGACACGTCCAGCGCGGAGACCGGCTCGTCCGCCACGACCAGCTTCGGCTTCAGGGCGAGCGCGCGGGCGATACCGATGCGCTGGCGCTGACCGCCGGAGAACTCGTGCGGATAGCGGTTGTAGTGCTCGGGGTTGAGGCCCACGACCGACAGCAGCCGCTGGACCTCCTTCTTGATGCCGCCCTCGGGCTCGACACCCTGGAGCCGGAAGGGCGCGCTGATGATCGTGCCGATGGTGTGCCGCGGGTTCAGCGACGAGTACGGGTCCTGGAAGATCATCTGAACGTCGCGGCGCAGCGGACGCATCCCGCCGACACCGAGGTGCGTGATGTCCTGGCCCTCGAACTCGACCGTGCCGGCGGTCGGTTCGAGCAGCCGCGTGATCAGCCGGCCCATGGTCGACTTGCCGCAGCCGGACTCGCCCACGACGCCCAGGGTCTCCCCGGACTTCACCTCGAAGTCGATGCCGTCGACCGCGCGCACCGCGCCGACCTGCCGCTGGAGCAGGCCCTTACGGATCGGGAAGTGCTTCTGGAGGCCGGTCACCTTCAGCAGGGTCTCGCCGGGTGCGGCGTCCCTGGCGAGGACGGCGCCCTCGTTCCGCGCGGGATTCGTCACTGCCGCGTCCTCGCGTTTCTCGCTCACAGCTTCGGCGCAATCTCTTCGGTCCAGATACGCTCCCGCTGCTCCTGCGTCATGTGGCAGGCGGCCCAGTGCCGACTGCCGACCTCGGCCAGTTCGGGACGGACCGTACGGGTGACGTTGTCCTTGGGGACGTCCGCGTACGGGCAACGCGGGTTGAAGGCGCAGCCGGACGGGATGTTGATGAGGGAGGGCGGGGAGCCCTTGACCGGGATGAGGCGCTCCTGCTGGTCACGGTCCAGGCGCGGCATCGAGCCGAGCAGACCCCAGGTGTAGGGGTGGCGCGGCTCGTAGAACACCTTCTCGGCCGGTCCTCGTTCGACGCAGCGGCCGCCGTACATCACCAGGAGGTCGTCGGCCAGTTCGGCGACGACGCCCAGGTCGTGGGTGATGATGATGACCGCGGAGCCGAACTCCTTCTGCAGATCACGGATGAGGTCGAGGATCTGCGCCTGGACGGTCACGTCCAGGGCGGTCGTCGGCTCGTCCGCGATGAGCAGTTCGGGGTTGTTGACCAGCGACATCGCGATCATCGCGCGCTGGCGCATACCGCCCGAGAACTCGTGCGGGTAGCTGTCGACCCGCTTGTCCGGCTGCGGGATGCCGACCCGGTCGAGCATCTCCACGGCACGGCGCCTGGCCGTCTTCTTGTCGACCTTGTTGTGGATGCGGTACGCCTCCACGATCTGCTGGCCGATCGTGTAGTACGGGTGCAGCGCCGACAGCGGGTCCTGGAAGATCATCGACATCTCGCGGCCGCGCAGCTTGCGCACGTACTCCGCGTCGGCGGACAGCAGTTCCGTGCCGTCCAGCCAGATCTCGCCGGTCACCTGGGCCTTGCGCTTGCCGTACTGGCCGGTGGTGTGCAGGCCCATGATGCCGAGCGAGGTCACCGACTTGCCGGAGCCCGACTCGCCCACGATGCCGAGGGTCTTGCCCTTCTCCAACTGGAAGGTGAGCCCGTCGACGGACTTGACCAGGCCGTCGTCGGTCGGGAAGTGCACCCTCAGGTCGCGCACTTCGAGGAAGGCGGTCGGCGCCGGCGAAGCGGTGGTGGGCTCGCCCACGGCCGCTCCGCTCTTGCTGAGCTCGGTCATGACAGCCTCACTCGGGGGTCGATCACGGCGTACAGGACATCCACCACGAGGTTGGCGAGGAGCACCGCGAGAGAGGTGATCAGGGTGACACCCAGGATGATGGGCAGGTCCTGGTTCTTGATGCCGTTGAGCACGGCCTGGCCCAGTCCGGGAAGACTGAACGTGGTCTCGGTCAGGATCGCGCCGCCGATGAGAGCGCCGAGGTCCATGCCGAGCATGGTCAGGATGGGCGTCATCGTCGAGCGCATGGCGTGCTTGCCGATGACGGTCTGTTCCTTGAGGCCCTTCGCCCGCGCGGTACGGATGTAGTCCTCGCCCAGGATCTCCAGCATCGTGGCGCGGGTGATCCGGGCGTACATCGCCGCGTACAGGAAGGCGAGGGTGATCCACGGCAGGATCATGCCGCCGAGCCAGCCGGTGAAGCTCTGCTCGATGGGCACGTACTGCGCGTCGATCCAGCCCAGACCGTAGGAGAAGATCGCCAGGCTGAGCAGACCGGTGAAGTAGATGGGAAGGGAGACACCGGCGAGGGCGATGACCATCGCGCCGCGGTCCCACAGGCTGCCCCGCTTGAGCGCGGAGAGCACACCCGCCGAGACACCGAAGAGCAGCCACAGCACAGCGGCACCGAGCGCGAGCGACAGGGTCACCGGGAGGCGGTCGGTCAGCACCGGCCAGATGGCCTGCTCGCTGCGGAAGGAGTAGCCGAAGCAGGGCGCGGAGCAGTGCGTGACATCGCCGCCGGCCGCGTAGGTACGGCCCGTGAAGATGCCCTTGAAGAACTCCCAGACCTGGGAGTAGATCGGGTCACCGAGGCCCAGCTTCACCCGGATCGCCTCGACGGCGGCGGGGTCGGCCTGCTTGCCCACGAAGCTCAGGGCGGGGTCCACGCCCGCCCACTTCGGGACAAGGAAGAAGATGCAGAAGACCACCACGATGATGACCACCAGCATCACTGCGGCGGCGAACAGCCGCCTGATGAGGTAAGCGAGCACAGCTCTCGGCCCGCTGCGGGAGCGCGGGCCACCGGAGTCCGTCCGATGGCCCACGCTCCCGCCGCGCCGGCCTTCACCTGCCTTTCGTGCCGTTCGGCGGGTGTGCCGGGATTACTTCGTGGACTTCAGACCGAGGTTGACGAAGTCGTACACGCCGCTGTAGCCGTCGGTCGTGTAGACGTTCGCCAGTCGGTTGGAGCGCCAGTTGATGTACTTCTCGAAGACGAAGGGCAGGTAGTAACCGCCCTCCATGACCTTGTGGTTGATGTCGGTGGCGATCTTCGCCTTGCCCGCGTCGTCCAGCGTGGTGTTGTACTGGTCGAACAGGCCGTCGATCGCCTTGTCCTTGATCAGGCCGAAGTTGTTGTTACCGCTCTGCAGGATGTACTTGCTGTCCCACAGCGGCAGACCGAAGCCCTGGACGGACGAGAAGTCGGCGCCCCAGCCCATGATGATGATGCCGTAGCCCTTCTTCTTCACGTTCGAAGGGCTGCCGATGATGCCGGAGGTCTGCGAACCGTCGTACTGGTCGATGTCGGCGTCGATGCCGACCTTCTTCAGCGACGCCTGGAGCGACGTGGCCGTGGCCACCTCGGTCGGGCGGTTGTTGCGGACCGCGATGGTGGTCTTGAAGCCGTTCGGCTGACCGCAGGCCTTCAGCTCTTCCTTGGCCTTGGCGACGTTGCCGTTCTTGTTCGCGGTGGCGAGCTGGTACGGGTCGTACTTCTGGCCCTCGGAGCCCGGAACGGACGGCGGGAGCATGTTGGTGCCGATGTCACCACCGGCGACCGGGCCACCGCGCGCGGTCTGCAGCGACACGTGGTCGGCGCCGTAGATCACCGCGTTGCGGCAGTGGATGTTGTCGAACGGCTTCACGCTCTGCGGGAAGACGGCGTAGCGGATGTAACCCGAGGTCGGGTTGTCCACGTTGGCCTTGTGCTCCTTGAGCGCGGTGGCGCGCCCCTGGGCCTGGAGGCCGGTCTGGCCGATGTCCAGGTCGTAGTCACCAGCGATCAGACGCGAGTCCAGGTCGTTGGCGTTGGTGAAGAACTTGATCGAGATCTTGTCCGGGTAGGCCTTGCGGATCGGGTCCGAGGCCGCCTTCCACGCGGTGTTGCGGACCAGCACCAGGTCCTTGCCGGGGTCGTACGACTCGAACTTGTACGGACCGGAGGAGAACGGCTTCAGGCCGTACTTGGACTTGGTGTCCTTGTCCTGGCGGACCGGGGAGGCCGAGGTCAGACCCAGCATGTACTCGAAGTCCGAGTTGGCCGCGGGCAGCTTGAAGATGATGGTCTTCGCGTCCGGCGTCTCGATGGCCTTCAGGCCCAGGTGGTCCTTGGACGTGTCCTTGTAGGGGCCCTTGTACTCGCCCTTGGGGTCCAGCACGTCCTTCAGGTAGATCGGACCGCCGGACAGCACGTCCTGCGCCCACACGCGCTCGATGCCGTACTTGATGTCCTGGGACGTGATCGGCTTGCCGTCCTCCCAGGTCGCGCCGTCACGCAGCGTGTACGTGTAGGTCTTGCCGTCGTCGCTGACCTTGGCGAGCCCGGTGGCGAGGTCGGGGGTGATCTGGGCGCCGGCCTTGCCGGGTTCCGGCTTGTACGTGACGAGCTGGCGGCTGTAGTAGCGGGAGAAGTTCCACATGAAGCCGTAGTAGCCACGCGTGGTGTCCCACGAGTCGGCGTCCTGCGAAGCGGCGAACTTCAGCTCGCCGCCCTTCTTCACCAGCGAGGCCTGGGCGACCTTGTTGTTGGCGGCGTCGAAGCCGGCGGCACCGGTCTTAGAGCCGCTGTTGTCGTCCTTGCCTCCGCCGCCGCACGCCGCCGTGGTGAGCAGCGCGGCGACCACGGCGGTAGCGGCCATGGCCTGCTTGCGCCGCCCTGAGGTGCGTTGGGTAGTCACGATCTCGGATCCTCCGAATTGATGAGAGACCCCGTGCAAGGTCCACGGGTCGCTGGGCGTACGGCGGTTCAGCGGGAGCCCTTCGGGTCGAGCGCGTCACGCACGCCGTCGCCGAAGAGGTTGAAGGCAAGAACGGTGATGAAGATCGCCAGACCCGGGACCACCATGTACATGGGGTCCGAGTCGTAGTAGTCGATCGCTGCCGAGAGCATCTGGCCCCACGAGGACGTGGGCGGCTTGACGCCCACGCCGAGGAAGCTGAGGGCCGCCTCGGTGAGAATGTTGGTGGGAATCATCATCGTCGTGTACACGATGATCGGGGCGACGAGGTTGGGCAGCAGTTCCTTGAACAGGATGTAGAGCCGCCCGGCGCCGAGGGAGCGGGCCGCCTCGACGTACTCGCGCTCACGCAGCGAGAGTGTCTGACCGCGTACCACGCGCCCGATGTAGGGCCAGCCGAAGAAACCGATGACGAGGATCATCACGAACAGCCGTACGCCGGTACCGGTCAGGCCCAGCATCTGGTTCGGCATGACGGAGACCAGCGCGATGATGAACAGGAGCTGGGGGAAGGCGAGCAGACCGTCCATCACCCGGCTGACGGCCGAGTCCACCCAGCCGCCGAAGAAACCGGCCAGGATGCCGAGGACGGTCCCGAGGACCACGGCGACGAGCGCGGACAGGAAGCCCACGAGGAGCGAGATCCGGGCGCCGTAGACGATACGGGCGAAGATGTCGCGGCCGCTGACCGGTTCGACGCCGAAGTAGTGATCGGCGCTGACTCCGCCCAGCGAACCCTTGGGCGTACCGAAGAGCGGATCGATCAGGTTCTCGTGGTAGGCGTCGGGGTCCTGCCCCGCGATCAGCGGCGCGAACATCGCGACCAGGACCAGCAGGACCACCACCATGCCGCCGGCGAGAGCGAGCCTGTCCCGCTTGAGTCGCTCCCAGGCGATCCGGCCCAGCGAACGGCCCTGGACGGCCTTCGCTTCGGCGCCGGCCAACGCCGCTTCCTCGGCCGCACTCGGGGCCGTTTCCGCGGTCGGCTCGTGCAGTGGTGCCGTCATCTGGCAGGGACCCCTCTCAACCGGCGGCAGCCGGCTCACACTTGCCACTCGTAGCGGCGTGATTAATCCGTAGTACGCAGGGGAGAACGCCCCTTGTTGCGGGAGTCTTCAACGGTTCAGCGATCTGTCACCAGACTTGGAGGTGAATGGATGCGTAACCGTGATGCTGTCCTGGGGATTCCGTTATCCGAACGCCGGGTAACGGGGGCCGGACGGGTACCAACGAGGACATTATCGGGCGAACTTGAATATTCCACCTTGATCTACGCGCGGAGACGGCACGCGGATCGCCGTGCCAGGTCACCGGAAAGTGCCGCGTCCCGAACCCCTGGGGAACGCTCAGTAACGACCGGGCACCGGCGGGTACCCGTACCCGCCGGCGGGAGCCTGGGGGGTCTGGGGCGGGGCGGCGAGCGCGTGGGCCTCGCGGTCGTAGAACGGGCGGGCGTTCGCGCGCAGCCACATCACGACCGGGTCCTGCTCGTCCGACATCGCGACCGTCGACACCGGCAGCCCGTCGGGGACCGCGCCGATCGACTGCTGCATCATCGCGCGCACCGAGTCCACGGCGGCCGGCGAGGTGTCGTACACGTCCAGGCCGATGGCCAGATACGGCGCGCCGAGCGCGGGCTGCACCCAGGCGCGGCGCAGGGAGCGGACCGCCGGGGTGCGGTGGGCGTTCTGCGAGAGGAGCGCGTAGAACTGCGGGATCTCGATGCCGGGTTCGGAGAGACGCAGGGGTCCGGCGGGCTGGCGTTCCAGGCCCGCCGCGATCCGGCGCAGGTCGAGCCAGGGGATGCCGACGCCGCCGCCCGGGGAGTGCGGGTTGAGCCAGATGCCGAACTGGTCCGGGTAGAGGGTGCGGGCCACGTCGAGGCCGTCGACCACCTCGTACGACCTGTTCCAGCCGCTGACCGACAGCTCCTGGGCGGAGGTCACGCAGGGCGCGTAGCCGTAGCCGTCGACCTGCATGTTTCCGTACTGCGCGTCGGGGGAGCCGGCCTGGCCGTGCCAGAGCAGCATCCAGATCTGGCCGGAGGACGGGGTCGCGAGGGCGCGCAGGAGTGCCTCGTAGGCGTCGTAGCGCCCGGGCGTGACTTGGCGCAGCATGTGCTCGACCTGACCGGCCGCGGCCGTGCCCGACGCGCTCACCATTACCGCCCCTTCGTAACACCGACCGAGTTGTGCGGTTCTTAGCTTAGGCGCTCCGCCGGGTAGGCCGGTGAGAGCTCGGGGCCTGGAGTTTGTCGGCGGAGTGCGGGTGGTTCGTGGCTGGTCGCGCAGTTCCTCGCGCCCCTGGGGGGTTGCCCCGGGGGGTGCTTCAGGGGAGCTGTTCAGTAAGCGTGTTGGTAGAAGGGGCGGACCTTGTCCCTCAGCCAGTCCGTCACCGGGTCCTGGGCCGCGTCCAGGAAGACCAGGTTGACCGGCCAGGGGGAGGGGGTGCGGCCCAGGGCCCTGGCGACCGCGTCCATGGGGATGGTGCGGGCCAGCGGGTCCCAGGGGGAGAGTTCGACGCCTATGAACATCACGGGGGCGCCCGTCTCTATCGTGGCCAGGCAGCGGCGGGCCGTGCGGACCACGCCGGTGCCCGCGAACTCCGTGGAGGCGGCGGCGAGGAAGTCGACCGGGTCCTGCTGCCAGTCGGGCTCGTAGAGGCGGACCCGTCCGCCCGCGGTGCCGTCGAGGACGGTGCGGCCGGCGCGGCAGAGTTCGGCGACGGCCTGCGGGGGCAGCGGGACGCCGACCACGCCGTCCGGGTTCACGGCGATGCCGACCTGGGGCTGAAGCCCCCGGGCGAACTCGACGGCGGGGGCCACGGTGTACGACACATGGGCGCCGACGACCTGCCGGAACTGTTCCTCGGAGCTGAAGACCGGCACGTACGCCTGGCCCTGGATGTCCATCGTGGGCAGGTCGAGGGGGCCGGAGTGGGGGCCGCCGCCGGACGGGAGGGGGACCCAGACGAAGCTGCGGCCGAGGACCTCGACGATGCGGGCGCCCGCGCCGGGGACGCCGAGGGAGGCCGAGAGCACCTCCTCCAGCTCGTTGCCGGGCCAGCCGCCGTGCGAATGCGGGTGTGCCGGTGCGGGGAAGCCCCCGGAAAGGTCCGGGGGGAAGTCCGCCGGGATGTCCATCTGCCTACCGCCTGCTGTGAACCGCTGTCGTGAGTCCCTTGGTGGGAGTCCCTCAATGGGCAAAACCCTAACCGGCCCTGACGGGTACGGAGGTCAGTCCTCGAAGTCGATCCTGCGCAGGACGTCCGCCGCGTCCCGGTCGAGCAGCACCGCCGAGCCGCAGCCCTCCGGCAGGTTGCCCTTCTCCACGGAGCGCAGCAGGCGCGAGGCGGCCTGCCGGTGGCGCAGGAACGCGTACCGCGAGACGCCCCGGCCGCGTTCGCGCTGGCCCTCCAGGGCCTCGCCGGGAGCGACGTCGAGGAGGAGCAGATGCAGGGTGCCGCCCCGGCGGCGGGCCTCGCGGGCCAGCCAGCCGCGCACCCAGGCCTGCGTACCGCAGTCGTGGACGACGACTCCGGCGCCCGAGCGCAGGGCGCGGCGCAGTCCGGCGTAGTGGGCGAGGCGGACGAGGGGGCGGTAGACGGCGTAGGGGAGGAAGGCGGGCGTACGGGCGTCCCACTGGTCGCGGGTGTTCTGGGAGTCGATGCCGGTGGCGCGCACCGCGCGGCGCATCAGGGTGGACTTGCCGCTGCCGGGCAGGCCGGTGACCACGACGAGGTCGCGGGCGCCGAAGGTGAGGCCGTGCGGGCTGTGGCCCGAGCGTTCCCGCAGGTCGCGGATCACGGGTGCCGGGCGCGGGGCGCACGTCTCCCGGGCGGGGGCGGCCGGCTGCGCCGGCAGCGTGTCGGTCAGCGCGAGGGCCGGGGTCGTCGCGTACGCCGTGGTCCTGTTCACCGTGATCGTCCTCCCATGGGGTCGGGAAGTACCGTCCCCGTCGAGCGTAAAGAGAAGGTAATACGCGGTGTCTCTCGTTCGGGTCCTATTACTGCAACAGGCCTGCTACAGGGCGGTGGATGGCCGGTTCGCGGACCTTCGGCGGGGCCGGGACCCCTCAGGGAAGGGTCCCCCTGCCACGGCGCAGGAATGCGTGCGATGATGTGCCCGCCAACTGCATACCGGCCGCTTGAATCCGCGCGGGAGAGTTCCGGGACCCCTTGGGTACCCGGGCGCCGAAGGAGCAAGTCCCTCCCTTGAATCTCTCAGGCCCCGTTACCGCGCGGGCGAGGCACATCTGAAAAGCGGGCCGCGGGTCGTGACGACCGTGGCTCCACCCAAGGTGCAAGTCGATGACCAGGCGTTTCGCCGAAGGTCATGACGAACCTCTCAGGTTCCGATGACAGATGGGGAGGAACGACCTCGCCGTCATGCCCTGGGAGCACTACCGATGAGCAGCACCACTCCGCGTCTGACCGCGCTCGATGCCCTGCATCGTTCGCTCGGCGCCACCATGACCGACTTCGCCGGCTGGGACATGCCCCTGCGGTACGGCTCCGAGCGCGAGGAGCATCTGGCCGTACGCACCAAGGCCGGTCTCTTCGACCTCTCCCACATGGGTGAGATCACCGTGACGGGGCCGGAGGCGGCCGGGTTCCTGAACTTCGCCCTCGTCGGCGACATCGCGTCGGTCGCCGTCGGGCGCGCCCGCTACACCATGATCTGCCGGGCCGACGGCGGCATCCTCGACGACCTGATCGTCTACCGCCTGGCCGAGACCGAGTACCTGGTCGTGGCCAACGCGGGCAACGCGCAGGTCGTGCTCGACGCCCTGGTGGAGCGTGCCGACGGCTTCGACGCGGTCGTCCGCGACGACCGGGACGCGTACGCGCTGATCGCCGTGCAGGGCCCGGAGGCCCCCGGCATCCTCGCCGCCGTCACCGACGCCGATCTCGACGGCCTGAAGTACTACGCGGGGCTGCCCGGCACGGTCGCCGGGGTGCCCGCCCTCATCGCGCGCACCGGCTACACCGGCGAGGACGGCTTCGAGCTGTTCGTGGCGCCGGGTGACGCGGAGAAGGTGTGGCAGGCGCTGACCGACGCGGGTGCGCCCGCCGGGCTCGTCCCCTGCGGTCTGTCCTGCCGGGACACCCTGCGCCTGGAGGCGGGCATGCCGCTGTACGGGCACGAGCTGACCACCTCGCTCACGCCCTTCGACGCCGGGCTCGGCCGGGTCGTCAGGTTCGGCAAGGCGGGCGACTTCGTGGGCCGCGAGGCCCTGGGCGAGGCCGCCGAGCGCGCTTCGCAGGAGCCGCCGCGGGTGCTGGTCGGCCTGGTCGCCGAGGGCCGCCGCGTCCCGCGCGCCGGGTTCGCGGTCGTCGCCGGTGGCCAGGTCGTCGGCGAGGTCACCTCGGGCGCCCCCTCCCCCACCCTCGGCAAGCCGATCGCGATGGCGTACGTCGACGCCGCGCACTCGGCCCCGGGCACGGCGGGCGTGGGCGTGGACATCCGGGGCACCCACGAGCCGTACGAGGTCGTCGCACTGCCCTTCTACAAGCGCCAGAAGTAGCCCCGGCCGTCCCCGACCGTCCCCGACCGTCCCTCACCTTCCGTGATCTTCCGTGTCCTGCCCGCCGACGGGCAGTCCCTGTAGTACCCCATGCATGACCCCATGCATGACCAGTCCCCCGCGTACAGGAGAATTCAGGCCATGAGCAACCCCCAGCAGCTTCGCTACAGCAAGGAGCACGAGTGGCTGTCGGGCGCCGAGGACGGCGTCTCGACGGTCGGTATCACCGAGCACGCGGCCAACGCGCTCGGCGATGTCGTGTACGTCCAGTTGCCCGAGGTCGGGGCCGCGGTGACCGCGGGCGAGACCTGTGGCGAGCTGGAGTCGACCAAGTCCGTCAGCGACCTGTACTCCCCGGTCACCGGTGAGGTCACCGAGGTCAACGAGGACGTCTCCAACGACCCGTCCCTGGTGAACTCCGCTCCCTTCGAAGGCGGTTGGCTCTTCAAGGTGCGTGTCTCGGAGGAGCCGGGCGACCTGCTCTCCGCGGACGAGTACACCGCGTTCTCCGGAAGCTGAGTTCCCCGAGCCGAGTCCCCCAGGCACCAGGACGTAAGGACGTAACGACCCCATGTCGCTTCTGAACACTCCCCTGCACGAGCTCGACCCCGACATCGCCGCCGCCGTCGACGCCGAGCTGAACCGCCAGCAGTCCACCCTGGAGATGATCGCCTCGGAGAACTTCGCTCCGGTCGCCGTCATGGAGGCCCAGGGCTCGGTTCTCACCAACAAGTACGCCGAGGGCTATCCCGGCCGCCGCTACTACGGCGGCTGCGAGCACGTCGACGTCGCCGAGCAGATCGCGATCGACCGGGTCAAGGAGCTGTTCGGCGCCGAGTACGCCAACGTGCAGCCGCACTCGGGCGCCTCCGCCAACCAGGCCGCGCTGTTCGCGCTGGCCCAGCCCGGCGACACCATCCTCGGCCTGGACCTGGCCCACGGCGGCCACCTCACGCACGGGATGCGGCTGAACTTCTCCGGCAAGCAGTTCAATGTGGTCGCCTACCACGTGGACGAGGCCGGTCTGGTCGACATGGCCGAGCTGGAGCAGCTCGCCAAGGAGCACCGCCCGAAGGTGATCATCGCGGGCTGGTCGGCGTACCCGCGTCAGCTCGACTTCGCGGAGTTCCGCCGTATCGCGGACGAGGTCGGGGCCTACCTCTGGGTTGACATGGCGCACTTCGCCGGACTGGTCGCGGCGGGCCTGCACCCGAACCCGGTGCCGTACGCGGACGTCGTCACCTCGACGACCCACAAGACGCTGGGCGGCCCGCGCGGCGGGATCATCCTGGCGAAGCAGGAGTTCGCGAAGAAGCTGAACTCGTCCGTCTTCCCGGGCTTCCAGGGCGGCCCCCTGGAGCACGTGATCGCGGCGAAGGCGGTCTCCTTCAAGGTCGCGGCCAGCGAGGACTTCAAGGAGCGCCAGCGGCGTACGGTAGAGGGCGCACGGCTCCTCGCCGAGCGCCTGGTGCGCGCGGACGTCACGGAGCACGGTGTGTCCGTCCTGTCGGGTGGTACGGACGTCCACCTGGTCCTCGTCGACCTGCGCGACTCCGAGCTGGACGGCAAGCAGGCCGAGGACCGGCTCCACGAGGTCGGCATCACCGTCAACCGGAACGCGATCCCGAACGACCCGCGTCCCCCGATGGTGACGTCGGGCCTGCGCATCGGCACGCCTGCGCTGGCCACCCGCGGCTTCACGACCGAGGACTTCGCGGAGGTCGCCGATGTGATCGCCGAGACCCTGAAGGCGCCCGCCCCCTTCGGGGAAGCCGACGCCGAGCGCCTGAAGGCCCGCGTGAAGGCGCTGGCCGACAAGCACCCGCTGTACCCCGGTCTGACCAAGTAGTACCCCCGCAGTGGGTGGGCTCCGCCGTCGTGCGGAGCCCGCCACCCCCCGTTCTGAGGAGTTCCCGTGGCCATATCGGTCTTCGACCTGTTCTCGATCGGCATCGGCCCGTCCAGCTCCCACACGGTGGGCCCGATGCGGGCGGCCCGGCTGTTCGCCAGCCGGCTGCGCAACGAGGAGCTGCTCGGGGCGGTGGTGTCGGTCCGCGCGGAGCTGTACGGCTCGCTGGGCGCGACCGGCCACGGCCACGGCACGCCCAAGGCCGTGCTGCTCGGCCTGGAGGGCGCCTCACCGCGCACGGTGGACGTGGAGGGCGCGGACACCCGGGTCGAGCAGATAAAGGAGTCGGGCCGGCTCAGGATCCTCGACGACCACGAGATCGACTTCTCCTTCGACGACGACCTGGTCCTGCACCGCCGCAAGACCCTCGACTACCACGCGAACGGCATGACCCTGTGGGCGTTCGACGCCTCGGGCGCCGAGCTCCTCGCGAAGACGTACTACTCGGTGGGCGGCGGATTCGTCGTCGACGAGGACGCGGTGGGCGCGGACCGGATCAAGCTCGACGACACGGCCCTGAAGTACCCCTTCCGCACGGGCGACGAGCTGCTGCGCCTGACGAAGGAGACCGGTCTGTCGATCTCCGCGCTGATGCTGGAGAACGAGCGGGCCTGGCGCACCGAGGAGGAGATCCGCTCCGGGCTGCTGGACATCTGGCGCGTGATGCAGGCGTGCGTGTCGCGCGGCATGTCCCGCGAGGGCATCCTGCCGGGCGGGCTCAAGGTCCGCCGCCGCGCGGCCATGTCGGCGCGTCAGCTCCGGGCGGAGGGCGAGCCGTTGGCGCGCGCCATGGAGTGGATCACGCTGTACGCGATGGCGGTGAACGAGGAGAACGCGGCGGGCGGCCGGGTGGTGACGGCCCCGACGAACGGCGCCGCCGGGATCATCCCGGCCGTCCTGCACTACTACCTCAACTTCGTGCCGGGCGCCGACGAGGAGGGCGTGGTCCGCTTCCTGCTCGCCGCCGGCGCGATCGGCATGCTGTTCAAGGAGAACGCGTCGATCTCCGGCGCGGAGGTCGGCTGCCAGGGCGAGGTCGGCTCGGCCTGCTCGATGGCGGCGGGCGCGCTGGCCGAGGTACTGGGCGGCAGCCCCGAGCAGGTCGAGAACGCGGCCGAGATCGGCATGGAGCACAACCTCGGCCTGACCTGCGACCCGGTGGGCGGCCTGGTCCAGATCCCGTGCATCGAGCGCAACGGCATGGCCGCGGCGAAGGCGGTCACGGCGGCCCGCATGGCGATGCGGGGCGACGGCTCGCACCTGGTGTCCCTGGACAAGGTCATCAAGACGATGAAGGAGACGGGGGCCGACATGAGCGTCAAGTACAAGGAGACGGCTCGGGGTGGGCTGGCGGTCAACATCATCGAGTGCTGAGTTCCGGGAGCGGGCCGCGCCCGTGTGTGGTCGCGCCGGCCGGTGGGAGTGGGCACCGGTTCCGGCCCGGGCGGTCCACAGGTCCGCCCGGGATGCGCTGATCAGCCGAGGGTGAGCAGTTCCTCGTAGAAGCCGCCGAACTCCCGTTCCCGGTCGATGAGATGGATCTCCAGGATCCAGTGGCAGCGGCGCCCGGCCTTGTCGGTGCGTCGCAGCGGGGTGTCGTTGGCGGGGGCGATGTACGACTCCGTGTCCGCGCCGTCGATCTTCTCGTGCGGGAATTCGCCGACCAGGTGTCCGGCGTGCCAGCCGCCCAGCTGCCACCCGGCTTCCGTCGCGAGTCGTTCGACCTCGGCGTACAACTGGGCGCCGGTGATGTGCGGGTCGGCTTCGAAGAAGCGGCGGCCGGCCTCGAAGACCACCGGCAGGTCGTCGCGCAGCCGGTGCTTGACCGGGTCGTCGCCGATGACGAAGGTCCGGCCGAAGTCGGCCTCGTACTCCTCGAAGATCGGGCCGAAGTCGGCGAACACGATGTCGTCCGCGCCGATCACCCGGTCCGGCGGGTTCTCGCGGTAGGGCTTCAGCGTGTTGGGTCCGGAGCGGACGATCCGCTTGTGCCAGTGCCGGGTCGTGCCGAACAGCTCGTTCGCCAGGTCCCGGACGCGGTCGCTGACCGCCCGCTCGCCCTCGCCGGGCGCGACGAGTCCGCGCTTCCCGATCTCCGTGAAGAGGTGTCCGGCCTTGGCCTGGGCGTCCAGGAGTCGGGCCGCGCGCGTGGGTTCGTCGTCCGCCATGGGCCCGAAGGTAGGCCGACTGATCGTTTCCCGGCAACCGGGAATCGTCACCGCCCTTCTCTCATCGGGGTCATGTCCACGCGCGGTAGCCGCCGTCCACGCGGATCGTGTTGATCGCGCTGATGTGCCGGGCCCCGCAGCGGTCCTGAGGCAGGACGAGTTGGGGGCCGGCCCGGTCGAGCGGGGTGTCGTCGATGGTGACCGCCAGGAGCACGGGCGCGCGACCGAAGTCCGGGGCTGTCTCCGCCCAGGACAGCAGTGCGTGATGGCCGTCGGCCCCGGTCACGGCGATGAGGAAGCGCAGGCGGTCCTTGCGGCGGGCCGCGTCGAAGCCGGGGCCCGCGTCCGCGAGCACGTCGTGCAGCAGGGGGCCGGTGAAACGGTGGTGCCGGGTGCCGCTGGTGGCGCACTCGAAGCTGACGTCCGCCTCGTGCTGGGGCCAGGCGAGCAGATCGGGCACCGTCAGCCGGTTCGGACGGTCCAGGTCACCGGTGAGGGCGACTTCCGCCATCGGAACGGCGGCCGTACCGGCGGCTGCGAGGGACTGACTCACGGGCTACCACCTCCCGGAGGGGAGGTACCCGGACCCGTATCCCGGGCAAACGCATCTGCCAACTCCTTGGATCACGATTGCGGCTCATGCCAAGCCTTGGAGGCTTTCTCCTTGCATCTGCGGCATATCATCGGCGTATGCACACCTACCGGATCGGGGACGCCGCCGCCCTGCTCGGTGTCAGTGCCGACACCGTGAGGCGCCTGGTCGACGGCGGGAGACTCACCGCCGAGCGGGACGAGCAGGGCCGCCGGATCATCCCCGGGCCGGCCCTCGCCGCCTACGCCCGCGAGACGCACCGGGCGGAGCGGGAGTCCACCGGCTCCTCGGCCCGCAACCGGCTGGCAGGCATCGTCACCGATGTGATCCTCGGCGATGTGTCGGCGCAGGTGGAGATCCAGGCCGGACCGTTCCGGGTGGTGTCGCTGGTCAGCCGGGAGTCGGCCGAGGAGTTGAGGCTGGAGCCCGGTGTTCCGGCGGTTGCCGTGATCAAGTCGACGAACGTGGTCGTCGAGAGACCGTAATTGGTCCGTCAGGACCACAGGTGATTGTGTCCGTCAGGACCAGAGGGAGTAGATCCGTGATGACCCGTACCGCGCGCCGGACCCTTCAGATGACCGGTGTCGGCGTCGCCGCGCTGCTGGCCCTGAGCGCCTGCTCGTCGTCCGACGACTCCTCGTCGGCGAAGTCGGGCCCCACCGGGTCCGCTTCGGCCCCGGCCTCCGACAAGGTGTCCGGCACGGTGACCGTGTTCGCCGCCGCCTCCCTGAAGGAGAGCTTCACGGCTCTGGGCGAGAAGTTCGAGAAGGCCCACCCCGGTACGAAGGTCGCCTTCAGCTTCGGCGGCAGCGACTCCCTCGCCGCGAGCATCACCGGCGGCGCCCCGGCCGACGTGTTCGCCTCGGCCAGCCCCAAGACGATGAAGATCGTCACGGACGCCGGGGACGCGTCCGGCACGCCCGCCACCTTCGTCCGCAACCAGCTGGAGATCGCGGCCCTGCCGGGCAACCCCGCCAAGATCGCCTCCCTGAAGGACCTCACCAAGCCGAGCCTCAAGGTCGTCCTGTGCGACAAGACGGTGCCCTGTGGCGCCGCCGCGCAGAAGGCCCTCGACGCCGCCAGGCTGAAGCTCACCCCGGTCTCCTACGAGCAGGACGTCAAGAGTGCCCTGACGAAGGTCGAGCTGAAGGAGGCCGACGCCGCCGTCGTCTACAGGACCGATGTGCACGCCGCGGGTGACAAGGTGGAGGGTGTGGAGTTCCCCGAGTCCGCCGGTGCCGTCAACGAGTACCCGATCGTCCAGCTCAAGGACAGCAAGAACGCCGAAGCCGCCCAGGCGTTCATCGCGCTGGTGCGGTCCGCCGAGGGCCGGCAGGTCCTGACCGAGGCCGGGTTCCTCAAGCCGTGACCCTCCCGGCCACCGACAGGTCCGGCGCCGCGGCCGACACCCTCAAGGGCGGTCCCCGGCGTCGGCTTCGGCGTCGGTCTGTCCGGACGGGCGGGCGAGGGCTCGGCCGGGGTGTGCCGCCCGCGCTGCTGGTGCCCGCGCTGATCGGTGTGGCGTTCCTGGTCGTGCCGCTGATCGCCCTGCTCGTACGGGCGCCGTGGCACGGTCTGCCCGCGCAGTTGACCAGTGCCGAGGTGTGGCAGGCGCTGCGGCTGTCCCTGGTCTGCGCCACCGCCGCCACCGCGGTGAGCCTGGTCCTGGGCGTGCCGCTGGCCTGGCTGCTGGCCCGCGTCGAGTTTCCCGGACGCGGCCTCGTACGGGCCCTGGTCACCCTGCCGCTCGTACTGCCGCCGGTCGTCGGCGGTGTCGCGCTGCTGATGGCGCTCGGCCGCAACGGCATCGTCGGGCGGTCGCTCGACTCCTGGTTCGGGATCACGCTCCCCTTCACCACCACCGGGGTCGTCGTCGCCGAGGCGTTCGTCGCGATGCCCTTCCTGGTCATCAGCGTCGAGGGCACCCTGCGCGCCGCCGACCCGCGCTTCGAGGAGGCGGCGGCCACGCTCGGCGCGTCCCGGTTCACCGCGTTCCGCAGGGTCACGCTCCCGCTGATCGCGCCGGGCATCGCCGCGGGTGCCGTGCTGGCCTGGGCGCGGGCGCTCGGTGAGTTCGGGGCGACGATCACCTTCGCGGGCAACTTCCCCGGCCGCACCCAGACCATGCCGCTGGCCGTCTATCTGGCCCTGCAGAGCGACCCGGAGGCCGCCATCGCCCTCAGCCTGGTCCTGCTGGCCGTGTCCGTCGCGGTGCTGGCGGGCCTGCGCGACCGTTGGATGACAGCAGGGGGATGACCGCAGGTGGATGACAGCAGGACGACCGAACCCGATCACTCCGCCGCCTCCGGCCCTGGCGCCGGCGACCCCGCCCCGGACGGCCTCGACGCCCGTCTCGTCGTCGAGCGCGGCGCCTTCCGGCTCGACGTGGCGCTGCGAGTCGCGCCCGGTGAGGTCGTCGCCCTGCTCGGTCCGAACGGTGCCGGCAAGACCACCGCCCTGCGCGCCCTCGCCGGCCTGGCCCCGCTCACCGACGGCCATCTGCGGCTGGACGGCGCGGCGTTGGAGCGTACGCCGCCGGAGTCCCGTCCGGTCGGCGTCGTCTTCCAGGACTATCTGCTCTTCCCGCACCTCACCGCCCTCGACAACGTGGCGTTCGGGCCGCGCTGCCACGGCGCGACCAGGGCCGAGGCACGCGCGCGGGCCGCCGAGTGGCTCGGCCGCCTGGGCCTCGCGGAGCACGCCGGTGCCAAACCGCGCAAGCTGTCCGGCGGCCAGGCGCAGCGCGTCGCCCTGGCCCGCGCGCTGGCCACCGGCCCGCGCCTGCTGCTCCTGGACGAGCCGCTGGCCGCCCTGGACGCCCGTACCCGCCTGGAGGTGCGCGCCCAACTCCGGCGCCACCTGGCCGAGTTCGAGGCTGTCGCGGTCCTGGTCACACATGATCCGCTGGACGCGATGGTGCTGGCCGACCGGCTGGTCGTCGTCGAGGACGGCCGGGTCGTCCAGGAGGGCACCCCTTCCGTCATCGCCCGCCATCCGCGCACGGACTACATCGCCCAGTTGGTCGGCCTGAACCTGTACCGGGGCCAGGCCGACGGCCACACCGTCCGCCTCGGCACCGGCCCCTCCATCACCACCACCGAGGCACTGTCCGGCCCGGTGTTCGTGGCGTTCCCGCCGAGCGCGATCACGCTCTACCGGGACCGTCCGACCGGCGCCAGCGCCCGCAACCTCTGGCGCTGTCGGGTGAACGGCCTGGAGAGCCACGGCGACCAGGTCCGCGCCGACCTCACCGGCGAACTCCCGCTCGCCGCCGACCTGACCACGGTCGCCGCCGCCGAACTCGACCTGCACCCGGGTGCGGAGGTCTGGGCGACGGTGAAGGCGGCGCAGACCCACGCCTACCCGGTCTGAGAACGCACCCGAGCCGAGCCCCGCCACCAGGAACAGCGCTGCTCCCACCAGGTCCACGACAGGGTCTGGTGCGGCATCCCGGGTCAAAGCCGGGCATGGAATATGTAAGTAACAAACGCGGAATGGCTGGGCAATCTCCGTGGGTCACTCTCTGCTTGGTCGTCCGGCGACAGACAGTCGGCACTGAGCACGGAGGGAAGCGCGATGAGCCTTGTCAGCGGGCGCGGCACGGACCTCCGGTGCCGTGTCCACCAGTCGGCCTGGACACGCGGACGTGTGGCGCACGGTTCACATCCGGCGTCCGAGGGACCGCACGCCTGATCCCGTACCGACGATCGCGGCCGGCGCCCCGCCCGGGCCGCCGTGCCAGGTGTCGCTGTCCCGGGACCGGCCTGTCGCCCCACGCCTCTGCCACGCACCCACACTTTGCCCGTGCCGTCGTCCTGACAGGCGCCTCGCAGGTGCCAGCCGGGCCGTTTCGGCCGCGCTCCACAGAAGGACCTTCCGTATGACCACTGCTCCACCCCGCCCTGCCCTGCCCCGGGACTGCACGTTCGACGCCGACGACTGGGCGATCCTCGCCCGGCACTGGTACCCGGTCGCCCGGTCGAGCGAGATCGGCGACGCCCCCACCGCCGTACGCCTGCTCGACGAGACCCTGGTCGCCTACCGGGTGGGCGGCAGCGTGGTCGTGGCGCACGACATCTGTCCGCACCGGGGTGTGCCGCTCAGCCTCGGCGCGGGCGACGGCAACGGCATCACCTGCGCGTACCACGGGCTGCGCTTCGGGGAGGGCGGGCGGTGTGTGCGTGTCCCGGCACATCCGGAGTCGAAGATCCCGTCCCGCCTCAACCTGCGTACCTTTCCCGTCGTCGAGCGGTACGGGCTCGTGTGGACCTGTCTGCGGCCGGTCCCGGACGCCGAGCCGGTGATCCCGGCCATGGCCCACTGGGACGACGAGGGATTCCAGCGGATCAACTGCCCCGAGATCGACATCGCCGCGTTCGCCGGCCGGCAGGTCGAGGGGTTCCTGGACGTCGCCCACTTCGGCTTCGTCCATCTGGACTCCTTCGGGGACCCCGACGACACCGTCGTGCCCGACTACACCCCGGTCCGCCACGACCACGGGTTCTGCGTCGACTACTGGAGCACCGCCTCCAACTACCCGCACGGCAGCGGCAAGCAGGCCCCTCCCGGCTTCCGGTGGCTGCGTCACTTCGACGTCCACCTGCCGTTCACCGCGACGCTGGTGGTGCACTTCCCCGGCGGCGGGCGGCTGAACATCATGAACGCCGCCTCCCCGGTGTCGGCCCGGCAGACCCGTATGTTCGCCCCGATCGCCCGTGACTTCGACACCGACCAACCCGTCCAGGGCGTATACGACTTCAACCGGACGGTCTTCGAGGAGGACCGGGCCATCGTCGAGGTCCAGAAGCCCGAGAACCTCCCCCTGGACCCCCGGCTCGAAGTGCACATCCCGGCCGACCGCAGCTCCATCGCCTACCGTCGCGGACTGCGCGACCTGGGCCTCAGCCACTTCTTCACCGCGTAGGGGCCCGCTGTGCAGAGCCTCGACGTCATCGTCCACGCGGTCTCCCTCGCCTCCGCCACCAGCCACAGTTACGAACTCCGGGCGGCCCCCGGAGCAGCCGCCCTGCCGTCCTTCGAGGCGGGCGCTCACATCGACGTCCGCCTCGGGCCCTCCCTCGTCCGTCCGTACTCGCTGTGCAACTCCCCTCGGGAAACGGGGCGTTACCTGATCTGCGTACGGCGCGACGACACCGGCCGGGGCGGCTCCCGCACCCTGCACCGCGACCTCCATGTGGGCCGGCGGCTGCGGATCTCGCCCCCGCGCAATCACTTCCCGCTCGTGGCGGCCCGGCGCCATGTGCTCGTCGCGGGTGGCATCGGCATCACACCGCTGCTGTCGATGGCCGAGGCCCTGGCGGCGCGGGAGGCACCGTTCGTCCTGCACCACTACACCTCCAGCGCGGCGGACGCCCCGCTGCTGGAACGGCTCGTGGCCTCCGCCTTCGCCGAGCGGACCGTGGTCCATCACAGCGACCGGGGGGACACCGTCCGCACGGGGCTGCCCGCCGAACTGCTGGCCCCCGACCCGGACACGGCCGTCTACGTCTGCGGGCCCGACGGTTTCATGACCCACGTCACCGCCGAGGCGACCGCCGCCGGCTGGCTACCCGGCCAGATCCACACGGAACGCTTCGCCCCGGCGACTCCCGCGACTCCTACGGCCGCCGGTGCCGAAGTCACCACCGAAGCCGCCACCGAGTTCACCGTACGGATCGCGAGCACCGGCATCGGCTACCCCGTCCCCGCCGACCGCACCATCGCCGACGTCCTCACCTCGGGCGGCGTCGAGGTCGAGCTGTCCTGCGAACAGGGCATCTGCGGCGCCTGTCTGACCCCCGTCCTGGCCGGCGAACCCGACCACCGCGACGAGGTCCGGACCCCCGAGGAGCGCGCCGCCGACGACCGGATCACCATCTGCTGCTCGCGCTCCCGCACCCCCGAACTCCTCCTCGACCTCTGACCCCACCGATCCGGCCTCCGGCCCGACCTTCGGCCCGGCCTTCGACCCGACCGAGCACCTCCCGCCAGGCACCAAGCGAAAGCGAAAAGGAACCACCCCATGACCAACAGCATGAGCAGTGACGACAGAGCGTTCATGGCCGCCGAGCGCCGGCTCTTCCTCAAGCGGGGACTCCAGCTGGGCGGTGCCGTGCTGCTCGGCGGCCCGTTGCTGGCCGCGTGCGGCGACTCCGACTCGAAGTCCTCGACCGCCTCCTCGTCCTCCGGTGCCAAGGGCTTCGGGGAGCTGACGCTGCGGCTGTCCTGGATCAAGAACGTCGAGTTCGCGGGCAGTTACATCGCGGACAGCAAGGGCTACTACAAGGCCGAGGGCTTCTCGAAGGTCACCCTCATAGGCGGCGGCCCGTCCGCGACACCGATGGAGACGGACGTCGTCACCAAGAAGGCGCTCGTCGCGATCAGCGCCCCCGACATCACCGGCGCCGCCGTCGCCAAGGGCGCACCGCTGAAGATCATCGGCGCCCAGTACCAGAAGAACCCGTTCTGCATCATGTCGATGGCCAAGAACCCGATCGCCAAGCCGGAGGACATGTACGGCAAGAAGATCGGCGTGCAGGCGGGCAACGAGTCCGTGTGGGCGGCGTACATCAAGGCCACCGGGCTTGACGAGTCGAAGATCACGAAGGTGCCGGTGCAGTTCGACCCGCTGCCCCTGACCCAGGGGACCGTGGACGGCTGGTTCTCCTTCGTGACCAACGAGCCGAACACGCTGCGGCTGAAGGGCTTCAAGGTCGCCACGATGCTGCTCGCCGACACCGGCTACCCGCTGGTCTCGGAGGTCTACATCGTCCGCCAGGACACCATCGACAACCAGCGCGACCTGCTCAAGGCGTTCCTGCGCGCGGAGATCAAGGGCTGGAAGGCGAACATCGCCGACCCCGCGCTCGGCGCGAAGCTCGCGGCCGAGACGTACGGCAAGGAGCTCGGGCTGACGACCAAGGAGCAGACCCTGGAGTCCGCGGACGAGAGCAAGCTGATGGTGAGCGACGGCACCAAGAAGAGCGGCCTGTTCACCATGACCCCGGAGCTGGTCGAGGAGAACATCAAGACGCTGAAGTTCGGCGGCCTCGACCTCACCGCCGCCAAGCTCTTCGACCTCTCGATCATCGACGAGATCTACAAGGAGAACCCCGCCCTCATCTGAGGCTCCGGCGGCACCGGTGCGGCCCCCGTCGGCCCACCGGTGCCGGCTTCCGGCTTCCGGCTTCCAGTACCCGTATCCCCTGACCCGTACCCACACCACGCACCGCACACCGCACACCGCACACCGAGGTCGCCAACTGATGAGTACCGCAGCCGTTGTTCCCGAAGCACCCGACGAGTCCGTGCCCTCCGGCACCGGGCTGTCCCTGCGCGGGCTGAGCAAGGAGTTCAAGCTCGGCCGGAACCGCGTTCCCGCACTGGCCGGCGTCGATCTGGACACGGCCGAGGGCCAGTTCCTCGCGCTGCTCGGGCCGTCGGGCTGTGGCAAGTCGACGGTTCTGCGGATCCTCGCCGGGCTCGACAGCCCCACCTCAGGTACGGCGCTCGTGCACGGCGAGGATCCGGAGGCGGCCCGCAAGCGGCACCACCTGGGCATCGCCTTCCAGGACGCCGCGCTGCTGCCGTGGCGCTCGGTCGCCGCCAACATCCGGCTGCCGCTGGAGATCAGCGGTATCAAGGCCGACCCGGCGGCGATCTCCGACCTCATCAGGCTGGTCGGTCTCGAAGGCTTCGAGAAGGCCCGCCCCGCCCAGCTCTCCGGCGGGATGCGGCAGCGTGTCGCGATCGCCCGTTCGCTGGTCGTCGACCCCAAGGTGCTGCTGCTGGACGAGCCGTTCGGCGCGCTGGACGACATGACCCGTCAGCGGCTGAACCTCGAACTCCAGCGCATCTGGCAGGCCCGCGCGGTGACCACGCTGCTGGTCACCCACTCCATCAACGAGGCCGTGCTGCTCAGCGACACCGTCGCCGTCATGTCCCCCCGGCCCGGCCGGATCGTGGAGGTCGTCTCCATCGACCTGCCGAGGCCCCGCACCCCGGAGATGATGCGCTCACCCGAGTTCCACGCCTACGCCGACCAGTTGTCGGAACTCCTGTTCGGCCGCGCCGACTCCCCCGCCGACGCCGCCGAGTCCGCCGAGTCCGCGGCGGGGGCGTCATGAGTGCGCGGCGTTCCGCCTGGACCGGCGGGGCCGTCGGCATCGCGGCCCTGATCGGGGCGTGGTCGCTGCTGGCCACCACCGTCTTCGGCCCCGGGGACGGCGTTCCCACCCCCTGGTCGGTGGTGGCGAGCGTGTCCGACGACGGCTGGACCTTCTACAGCCCGCATGTCACGCAGACCGTGGGCGAGGCCCTGACCGGGTATCTGCTCGGCAACGCGCTGGCGCTGGGCCTGGCGGTGCTGGTGCTGCTGGTGCCCGTACTGGAGCGGGTGATCACGCAGATAGCGGTGGCTTCCTATTGTCTGCCGATCGTGGCGATCGGCCCGATCCTGTCCCTCGTCCTGGACGGGGACAAGCCGATGTCGGCGATGGCCGGGCTGTCGGTCTTCTTCACCACCCTCATCGGCGCCCTGCTCGGCCTGCGCTCGGCCGACCCCGCCTCCCTGGACCTCGTACGCGCGTACGGCGGCGGTCGCTGGCAGCAGATGCTGCGGGTCCGTCTGATCGCCGCACTGCCCAGCACGCTGGCCGCGCTCAAGATCGCCGGGCCGGCGGCGCTGCTCGGCGCGATCATCGGCGAGTACCTCGGCCGTGTCGACAACGGCCTCGGCATCGCCATGACCATCGCCCAGCAGCAGCTCGACGTGCCCCGCACCTGGGGCATCGCCCTGGTCTCGGGCGCGGTGGCGGGCGTCGCCTACGGCGCGGTCGGGATCGTCGCCCGCTACGCGCTGCCGTGGTCGCGCACGACAACAGTGGAAGGCGGAGGCGCATGAGCACCGCGACGAACACGCGTACGACCCCCGCGCTGCGCTTCGCGGCGGGTGTGCTGCGCCCGCTGCTGAACGTGGTCGTGACGATGACGGCCGTCGTCGTCCTGTGGATCGTCTTCCTGGAGATCTACGACCTGGACCCACTGGTGGCCAAGTCGCCGGTCGACATCTTCCACTACCTGTTCACGGGCGCGGACGCGGGCGCCCACCGCTCCCTGGTCTCCTCCGGTCTGGGCCGCACCCTGCTCGACGCCGGGTTCGGCTTCGTCGCCGGGCTGGCGGCGGCGGTGGGCGTGGCGGTCGTCTTCGTCCTGCTGCGGAGCGTCGAGCAGGCACTGCTGCCGATGGCGGTCGTCATGCGGTCCGTGCCGCTGGTGGCGATGACCCCGCTCATCACCCTCGTCTTCGGCCGCGGCCTGATGGCCACGACCGTCATCAGCGGTCTGATCGTCTTCTTCCCCGCCCTGGTCACCATGACCTTCGGTCTGCGCTCCGCGTCCCGTCAGGCGGCCGACCTGTGCCGCGCGTACGGCGCCGGAAGCTGGACGGTCGCCCGTAAGGTGATGCTGCCCAGCGCGGTCCCCGCGTTCTTCGCCAGCGCCCGTGTCGGCGTCCCCGGGGCCCTGATCGGCGCGCTGCTCGCCGAATGGCTCTCCACCGGACAAGGTCTCGGCTACGCGATGCTCAAGGACTCGTCCACCTTCGACTACGACCACCTCTGGGCCTCGGTCGCGGTCCTCACCGCGGTCTCCGCACTCGCGTACAACACCATCGCGGCCATCGAGACCGTCGCCCTGGCCCGCTTCGCGCCCAACATCCGCCCGGGCACCTGACCTGAGCGGCCAGGGCGGCCAGTTCTCGTTCCCATGGGTTCCCATGGGTTCTCACGGGTTGCCACGGGCCTGCCCGGCTCCTCGGCCCGTGACCCCGTCCTGCCTACCACCGGAGACCTGCTCGATGGACACTTCCGCCCTCGCCACCACGTTCGGCGCCCGGCTCCCCGCCTGGGTACTGTCCGAGCTGGCCGACGTGCCCGACACCCTGCCGACCGACGAGGACCGGATGCGCCTCGCCAACCGGCTCGCCGAACGCAACCACCGCGAGGACACGGGCGGTCCTTTCGCCGCGCTGGTGGTGGAGACGGCGACCGGACGGCTCGTCTCCGCCGGAGTCAACGTCGTCCTGGCCTCCGGGCTCTCCTCCACCCACGCCGAGGTCGTGGCGATCTCCCTGGCGCAGACCCGCCTCGGCGCCTGGGACCTCGGCGCCCCGGGCGGCCCGGACCTGGAACTGGTCGTCAACTGGCGCCCCTGCGCCATGTGTTACGGCGCCGCGATGTGGTCCGGGATCCGGCGCCTGGTCATCGCGGGGGAAGGCCCCGAGGTGGAGCAGCTCACCGGCTTCGACGAAGGCCCCATGCGCGAGGACTGGGCAGAGCAGTTCGAGCGGCGCGGCATCCGGATCGTGTCCGACGTGCTCCGTGACGAGGCGGTCGCGGTCTTCCGGGCCTACGGCGAGCGCACGGACGCCGTCGTCTACAACGCACGCGGGGCCGCGACGACCGTCACCTCGTAACGGGCCTGGCCTGGCCAGAAGGGTTGAGTCAAGGGGAGGGCGGGGGCATGTGCCCCCGCCCTTCCCCGCTGCACGGCCTCAGCCGTCGTACGAATAGAAGCCGCGCCCGCTCTTCGCGCCGAGGTACCCCTGGTCCAGCAGCATGCGCAGGAGTTGGCGCGGGCCTTCCGGGGTGCCGGGGCGTTCCTTGGCGTAGTGCTCCTCCACGTCCAGGACGACGTCCAGGCCCACCTGGTCCATCGCGCGGAACGGGCCGACGGGCGTGCCCAGGGTGTCGCGGAATATCTCGTCGACGTCCTCGGGGGTGGCCACACCCTCGGCGGCGACCATCAGGGATTCGCGTTTGATGGCGGCCCAGATGCGATTGAAGATGAATCCGGTGCTTTCCCCGCGCACTTCATAGGGCCGCAGGCCGAATTCCGGCAGGACGGTCATCAACCGCTTCATCACGTCCGGATCCGTGGTGCCGCTTGACATTACCTCCACGATGCGGCAGGCCGGGAGCTGGGTGAAGAAGTGGGTGTTGACCACCCGCTCCGGCCGTACGGTCACGGCGTCCGCGAAGAGGCGGGTGGAGTACGAGGAGGAGTTGCTGGCGAGGATCGCGTCCTCGGGAGCGGTCCGGCCCAGTTCGGCGAACAGGTCGCGTTTCAGGTCCAAGCGCTCGGGGATCGCCTCCACCACGAGCCAGGTGTCGCGGACGGCGTCGGCGAGGTCCTCCAGCGGGACCACCGTGCCCGGGGCGCCGCCCGGGATGTCCGCCGCGACCTGCGGGAGCTGGTCCGTCACAAAGCCGGCCGCGGCGGCGCGCTGCTCGGCCGACGGGTCGAGAATCCGCACCTCGCCGCCCCGGGCGGCGAGCATCAGGGCGATCCTGCGGCCCATCGTCCCGGCTCCGACGACTGCCGCCGGACGGTCAGGCACGGTGAATTCGACGATCTCCGGGGAATTCCGCATTTGCTACCTCTTTCGAATTCAGGTAACCATCCATTGGATTCAATCATGTTCTCCTGATCGGCTACTGACGGGGAACTGATGCGGGTTTCACCGGTGATTGCGCCTTCTACGGGCATGCTTTTCCGTGCTAGCTTCGAGAAGTCTTCCCACAACCATCCTTTTTCGTTCGCCATTCCTGCTGGAGTTCTGATGAACGATTGGTTTCCGTCGGCGGCTGCCCGCCCGGACGCCGAGGCCCAGCTTTTCCTCTTTCCGCACGCCGGCGGTTCCCCACTCGGTTACATGTCCTGGAGCTCCGATCTGCCCCGTGGTCTTGAGCTGCGCGCGGTGCAGTTGCCGGGACGGCCCGGACAGAGCGGTGAGGCGCCCCGTTCGGAGCTCGGTCCGCTGGTCGAGGAGTTGTGCGACGCGGTCGAGGCGGAACTGGACGGCCGGCCGTACCTGTTCTTCGGGCACAGCCTCGGCGCGCTGCTGGCCTACCGGCTGACGGTGGGACTCACCGAGCGGGGCGCGGTGCCCCCGGCGCTGCTCGCCGTGTCCGGCTGGGCGCCCGAACTGCCCGACGCCATCGGGCTGTCCCTGGTGCACCGGATGCCGGACGCCGAACTGCTCGCCACGGTCGACCGGTTGGGCCTCGTACCCACCGCGACGCCACGCGAACGGGCGCTGCTGGAGTCCGCCGTTCCGACCATCCGGGCGGACTTCTCGCTGGTCGCCGGGTACGAGGACGACGGTGCGCGCGTACCGTGCCCGATCGCCGCGTACACCGGGGCCACCGACCCGCTGATGCCGCCCGGGGCCATGCGGGCGTGGTCCGGCCGGACCGAGTCGTTCCTCGGTGTGCGGGAGTTCCCAGGCGGCCATTTCTATCTGTTCGAGCACGCCATGGCGATCCAGCTCGATCTGGACCGCCGTATCCGACGGCAGTCGGCCGGCTCCGCGCCCGCCGACTGGTCGAGTCCACTTCCGCTGGAGGGTTCATGCAGTCCGCTCTGACCGGATCTCCTCCTCCGTCGGCCGACCTGGACGCCCGGCAACTGCGCGACTGTCTGGGCCGGTTCGGCACCGGGGTGAGCACGGTGACCTACGCCGAGGGCGCGGGTTCCCGTGGCATCACCATCAGTTCGTTCACCTCCGTGTCCCTCGCCCCGTCCCTGGTGCTGGTCAGCGTCGGCCGCCGGGCGCGGGCCTGCGCGGGCCTGCGCGGCGCGCCGTTCGTGGTCAACGTCCTGGCCGCCGACCAGGCGCCGCTCGCGCTGCACTTCGCCGGCCGGCCGCAGTCCGGGCTGCCCGTTCCGTGGGTGGACCAGGACGGTGTGCCCCGGCTCGACGGCACGGTGGCCTGGCTGCGGTGCCGGCCCTGGCGTGCCTACGACGGCGGCGATCACATCCTGTTCGTCGGCGAGGTACAGGACTTCGCCTTCACCTCCGGCGACCCGCTGCTCTTCCAGGACGGCTCCTTCTGCCGGCCGGGTCCGCGGATCGCCGTACCGCCCGCCCTGGAGACCAAAGGAGAGCGCACATCATGAACGTGGTACTGGTCACCGGCTGCAGCAGCGGCATCGGCGCCGCGACCGCCGTCGAGTTCGCCCGGCGCGGAGCGGTCGTCTACGCGACGATGCGCGATCCGGCCAGGAGCGAGAAGCTGCGCAAGACCGCCGACGCCGAGGGCCTGACCCTGCGGCTGCTGACGCTGGACGTCACCGACGACGCGTCCGTGGAGTCGGCGGTGCGCACGGTCCTGGAGGAGGAGGGCCGCCTCGACATCCTCGTCAACAACGCGGGGGTGGGTGACGCCGGGCCGGTCGAGACGATCGCCATGGACCGCGCGCGAGCGGTCTACGAGACCAATGTGTGGGGGCCGGTCCGGCTCGCGCGGGCGGTGCTCCCCTCCATGCGGGAGCGGCGCAGCGGTGTCATCGTCAACGTCGGCTCCATCGCGGGGCGGCTGCCCGGAATGCCGCACAGCGGTTTCTACGGATCGAGCAAGCACGCCCTGTCGCTGCTCACCGAGGCGCTGAGCTGGGAGGTCGCGCCCTTCGGTATCAGGGCGCTGATCGTGGAGCCGGAGTTCTTCGCCACCGAGATCTTCAACCACGGGGTGATCGACTCCACCGCCGACGGTCCCTACAGCGCCGATCACGAGTGGGCCAACAACTACGTCGTGCACAGCAGCGCCCAGGCGGACCGCGATCCGGCGGAGGCCGCCGAGGCCATCGTCACGGCCGCCCTCGATCCCGAATCCCCCGTGCACGTCCTCGTCGGGCCCACGGCAGCCGCGTTCACCGAGACCGCGGCGGCCGTCGGCAGCTTCGAGAACTGGGTGAAGGCCGCCACGCAGATGATCGAGACCGTCTGCGGCCCCCGTCCCACCGCACCCACGCCCGGCACCTGACAACCGACGACCGACGACCCCAGGAGACGACGACGATGGCACGCATTCCCTATCCCGATCCCGATTCCCTGCCCGCCGAGGCCCAGAAGGCGCTGGCCCGGCTCGCCTCCCCGCTCAACATCATGGCGATGGTGTCCCACGCGCACACGCTGCTGGAGCCGGTGCTGGGTCTCGCCGAGGCCCTCTTCACCCGGCTCGACCTGCCACCGGAGGTGGCCGAACTCTCCATCCTCCAGGTGGCGTTGGACACCGGCGCCGAGTACGAGTGGGTGCAGCACGAGCCCCTCGCACTGCGCGCCGGCGTCCCCGCCGAGCAACTGGCCGCGCTGCGCGCCGGGGACACGACCTGGCTCGACGAGCGTCAGCGGGCCGCCGTACGGGTCGCGCAGTGGGTGTGCCGCGGGGAGGACGTGCCCGCCTCCGAAGTGGAGGAGATACGGGAGGTGCTGACGTCCCGTCAGCTCCTGGAGCTGTTCCTGCTGACCGGCTGCTACCTCCAACTGGCCCGCATCATCACGGTGTTGGAGGTCGACATCGACCCGGCCGACGGCCGCCTGATGAAGGTCCAGGCCGACGCGGGCGCCTGATACCGCGAACGGCTACTGCCCCCGGCACCGAGAAGGTGCCGGGGGCAGTAGCCGTTGTGCGTCGCGTACGTCAGGAGGAGTCGGCCCCGGTGAGGAGTCGCCGGCGGACCTCGCGGCGCAGGATCTTGCCGGAGGGGTTGCGCGGCAGGTCGTCCACCAGGTGGTAGCGCACGGGAACCTTGTAGTCGGCGATCCGGCCTTGCAGATACGTCATCAGCTCGCGCGGCCGTACGGAGACACCGGGGCGGGGCAGGACGCAGGCGTGGACCTCGTCGCCCCACTCGGGATGCGGTACGCCGACCACGGCGACGTCGGCGACGGCCGGGTGCTCGCTGAGCTGCTTCTCGATCTCGGCGGGGTAGATGTTCTGGCCGCCGACGATGATGGTGTCGTTGATCCGGTCGCACAGGAACAGATAGCCGTCGTCGTCGAGATAGCCGGCGTCACCCATGTGCAGCCAGCCGTCGACCATGGCTCGCTCGGTGGCCTCGGGAAGGTTCCAGTAGCCGAGCATCCGAGCGGGGGTGCGGACGCAGACCTCGCCGGTCCGGCCGGGCGGCAGACTGTTGCCGTCGGCGTCGAC
>NZ_LIQQ01000030.1 GCF_001418565.1 Streptomyces graminilatus | reverse complement strand
GTGGACGGCTGGGGTCGCGGTCACCGGCGGCCGGCCCCCGCGCCCCCGCCGCCGGTGACCGCGACCCCAGCCGTCCACCAGCGCCGCGACCAGCGCGAGCAGCACGACGGCCGCCAGGGCGAGCCACCATGACGTGTTCATACGGACGACGGTACCGGCGCACCCCCCGACCCGCCCGTGCTACCGCCGCTCCAGGTCCAGCCGAACCGGTGACAGCACAGGTGAGTTCGCCCACAACAGCCCTTGGCGGAGGAGCGACGGGAGGTTTTGCGCCTTACGCTCGACGCACCGCAAGAACCCCGTCACGTTAGTTTTGACGCTCCCCGCCCGCGGAGGTTTCTGCTTTATGAAGCTCACCGTCGTCGGCTGCTCGGGGTCGTTCCCGTCCGCGGAATCGGCCTGTTCGAGCTACCTCGTAGAGGCCGACGGCTTCCGGCTGCTTCTCGACATGGGCAACGGTGCCCTTGGCGAGTTGCAGCGCCACATCGGTCTGTACGACCTCGACGCGATCTTTCTCAGCCATCTGCACGCCGACCACTGCATCGACATGTGCGCGTACTTCGTCGCACGGTACTACCGCCACGACGGCGGACGCTGCGACCCGATCCCGGTCTACGGCCCCGAGGGCACCGAGCACCGCCTCACCACCGCCTACGCGGACACCCCCACCGCCTCCTCCATGAGCGAGGTCTTCGACTTCCACACGGTCAAGCCGAGCACCTTCGACATCGGCCCGTTCACCGTCCACACCGAGCGGGTGCGTCACCCGGTGGAGGCGTACGGCATCCGCATCGAGCACGCCGGGAGGTCACTGACGTACTCGGGGGACACCGGAGTCAGCGACACGCTGGAGCAACTCGCCCGGAACACCGACCTGTTCCTCTGCGAGGCCGCCTTCACGCACGGCAAGGAGAACATCCCGGACCTCCACCTCAACGGCCGCGAGGCAGGCCAGACGGCGAAACGCGCGGGCGCGCGCAAGCTCGTCCTGACCCACATCCCCCCGTGGACCGACCCCCAGGTGAACCTGCTCGACGCACGCGAGGTGTTCAGAGGCCCGGTGGAACTGGCGGCGCCGAGGGTGTCGTACGAGATCTGAGGGGTCCGTACGCGCACAAGGGCCCCGGAACCGACCTGTTGGGGGTCGGTTCCGGGGCCCTCGTCATGCCGTACTTCCGTACTTCTGACAGTACTTCTGAAAGTACTTCTGTCAGTACTTTTGTCCGTACTTCCGTACGAAGGCGGCTCACGCCTTCGTGAGGTCCTCGACCTCCTCCTCGGGCTCGCGGCCGGGGGTGGGGAGGTTCCACCGGACGATGGCGAAGCGGAAGGTGAAGTAGTAGATCGCGGCGAAGACGAGCCCGATCGGGATGATCAGCCAGGGCTTGGTGGCGAGGTTCCAGTTCAGGCCGTAGTCGATCGCGCCGGCCGAGAAGCTGAAGCCGTGGTGCACGCCCAGGGCCCAGGTGACCGCCATGGACAGGGCGGTCAGCACCGCGTGGATGACGTACAGCGCCGGGGCGATGAACATGAACGAGAACTCGATCGGCTCGGTGATGCCGGTGACGAACGAGGTCAGTGCGAGCGAGAGCATCATGCCGCCGACGGCCTTGCGGCGTTCGGGCCGGGCGGTGTGCGTGATGGCGAGCGCGGCGGCGGGCAGCGCGAACATCATGATCGGGAAGAAGCCGGTCATGAACTGCCCGGCGGTCGGGTCGCCGTGGAAGAAGCGCGGCAGGTCACCGTGCCAGACGACACCGTGGGCATCCTTGAAGGAGCCGATCTCCTGCCAGGCCACCGTGTTGACGAACTGGTGCATGCCCACGGGGAGCAGCGCACGGTTCACAGCGCCGAAGATGCCCGCGCCCACCGCGCCCAGACCGGTCATCCACTCGCCGAAGTTGGTGATGACGTCGCCGATGGGCTCCCACACCAGACCGAAGACGACACCGACGCCGGTGCCTATGAAGGCCATCAGGATGGGGACCAGCCGACGGCCGTTGAAGAAGCCCAGCCAGTCGGGGAGCTTGGTGCGGTGGAAGCGCTGCCAGGTGACCGCGGCGATCAGGCCCATGATGATGCCGCCGAAGACCTTGGGGTCGTTGTAGGCGGCGGCCACGTCCGCACCCTTGGTGATCTTCGCTTCGGAGATGGGGAACGCGGTCAGGACGTTCTTGTAGACGAGGAAGCCCACCAGGGCGGCCAGGGCGGTCGAACCGTCG
Organism: Streptomyces graminilatus; assembly: GCF_001418565.1. Taxonomy (GTDB): domain Bacteria; phylum Actinomycetota; class Actinomycetes; order Streptomycetales; family Streptomycetaceae; genus Streptomyces; species Streptomyces graminilatus. Next base: position 12,463 of record NZ_LIQQ01000030.1, on the reverse strand, counting down.
GCCTTCTTGGCGAAGCCGATGGCGATGCCGACGCAGAACAGCAGCGGCAGGTTGGCGAAGACGGCGTCGCCGGCCGTCGCGAACACCTTGGCGACTTTGTCCCAGCCGAGGCCGTCCTTGCCGAAGACGTCATCCTGGCCGAGACGCAGCAGGATGCCCGCCGCCGGAAGAACGGCGATCGGCAACTGCAGGCTGCGGCCGACCTTCTGCAGGCCCTGGAACAGGCCGGATCCCCTCTTCTTCGCGGGGACCGCCGTGGTGGTGGCGGTGCTCATACTTCCTCCAACGGGTGAACATGGTCTACACCAGTCAGTGGTGTAGACCATGTTGTAGCACGGTGAAGGCGACATAAGGAACCCGCGATTTCACAAAGAACTCAGACTGGTGTAGACCAGTCGGCGAACAGTGCGCAGACCGTGCACAGGCCCTGCGCAGGCCGTGCGCGGGTCATGGGCGGACCGCTCGCGAAGATCGGTCAACTGTGGGTTACTGCGACAAAGTGGCTCGGACCAGGGAGTACGACATGTCCACCAAGGCAGAGAAGATCGTCGCCGGACTCGGCGGCCTCGACAACATCGAAGAGGTCGAAGGCTGCATCACCCGGCTGCGCTGCGAGGTCGCCGACGCCTCGCTGGTCGACGACGCCGCCCTCAAGGCCGCCGGCGCGCACGGCGTCGTCAAGATGGGCACCGCCGTCCAGGTCGTCATCGGCACGGACGCCGACCCGATCGCGGCGGAGATCGAAGACCTGATGTGACGTGATGTGAACGCCCTTGCGTAGTACGGACGTTCGTCCCTGAGGGGCCCTTTCCCACCGGCGGGAAAGGGCCCCTCCCGCCGTTGCGGCTAGGCTCGTCGCCATGTCACGTATCGACGGCCGCACCCCCGACCAACTCCGACCCGTCACCATCGAGCGCGGGTGGAGCAAGCACGCCGAGGGCTCCGTCCTCGTCTCCTTCGGCGACACGAAGGTCTTCTGCACCGCCTCCGTCACGGAGGGCGTCCCGCGCTGGCGCAAGGGCAGCGGCGAGGGCTGGGTCACCGCCGAATACTCGATGCTCCCGCGCGCCACCAACACCCGCGGCGACCGCGAATCGGTCCGCGGCAAGATCGGCGGCCGTACGCACGAGATCAGCCGCCTCATCGGCCGCTCCCTGCGCGCGGTCATCGACTGCAAGGCGCTCGGCGAGAACACGATCGTCCTCGACTGCGACGTCCTCCAGGCCGACGGCGGCACCCGTACGGCCGCCATCACCGGCGCGTACGTCGCCCTCGCCGACGCGATCACCTGGGCCCAGGGCAAGAAGCTGATCCGCGCGGGCCGCCAGCCCCTCACCGGCACGGTGAGCGCGGTGTCCGTGGGCATCGTCGGCGGGATCCCGCTCCTCGACCTCTGCTACGAGGAGGACGTGCGCGCCGAGACCGACATGAACGTCGTCTGCACCGGCGACGGCCGCTTCGTCGAGGTCCAGGGCACCGCCGAGGCCGAACCGTTCGCCCGTGACGAGCTGAACTCCCTCCTCGACCTCGCGGTCGCCGGCTGCACGGACCTGGCGGCACTCCAGCGCAAGGCACTGGACGCGACCCTGGAAAGGTGAGCGCGGAAAGGTAAAGGGCGCGCCAAATGCAGTGGCGGTCGCGGGCAACCGTGCCGCCACTCCACCGCGTCTCCAGGACTACGCAGGAAAATGGGCGTACGGCCGCACACGCGCCGTACGCCCGATCCGTCAAACGGAGGGAACCCGAACCATGGCAGTCAGCCGCCGAATCCGCAGCGCACGAGGACTCGCGAAGGGGCGCCGTGCCGCCGCCGTCGCCACCACCGTGGCGGCCGTCGCACTGACCGCCGGGCTCACCACCGGGTGCGACGCCGTCAACAAGGCCCTGGACTGCGTCCAGACCGCCGACGCCATCGCCACCAGCGTCTCCAACCTCAAGAACGCCGTACAGAACGCGGCGAACGACCCGACGCAGGCGGACGAGGCCCTGTCGGCGATCAACAAGAGCCTCGACGACCTCGGTGACAAGACGGACAACACCGACGTCAACAAGGCGGTCGACGACCTCAAGAAGGCCGTGGACAACGTCAGTTCGGCCATCAAGAACGGCGATCAGACCCCGGACGTCAGCGGAGTCACGGACGCGGCGGGCGAGTTGACGAAGGTCTGCACGTCGTAGCCGCGGCAGCCGTCGTGAGCGGCGTGAAGGGGCACGATTGAGCCGGGGATACTGGACGCCATGACACGCCTGATCCTCGCCACCCGCAACGCCGGAAAGATCACCGAGCTGCGGCAGATCCTCGCCGACGCGGCCCTCCCCATGGACCTGGTCGGCGCGGAGGCCTACCCCGACATCCCCGACGTCAAGGAAACAGGCGTCACCTTCGCGGAGAACGCCCTGCTCAAGGCGCATGCCCTCGCCCAGGCGACGGGCCTCCCGGCGGTGGCCGACGACTCGGGCCTGTGCGTGGACGTCCTGAACGGCGCCCCGGGCATCTTCTCGGCCCGCTGGTCGGGACGGCACGGCGACGACCGGGCCAACCTGGAACTCCTCCTGGCCCAGTTGTCGGACATCGCGGACGAACACCGGGGCGCCCACTTCGCCTGTGCGGCGGCCCTGGCGCTGCCGGACGGCACGGAACGGGTGGTCGAGGGCCGGCTGAGGGGCGTACTCCGCCACACCCCGGAGGGCACGGGCGGCTTCGGCTACGACCCGATCCTCCAGCCGGACGGCGAGACACGCACGTGCGCGGAACTGACGGCGGCGGAGAAGAACGCGATCAGCCATCGGGGGCAGGCGTTCCGGGGGTTGGTGCCGGTGGTTCGGGAGCTGCTGGGCTGAGGAGCCTGTACTTGAAAGGTCCGGCTTACGGAAGTCGTAAGCCGGACCTTTCAAATGAAGGTCAGTGCGGCCTGAGGGATTCGAACCCTCACGGGATTTCTCCCATCGCACCCTAAATGCGAGGCGTCTGCCGTTCCGCCAAGGCCGCTGACCGCCTGTCGTCGAGCATGACGGGCGGCTGCAAGTGTACGGCGGTCCATGGCTGTCCGGCGAGCGGCATTTTCTCTTTCCGTCGACACCACGTATCTGTCAGTGCATGGCAGTTCGGGCACAGGTACCGCAGATTCTCCTGGCGGTTGTCGTGCCAGTCCCCGTTGATGTGGTCGATCTGCAAGGTAATGGGGCGGCCCAGCCATTCACCGGTGTTGCCGCAGCTCTCGCACGCGTAGGGCACCCCGACCTCGTTCAGGGCGCGGTGGAGTTGGGCCCTGTTGGTCCGGGCCGCGTGGGCGGGCAGAAGGACCAGCACCCGGGGAGCTGTGGGTGCGGGCGCGGCGGTATCGGGTTGACCCCAGGCTCGGCGCGTGAAGTGGGTGGTGTCGAGGCCGAGACGTCCTGCCGTGCGACGGACTCGCCGGTGGTTGACGTCGTTGACATCCAGACCGAGGCCACGCATCACGTCGGCATAGCTCGTGGAGCGCGGTACGAGGTCGCGAAGCTTGTCCTCGGGGATGGCCGCGCGCCGATGCGAGAGATGCTCCGTACTGATGCCCTGCGTACGCAGCATGCGGCTCAGCGTCGCACGTGGCCGGCTGTCGTCCGGTACGCCCAGAGCGCGAGCCACGCCACGCACGCTGGTCGCGCCTGCTGCCGCGGCTCTCAACTCCTCGGAGGTGAAGGGCAAGTCCAAGTCCGCGCGATTCGCTCCGGGGAAGTGGCTGATGTCGATTCCTGCGGCATCGATACGACGCCTGATGTGGGAAAGGGTTCCGGTGGCCGGGGTGGCGCCCAGCTTCAGGGCCACTTCGCGCAGCGAGGACGACGAGGCCGCGGCTTCCGTGATGGCGGTGTCCGGGTACTTGCGCCACGGGCTGCGTTTTACGAAGTGGCTGGTGTCCAGCCTGTGACCGGCGACTTTCTCCTGAAGCACGCGCCGCTGACCTCCACTGGGCCGGAGAGCGAGCCGCCGCATCAGGTCCGTCCAGTTGCGCGCTTCAGCAACGGCCCGCGCGAGCCGCTCCTTGTCGTACGGGTCTGTGGATGGCATCGCCGAGTGTCCCCTCCATGGTTCCCGACCACCCGTTCGTGGCCTCGCACGGAGTAACGAACCGTTTATCGGACAGTCACGCCCGAAATGCGAAAGCGGCCCGTGCCGGACCTGAACCGGCGCGGGCCGCCAGAGCGGGCGGAGGGGGACCTCAGACGCCCAGGTCCTTGATGATCTTCGCTACGTGGCCCGTGGCGCGGACGTTGTACAGGGCCCGTTCCACCTTGCCCTCCTCGTCCACGATGATCGTGGAGCGGATGACGCCCATGTACGTCTTGCCGTAGTTCATCTTCTCGCCGAAGGCGCCGTACGCCTCCAGGACCGCCTTCTCCGTGTCGCCGAGGAGGGTGACCTTCAGGTTCTCCTTCTCGCGGAACTTGGCGAGCTTCTCCGGCTTGTCGGGGGAGATGCCGATCACGTCGTACCCGGCGCCGGCCAGGACGTCGAGGTTGTCCGTGAAGTCGCAGGCCTGCTTGGTGCAGCCGGGGGTCAGGGCGGCCGGGTAGAAGTAGACGATGACCTTGCGGCCCTTGTGGTCGGCCAGCGACACCTCGTTGCCGTCGGCGTCGGGCAGGGTGAAGGCCGGGGCCACGTCACCGGGCTGGAGTCGCTCGCTCATCCGTCTGGTCTCCTCGTACGTCCATGCGTGTTCGGGTGTTGTCTCGCGCGTCCGCGAAGCTGCGTGGCGGGCGCCTGGTCGAGCCTAACCGGGGGTGCTGACAGTGCGGGTCGAGGCGGAACTGACAGACTGTCGTGAGCAATGCATCCAGCGGACTTCGGAGGGCGTACGGTGGCGGACACCTCGGACAGCAGCAGAACCCCGGCGCAGATCGAGGCGGACATCAGGCGTCGTCGCGAGACGCTGGCCGAGACGCTCGACGAGATCGGGGTGCGGGTGCACCCGAAGACCATCGTCGGTGACGCCAAGGCCAAGGTCGCCTCGAACATCGATCACACCCTCGGGCGTGCGTACGTCGCCGTCAACCGTGTCGTCGGTGACGTCAAGGGACAGTTCGTCGACGAGGACGGGGCGCCCCGGATCGAGCGCATCGTGCCTGTCGCTCTTGTGGCGGTGGGGCTTGTCGGGCTGCTGGCCCTGGGGTCCCGGCGGCGCAAGGGCTGACGAGGCAGGTAGGTTCGGAGTGTGAGCGTCAAAAGCAATGATCAGAGCACCCATCACGACAAGCTGCCCATCCGGATGCTGCACGACCGTGTGCTCGTCCGGCAGGACGTCGGCGAGGGCGAGCGGCGGTCCGGCGGCGGCATCCTGATCCCCGCCACCGCTGCCGTCGGGCGTCGGCTGGCCTGGGCGGAGGTCGTCGCGGTGGGGCAGAACGTACGTACGGTGGAGCCCGGCGACCGTGTGCTGTACGACCCGGAGGACCTCGCCGAGGTGGAGGTGCGCGGAGTCGCCTACGTCCTCATGCGTGAGCGCGATCTCCACGCCGTCGCGGCGGACCGCTTCGAGGGCTCCGAGGACTCGACCGGGCTCTATCTGTAGATCTGCTGGATCTGCTGGATCTGCGGGACCGCTCGAATTCGCTGGATCGGCGGCAAGCACGAAGGGGCTGGTGACCGTCGTCACCAGCCCCTTTTGTGTTCCCTCAGTTCCTCAGTCCTCAGTCCTCAGTTCCTTCTTGCCGGGAGCAGCGCGCCGCCCGTCGCCCCCGGCGTCGTTCCGCCGTCGGTGCCGCCGGTGTCGGTGGTCCCGCCGCCCGTGTCGGTCGTGCCGCCGGTGTCCGTGGTGCCGCCGGTGTCGGTGGTCCCGCCGCCGGTGTCGGTCGTGCCGCCCGTGTTCGTCGTACCGCCGGTGGTGGTGGTCCCGCCGGTGTTCGTCGTGCCGCCGGTCGTCGGGGTGCCGCCCGTGGTGGTGGGCCCGCCCGTCGTCGTGCCGCCCGTGGTGGGCGTCCCGGTCGGCGCGCTCGGGGTTGCCTGGCCGCCGCCGGTCGTGGCGCCGCCGTTGTCCTGGCCGGCGTCGGTGCCGGGCTCGGGCGACGGGTTGGCGGGCGGGAGCGGCGCTTCGTCGGCGCCGTCCTGGAGCTGGAGGTCGAAGTCCTTCGCCGCCTTGCCCTTCAGGGCGTCCTTGGTGAACTGGGCCCAGATCTCGGCGGGGGCGCCGCCGCCGTTGACGCGTTCGAGGCCCATCGCGCCGTACAGCGACTTGTGCTTGCCGGTCTCCGGGTCCTGGCCCATGACCGAGACGACGGTCGCGAGGTCGGGGGTGTAGCCGGCGAACCAGGCCGCCGTGTCCTCCTCGGCCGTGCCGGTCTTGCCGGCCACCGGACGATCGGCCTCCTGGGCGGCGGTCGCCGTGCCCTCCTCGACCACGCTCTGCAGGACCGCGGTGGTCGTGTCGGCGGCCTCCCGTGACACGACCTGCTTCGTCTTCTGCTTCGGGAGGGCCACCGCGCCCTCCTCGCCGTCCTTGGTGATCTCCTCGACGATCGTGTACGTGCCGTGCCTGCCGTGGTTCGCGAGCGTGGCGTAGGCCTCCGCCATGTCGAGGACGCTGGCCGTGGACGTACCGAGCGCGATGGACGGGTACGGGTTGAGGTCGGGGGTGTCGGACGGCAGGCCGAGGTCGATCGCCGTCTGCTTGACCTTCGAGGGGCCGACGTCCACCGCCATCTGCGCGTACACCGAGTTCACGGACTTGTTGGTGGCCGTGCGGACCGTGATCTGGCCGTACGAGCCCTGGTCCTCGTTCTCGGGGGCGTACTCGCCGCCGTTCCAGCCCTGGACCGGGCGCTTGTTGGTGCCGTCGTAGTACGTGTTCGGGGTGATCGGCTGGCCGTCCTGGGTCACCGAGCCGTTCTGGACGGCGGAGGTGAACACGAACGGCTTGAAGGTGGAGCCGTCCTGGTAGTCACGGCGGGTCGCGTTGTTGACGTACTGCTTGGTGTAGTCGATGCCGCCGTACATCGCGACGACCTTGCCGGAGGCCGGGTCGATGGAGACGCCGCCCGCGCGGACGTAGTTGTCGACCTTGTTGTTCTTCTTGTCGAGGTTCTTCATCACCTTGTCGTTGACGGCCTTCACGAAGGCGTCCTGCTTGGACTTCTGCAGGGTGGTGGTGATGCGGTAGCCGCCGGCCTGGAGCTGGTCCTCGGTGAGGATCTTGTTGTCGAAGAGGTAGTCGTTGACCGCCTTGACGAGGTAGCCGCGCTGCCCGGACATGCCTGTCGAGACGATCGACTGCTTCGGCTCGGGGAAGGTGATCGCCTTCCGCGCGGACTCCGTCAGCCAGCCCTGCTTGACCATGCCGTCGAGGACGTAGTTCCAACGGGCGAGCGCGGCCTGCTTGTTCTCGGGGTGGGCGATGACGTCGTACTCGCTCGGCGCGTTCAGCAGCGCGGCGAGGTAGGCGCCCTGGCCGGGGGTCAGGTCGACGGCGTCGACGCCGTAGTAGGCCTGGGCGGCGGCCTGTTCGCCGTACGAGTTGCGGCCGAAGTAGCTGGTGTTGAGGTAGCCCTCAAGGATCTGGTCCTTGGACTTCACCCGGTCCAGCTTGATCGAGATGAAGAACTCCTTCACCTTTCGGGTGACGGTCTGCTCCTGCGCGAGGTAGTAGTTCTTCACGTACTGCTGGGTGATCGTCGAGCCGGACTGCTTGCCCTTGCCGGTCACCGTGTTCCAGGCGGCGCGGATCATCGCCTTGGGGTCGATGGCGGACTCGGTGTAGAAGTCGCGGTCCTCGGCGGCCAGGACGGCGTGCTGGGCGTCCTTGGAGATCTGCCCGAGTGTCACGTTCTCCCGGTTGACCTCGCCGTCGCGGGCGAGCTGGCTGCCGTCCGCGTAGAGGTAGACGTTGCTCTGCTTGATGGCCGCCGCGTTCGCCGCCGGGATGTGCACCATGTAGTAGCCGAGCGCGAACAGGCCCATGACCAGCAGCATCGACAACAGGAACGCGCCGAGCAGGAACCGCCAGGTCGGGATCAGCCGCCGCCATCCCTTGCGCCGGGGCCGCTTGGCCTTCTTGGCCTTCTTGCCCTCCTGGGCGATCTCCGGCTGCGCGGGCTGCGCGGGCTGCGCGGGCGCTCCGGGCTGTCCGGGAATCCCGGCCGCGGCCACACCGGCGTGCACGCCGGGTTGCGCTTCGGCCTGCGCACCGGCCTGCGCACCGGCCTGTACGGCGGCGGCTTGCAGGCTCGCCCGCAGGGCGGCCCGCCGGTCGGGGCGTGCGTCGGCTCCCACGACGGCCTGTGCGACGGGCTGTGCGACGGTCCGCGCCTCAGGCGCCCCGGCGGGCGCCTGCCCCTCGGGCTTGGCCTCGGGCCGCGTGACGGGCTGTGCGGCGGTCCGTACCTCCGGCCGCGTGACGCGAAGTACGGCCGTCCGCTCCTCAGGTTCCTCGGCGGGCGCCTCGTCACGGGCCTCGTCACGGGCCTTTTCACGAGTCTCGTCACGGGCCTCGTCACGGGTCTCGTCACGTGTCTGGTCACGGGCCTCGGCGGGTTCCGCGCCGGGCTGTACGCCGCCGGGCCTCGCCTCCGGTTCCGCGTCCGGTGTCGCTTCGGGCTGTGCGCCGGGTTCCAGATCCGGTTCCACGTCGGGTCTTCTGGGTGCCGAGCCCTGCGTCGGCTGCTGCGGCTCTGGCTGGTCGCTCATGTCGTGCACGGACTCCTGTTTCGCGTCGCACGTTGCCGTACGACCTCTTTCACCACTTCAAACGTTTTCTGCGCCCCCTCCTCAAGACTGTCGCACCCGGCGATCAGTTCCCTGACCCGGGCACGCTTCCTGCCCGAAAACGCGTGGCGGGCGGACAGGAGTGCGGACTAAGCTCCTGCGCTTCGGTCCTGACGCGTTGGGGAAGGCTGGTGTCGTGGGTTCTGGGCGGTTGTACGCGGCCGTCGCGGTGGGGGGTTTTCGACGGTATGCCACCTACCGGACGGCCACGCTGGCGGGGGTGTTCACGAACACCGTATTCGGCGTGATCCTTGCCTCCACCTACACCGCCCTGTGGGACGAGAGACCGCACCTGGGCGGGTACGACCAGTCCGATGCTCTCACCTACGTATGGCTCGGTCAGGCGCTGCTGACGACCATGTGTGTGATGGGCACGGGCTTCGAGGACGAGCTGATCGAGCGTATCCGTACGGGTGACATCGCGATCGACCTTTACCGGCCGGCCGACCTCCAGATGTGGTGGCTGGCCCAGGATCTGGGGCGGGCCCTGTTCCAGTTCGTGGGCCGCGGGCTGATCCCGTTCGCGGTCGGCGCCTGGCTCTTCGACCTGACGCTCCCGGCCTCCCCGCTGACCTGGCTGGCGTTCCTGGTCGCGGTCGCGCTGGGGGCGCTGGTCAGCTACTCCTTCCGGTTCCTGGTGGCGCTGGCCGCGTTCTGGCTGATGGACGGTGCGGGCATCGTCCAGATGACATGGCTCGCGGGTGTCTTCTGCTCCGGCATGGTGCTGCCGCTGAACGTCTTTCCCGGGGTGCTCGGCGAGGTCGTACGGGCCCTGCCGTGGGCGGCGCTGATCCAGGCGCCGGCGGACGTCCTGCTCGGGGCGGCGGATCCGGTGGGCACGTTCGCCTTCCAGGCCGGGTGGGCGGTGGCGCTGCTGGCGGCGGGGCGTTTCCTACAGGCGGCGGCTACTCGGCGGGTGGTGGTTCAGGGTGGGTGACGTGGGCGTTTCCGGCGCGGTGGGGACAGGCGTCCGAACCGGGAGCCGTGCACACGATGACCGGGACGGTTGGGGTGCCTGGGACGACGGGCCCCTCGGCCGCTGGGAGCGGGTGCTCGACGGCGTACGCGCCTACCGGATGATCGCCGGGATGTGGATCCGGTCCACGATGGCCTACCGGGTCTCCTTCGTGATGACCACGATCGGGAACCTCACGGCGACCGGCCTGGACTTCCTGGCGATCGTGCTGATGTTCTCCCGGATCGACCGGCTCGGCGGCTACTCGCTGCCCGAGATCGCGTTTCTGTACGGGCTGTCGGCGATCTCGTTCGGGACCGCCGATCTCGTCGTCGGGTCGATGGACCGGCTCGGGCGCCGAGTCCGCGACGGCACCCTGGACACACTGCTCGTCCGTCCGGCGCCGGTGCTCGCGCAGGTCGCGGCGGACCGGTTCGCGCTGCGCCGCCTCGGCCGGATCACCCAGGGTCTGGCGGTGCTCGGCTACGCCCTGCTCACCCTCGACGACGTCCACTGGACGATCCTCAAGGTGCTGCTGGTGCCGGTGACGGTGATCAGCGGCGGGGCGATCTTCTGCGCGGTGTTCGTCGGCGGCGCGGCCTTCCAGTTCGTGGCGCGGGACGCCTCCGAGGTGCAGAACGCGTTCACGTACGGCGGGGCCACCCTGTTGCAGTATCCGCCGGGCCTGTTCGCGCGGGACCTGGTGCGCGGGGTGACGTTCGTCCTCCCGCTGGCCTTCGTCAACTGGCTGCCCGCGCTGTACGTGCTGGGCCGCCCCTATCCGCTCGACCTGCCGGAGTGGGTGGCGTTCCTGCCGCCGCTGGTGGCGGCGGGCTGCTGCGCGCTGGCCGGACTGGCCTGGCGGGCGGGACTTCGTTCGTACCGGAGCACGGGGAGTTAGCAAGTGGACGGTCCCTTCAACGAGTCCTTCAACGAGTCCTTCGCTGACTCCTTCAATGGCTCCTCCCATGACTCCTCCCATGACTCCTTCATCGAGCTGGACGGCGTCGAGAAGGTGTTCGACGTGCGCAAGCGGACCGGGTTCATGCGCAGTGAGCGGCGCGAGGTGCGGGCGGTCGACTCGATCTCCTTCCGGGTGGCCCGGGGGGAGATGGTCGGCTACATCGGCCCGAACGGCGCCGGGAAGTCCACCACCATCAAGATGCTGACGGGCATCCTCACGCCCAGCGGGGGCAGGCTGCGCGTCGCCGGCATCGACCCGTCCCGGGAGCGGACCCGCCTCGCGCGGCGCATCGGGGTGGTGTTCGGGCAGCGTACGACGCTGTGGTGGGACCTCCCGCTGATCGACTCGTACCGTCTGATGCACCGCATGTACCGCATCCCCGACGCCCGTTACCGGGAGAACCTGGACCGCTGCGTCGAACTCCTCGAACTGGCCGACCTGTTGGACGTGCCGGTACGCCAACTGTCCCTGGGCCAGCGGATGCGGGGCGACATCGCGGCGGCGCTGCTGCACGACCCCGAGGTGCTGTATCTCGACGAGCCGACGATCGGCCTGGACGTCATCTCCAAGGCCCGGGTCCGCGAGTTCCTCCGCGACCTGAACACCGAGCGCGGTACGACGGTCCTGCTCACCACGCACGACCTCCAGGACATCGAGCAGTTGTGCTCGCGCGTCATGGTCATCGACCACGGCCGTCTGATGTACGACGGCCCGCTGACCGGTCTGCACGAGGTGGGCGACAGCGAGCGGACCCTCGTCGTGGACCTGGAGCGAGAGCTGCCGCCGATCGAGGTGCCGTCGGCGCGGGTCGTACGGGTGGAGGGTCCGCGTCAGTGGCTGGCGTTCCCGGCGTCGGAGTCGGCGGCTCCGCTGGTCGCGCGGATCGCGGCGGAGTATCCGCTGGTGGACCTGTCGGTACGGGACCCGGACATCGAGGCGGTGATCGCGAAGATGTACGCGGACCAGGCCGAGAAGGCGGGGCGCGCGGCCTCGTAGCCTCCCTCGCGGGGACCTCGTAGGCTGCGTTCATGACGGACGACCTTCCGGAGCTGCGCGCCTCCGACGCCGATCGTGAACGAGTCGCCGAGGTACTGCGGGACGCCCTCGCGGAGGGCCGGCTCGACATGGCCGAGTTCGAGGAACGGCTCGACGCGACCTACCAGGCGCGTACGTACGGCGAGTTGACGCCGATCACCCGTGACCTGCCCGGGGCCGGAGTGAGCGTGCCCGCCGTGAACATGGTCAAGCGGCCTGCGGGGACCGGGGGTTGGGCGGACAGGATCGTCGGGGGCGAGGGTTCCTCGCAGTGGGGCGTCGCCATCATGGGCGGGTTCCAGCGCAGGGGGCGCTGGACGGTGCCGCGCCGGTTCAACGCGTTCACCTTCTGGGGCGGCGGCGAACTCGACCTGAGGGACGCGAACTTCACGGACGGTGAGGTGGTCCTCAACTGCGTGGCCATCATGGGCGGCATCACGGTGATCGTGCCGCCCGGTGTGGAGGTCGTCGTGCGCGGCATCGGCATCATGGGCGGCTTCGACCACAGCCAGGAGGGCGTACTGGGCGACCCCGGCGCCCCCCGAGTCGTCATCCAGGGCCTCGCCTTCTGGGGCGGTGTAGGCATCACCCGCAAGCTCCCCAAGGCAGACCGCCAACGCCTCAGGGACGAACGCCGCGAGGAACGAAAACTGGAACGGAGGGAGAGGCGGGAGGGGCGGGCGGGGCGAGGGGAACTGGAAGGCCCGGACCCGGACTACCGCTGAGTCCCTGCCCCATCCCTTGAAACCCCGCCCGGCTGGCGCGCCCTTTCAGG
>NZ_LIQQ01000003.1 GCF_001418565.1 Streptomyces graminilatus | reverse complement strand
GTACTCCACCGCCCGTACATGCACCACCGCCACCGCGGGATCGGCGAACGCCTCCTCGAACGCCCGGTCGTCCACCTCCTCCACCAACCGCCCCCCGACGATCCGCCCCTCCCCGTCGTACCGCCGCAGCACCCGCCGCGCCCCGGCGAACGGGTACCCCTCCCCCGCCACAGGCCCCTCGCACGCCTCCGCGTGGATGAACACCGGACCCTGTTCGTCGTACGCCCCGGGATCGACCCCCTCCGCCGCCGCCCAGCGCCGCAGCGGGGCGTAGGAGACGAGGGCGACGCGCTCGCCGGGAGCGCTGTCGCGCAGGCAGCAGCGCAGCGGGGAGCCGCCCTCGGGGTCCGTCCCGGGAACCAACTCGCGTCCCCCGTCGTCAGCAGAACGCAGCCTCTTGAGGATCAGTGGACCGATGGGGCGTACGGCATACGTGACGCGTGCCTTCGCGCGGGTTGTCGTGTGCGTCGTCATGGCTCCACGTTCGCGCCTGTCCGCCCCGTTCACCGGCGGGTTCCGGACATCGCGTCGGCCGCTGATCCCATGGAAGGATGGCGCGACCGACACACAACGAGGAGATGACCGCGTGCCTGGCACAAACCTGACCCGCGAAGAGGCGCAAGCGCGGGCGAAGCTGCTCACCGTTGACTCGTACGAGATCGAGCTCGACCTCTCCGGCGCACAGGAGGGCGGCACCTACAGGTCCGTGACCACGGTGCGCTTCGACTCCGCCGAGACCGGCGCGGAGTCCTTCATCGACCTGGTCGCTCCGGCCGTGCACGAGGTCACGCTCAACGGGGACCCCCTCGACCCGGACGTGGTCTTCAAGGACTCCCGGATCGCCCTGCCGGGGCTGCTCGCCGGGCGCAACGTCCTTCGCGTCGTCGCCGACGCCGCCTACACCAACACGGGTGAGGGACTGCACCGGTTCGTCGACCCCGTCGACCAGCAGGCGTACCTCTACACCCAGTTCGAGGTGCCGGACGCCCGGCGCGTGTTCGCCTCGTTCGAGCAGCCGGACCTCAAGGCGACCTTCCAGTTCTCGGTGAAGGCGCCGACCGGCTGGACCGTCATCTCCAACTCGCCGACGCCCGAGCCCAAGGACGACGTCTGGCACTTCGAGCCGACGCCCCGGATCTCGACGTACATCACCGCGCTGATCGTCGGGCCGTACCACTCGGTCCACAGCGTGTACGAGGCCGACGGGCAGAGCGTGCCGCTCGGTATCTACTGCCGGCCCTCGCTCGCCGAGTTCCTCGACTCCGACGCCATCTTCGAGGTCACCCGGCAGGGCTTCTCCTGGTTCCAGGAGAAGTTCGACTACGCGTACCCGTTCAAGAAGTACGACCAGCTGTTCGTGCCGGAGTTCAACGCCGGTGCCATGGAGAACGCGGGCGCGGTCACCATCCGCGACCAGTACGTGTTCCGGTCGAAGGTCACGGACGCCTCGTACGAGGTGCGGGCCGAGACGATCCTGCACGAGCTGGCGCACATGTGGTTCGGCGACCTCGTCACCATGGAGTGGTGGAACGACCTGTGGCTCAACGAGTCCTTCGCCACCTACACGTCCATCGCGTGCCAGGCCTACGCGCCCGGCTCGCGCTGGCCGCACTCCTGGACCACGTTCGCCAACTCCATGAAGACGTGGGCGTACCGCCAGGACCAGCTCCCGTCCACGCACCCGATCATGGCCGAGATCCGCGACCTCGACGACGTCCTCGTCAACTTCGACGGCATCACGTACGCCAAGGGCGCCTCCGTACTGAAGCAGCTCGTCGCGTACGTCGGCATGGACGCGTTCTTCGCGGGTGTGCAGGCCTACTTCAAGCAGCACGCGTTCGGCAACACGCGGCTCAGCGACCTGCTGGGCGCGCTGGAGGAGACCTCCGGGCGTGACCTGAAGGCGTGGTCGAAGTCCTGGCTGGAGACGGCCGGCATCAACATCCTGCGCCCCGAGATCGAGACGGACGCGGAAGGAGTTATTACCTCCTTCGCCATCCGGCAGGAGGCTCCCGCCCTGCCCGCCGGGGCCAAGGGTGAGCCCACGCTCCGGCCGCACCGGATCGCCGTCGGCCTGTACGACCTCGACGAGGCGAGTGGCAAGCTGCTGCGCGACGACGAGACCGGGCGCATCGAGCTGGACGTCGACGGCGAGCTGACGGCCGTGCCCGAGCTGGTCGGCAGGCGTCGTCCGGCCGTGATCCTGCTCAACGACGACGACCTGTCGTACTCCAAGGTCCGGCTGGACGAGGCGTCCCTCGCCTTCGTCACCGAGCACCTGGGTGACTTCGAGGCGTCCCTGCCGCGCGCGCTGTGCTGGGCCTCCGCCTGGGACATGACCCGCGACGCCGAACTGGCGACCCACGACTACCTCTCCCTCGTCCTGTCGGGCATCGGCAAGGAGTCGGACATCGGTGTCGTGCAGTCGCTCCAGCGGCAGGTGAAGCTGGCGATCGACCTGTACGCCGACCCGGCCGCCCGCGAGGCCCTGCTGGCCCGCTGGACGGACGCCACGCTGGCCCACCTCCGGACGGCCGAGGCCGGCTCCGACCACCAGCTGGCCTGGGCGCGCGCCTTCGCCGCCACGGCCCGTACGCCGGAGCAGCTGGACCTGCTGGGCGCGCTGCTCGACGGCACGCAGACCATCGAGGGGCTGGCCGTCGACACCGAGCTGCGCTGGTCGTTCGTCCAGCGGCTGGCGGCCGTCGGGCGCTTCGACGAGGACGAGATCGCGGGCGAGTACGAGCGGGACAAGACCGCCGCCGGTGAACGTCACGCCGCCACCGCGCGGGCCGCGCGTCCGACCGCGGAGGCCAAGGCGGAGGCCTGGGCGTCGGTCATCGAGTCCGACAAGCTGCCGAACGCCCTCCAGGAGGCGGTGATCGGGGGCTTCGTCCAGACCGACCAGCGCGAGCTGCTCGCGCCGTTCACCGACAAGTACTTCGCGGTGGTCAAGGACGTCTGGGACTCGCGCTCGCACGAGATCGCCCAGCAGATCGCCGTCGGCCTCTACCCGACCGTCCAGGTCTCCCAGGACACCCTGGCGAAGACGGACGCCTGGCTGACCGCCGCCGAGCCGAACGCGGCCCTGCGGCGACTCGTCTCGGAGTCCCGTTCCGGTGTCGAGCGTGCGCTCAAGGCGCAGGCGGCGGACGCGGCTGCCGAGTAGGAGCAGCGGTAGCACCCCGTTGCGCCGAACGGAGCCGGGGAGTCGGGGAGTCGGGGGCATCCCGTCGTCCATGGACCCACGGACCCTAGTGGTCCGGTCCGGGGCGGCAGGGTGCCCCTTTTCCGTTGCCGGTGCGCCCGGCCCGTAGCAGTGCGGCGCCCGTGGGAGTGAGGGTGTGCAGGACGGCCGGGCCGTGGCGGTGGCTGACGAGGAGCCCGGCGTCGCGCAGCACGGTCGTGTGGCGGGTGGCGGACGCCGCCGAGACGCCCGCCGCCCGGGCGAGTTCGCCGGTCGTGGCGCCGGTCGCGACCGCCCGCAGCACGACGGCCCGGGTCTCGCCCAGCAGCGAGCCGAGCGGGGCGCCGGTCTCCTCGGTACGGGGGGCCGGGCGCCGCAGCGGGTAGGCGAGGACGGGCGGCAGACCGGCGTCGGCCAGCGACACCGCGCCGCCCCAGCAGAAGTACGAGGGCACCAGCGTCAGGCCGCGCCCCTCCAGGTACAGATCACGGTCCTCGACGTAGTCGACCTCCAGCGTGGGACGCCGCCAGCGCATGTTCGGCCGGAAACCGGCCAGGAGCGCGTCGGTACCGCCGTCGAGCAGGTCCCGGGCGCGGGCGGAGCGGTCGGCGTCGATGTGCGCCTGAATTTCTTCGCCGTACGGGCGGATGGCGACGTCGTAATAATTCCGAACCGTTCGGACGAATTCCTTGCGCGATTCGATGTCGGGCAATTGCCGGGACCAGCCGGGGGCGCCGCTCACCCGGTCCAGGATGCTCAGTTCACGCAGTACGCGTTTACAGGGGACGTGGAGCATGGCTTCCAGCCCCGCGTCCAGACCTTCGGATGCCTCACTCGGGGTGAGGAAATCAGGAAAATAGACACCTTTCGGATAAAGGGGGCCCAACATATCGCGGACGACGGGCGTGAGGCCCTTCGCGTACAGCGCCTCGCGGGCACTGCGGTGCCAATCGGCGTATGCCCAGAGGCCCTTGCGGGTCTGGAAGCGGCGAACGGTGAAGGAGATCTCCCAGAGCGGATCCGGTCTGGACGCCACCCGGAGGCGCGCGAGATCTGCGTCGGTGAAGTGGATGCGGAGCATTCAAGTCCCCTCGCTGACCATTGCTTTTACGCTCAGGCGGAAAAGTATGTCGATGCCGCGAGGGGGCTGACAAGGTCATATCGGAAGCCGTTCACGGATCGTCCGGAAAAGATCCGGTGAAAAGAGCCGTGCGATCAACGAATCCCAGGGGGACCAAATGCGATCGAGCATTTTGACCAGGTCATTCATCAGCGCCGCCACCGTCGC
>NZ_LIQQ01000299.1 GCF_001418565.1 Streptomyces graminilatus | reverse complement strand
GCCGCGATGATCCCGGCGGTGAGGACCAGCCCGGTCGCACCCGTACAGGAAACGGCTATATCGGCACGTGTCAGCTCGAACGGGACAGATTCCATAGGAACCGCGCGGGCGGACACGGGCGTCACCGCGCCACCGGAGCCCGGGTTTTCGCCGTACTGGCTGTTCTCGCTGTTCTCGTTGATGATCTGCGCGAGCCGCTCGGCGCGGTCGGGGGTGCGGTTGGCGACGACGATCTCGGCGACCCCGAGCCGCGCGAGCGTGGCGGCGGCCAGTGAGGACATGGATCCGGCACCGATGACCAGGGCTTTCCTGCCCGCGGCCCAGCACTTGACCGATTCCGTCGAAGCCCCGGCCCCACTCCCCGTCCCACTCCCCCCGGCGAGCTGCTGGAGCCCGAAGGTGACCAGGGACTGTCCGGCCCGGTCGATGCCGGTCTCGGAGTGGGCGCGCTTGCCGACCCGCAGGGCCTGCTGGAACAGGTCGTTCAGCAGGCGGCCCGCGGTGTGCAGGTCCTGGGCGAGGGCGAGCGAGTCCTTGATCTGGCCGAGGATCTGCCCCTCGCCGACGACCATGGAGTCGAGCCCGCAGGCGACGGAGAACAGGTGGTGGACGGCCCGGTCCTCGTAGTGCACGTACAGATACGGGGTGAGCTCGTCCAGCCCGACCCCGCTGTGCTGGGCGAGCAGCGTGGACAGCTCGGCGACACCCGCGTGGAACTTGTCCACGTCCGCGTACAGCTCGATGCGGTTGCAGGTGGCGAGCAGCGCGGCCTCGGTGGCCGGCTCGGCGGCGACGGTGTCCTGGAGCAACTTGATCTGCGCGTCCTGGGACAGCGCGGCGCGCTCGAGGACGCTGACGGGAGCGGTGCGGTGGCTCAGCCCGACGACGAGGAGACTCATGCCGGCATCACGGCGGGAACGTCCCCGTCAGGCCCGTTGCCACGACCACCACTGCCGCTGCCGCTGCCGCCNNGGCGAGGATCTGCAGCTCGATGCTGAGATCGACCTTGCGTACGTCGACACCGTCCGGAACGGTCAGCACGGTGGGCGCGAAGTTGAGAATGGAGGTCACACCGGCGGCGACGAGCCGATCGCACACGGGCTGGGCGGCACCGGCGGGAGTGGCGATAACGCCAATGGACACACCGTTGTCCGCGATGATCCTTTCGAGATCGTCCGAGTGCTGCACGGGAATACCGGCGACGGGCTTTCCCGCCATCCCGGGATCGGCGTCGATGAGGGCGGCCACCCGGAATCCACGGGAGGCGAAGCCGCCGTAGTTCGCGAGGGCGGCGCCGAGATTACCGATACCGACGATCACTACGGGCCAGTCCTGGGTGAGCCCCAGCTCGCGCGAGATCTGATAGACGAGATACTCGACGTCGTACCCCACACCGCGCGTCCCATAGGAGCCGAGGTAGGAGAAGTCCTTGCGCAGCTTCGCGGAGTTGACGCCCGCGGCGGCGGCCAGTTCCTCGGAGGAGACCGTGGGGACCGAGCGCTCCGACAGTCCGGTCAGGGCACGGAGGTACAGCGGAAGCCTGGCGACTGTGGCCTCGGGAATCCCTCGGCTGCGGGTCGCCGTTCGGTGAGTTCGGCCAGTTGCCACGGTGCTCCTGCGGGTAGCGCGGGGCTGAAGGCGGTCACACGTACCAGGACCGCCCCGTCGAATGCAGGCTATGTCTTTGTGAACGCGTGCACAAAGATGGTGTCCGATTTGCCCGCCCAACGTGACCGGGGTCACGCACCCCCGTCGCACGCGTATGGAACCGGCGCACAAGCACCGCCGTACCTCACCGTCACGATCACCGTTCGGGGGCAAAACCTCACACACTCCTCATGAATCCCGCCCCCGAGATCTGAACCGCCCTCGATCCTAAGCGACTTTCCGGACCACTTGGACTGTCCGATCGCCGAGCGACAGGAACTCGACCACTCACTAATCCAAAATCCACCGGGAATCTATGTGAGGGCTTTGCGAAGACGTTCTTCGCTGACGCGCCAGAACGTGTGCTGGGCCCCGTCGATGAGCACGACGGGGATCTGTTCCCAGTACTCACGGTTGAGTTCTTCGTCCTGAGTGATGTCCTTCTGTTCCCAGGGCACCCCAAGATCGGCACACACCTTCTCGACCACGACCTGTGCGTCATCACACAAATGACAACCGGGCTTCCGGATGAGAGTGACGAGCCGGGACTGTGACGTACGGCGGCCGATGCGCCGAAAGAGGGGACTCATACGCCCATTGTCACGCGCCGCCGGAGACGCATCCGGAAGGCGCACACCGCCCCCAACCCGGCAGTCACAGCAGTTCTTTAACTGCGCGGTCGCG
>NZ_LIQQ01000298.1 GCF_001418565.1 Streptomyces graminilatus | reverse complement strand
GGCCGGGATCGAGGCCGAGGACGTGATGTCCCGGCGCCGCAAGGTCGTGCGGTACGCCGCCCCGGCCGTGGTGATCGGTCTGACGGTCGCGACGATCGGGCTGGTACCGGCGTTCGCCGGCTCCGGTGACCCAGATCTGCCGAAGATCAGCGCGCAGGAACTCATCGAGAAGATCGCCGCGTCGGACGTACAGCAACTGTCCGGCACAGTGAAGATCACTACGGATCTGGGGCTGCCCGACCTCGGCGGCCTGGAGAGCGGACTTGTGTCCGGCGGACTCGGAGCGGGTTCCGACGGCTCGGGATCGGCCGCCGATCCGAGTGCCAAGCTCCCTGAGCTGGCCTCCGGCACACACACGCTGCGCGTCGCCGTCGACGGCCCCGACAAGCAGAAGCTGTCGCTGCTGGAGAAGGCCGCCGAGTACAGCGTGATCCACAACGGCGACGAGGTGTGGGCGTACGACAGCGCGTCGAACGAGGCGTACCACGCGACGGCCCCCGCCTCCGAGAGCGGCAAGGACAGGGGCAGGGGGAAGGACAAGGGCGGGGACCGGATTCTGCCCGGCGAGGACGGGACCGCCACGCCCGGCGATCTCGCGAAGGAGGCCCTGAAGGCGGTCGACGACACCACTTCCGTGACCGTCGACGGCACCGTCCAGGTCGCCGGCCGGGACGCGTACAAGCTGGTCATCGAGCCGAAGTCGGCCGGGTCCACGGTCGGGGCGATCAGTATCGCGGTCGACTCGAAGACCGGGACGCCCCTGAAGTTCACGCTCACCCCGGCGAGCGGCGGTGCCGCTGTCGTGGACGCCGGTTTCGTCGATGTCGACTTCGGCAAGCCCGCCGCCTCGACCTTCGACTTCACCCCGCCCAAGGGGGCGAAGGTCACCGAGGAGAACGGCCCGGACGCCTCGGAGTCCTCGGAGGGCCCGAGCAAGGCCGACCAGAAGGAATTCGACAAGTCCCTCGACAAATACCTCGACGAGAACTTCGACGACGACCTCGACGGTGCCCTCAAGGGACTCGACAGTCACGAGGGCGTGGCGGACGGCCAGAAGGGCGAGGACTTCAAGGTCATCGGCGAGGGCTGGAACTCCATCGCCATGTTCGACTCGGGCATCGAGGGCGGGCTGCCGTCGGCCGGCGACTCGCCCGAGGCCGGTGCGTTCGGCGGCTTCCTCGACTCCTTCGGCGACAAGGTCTCCGGCGACTTCGGCTCCGGGACGGTCTTCAAGACCCGTCTGATCAACGCCCTGATGACGGACGACGGCAAGCTCTACGTCGGCGCCGTGACAAAGGACACCCTGGTCAAGGCGGCCAACACCCAGAAGTAACCGCCGTACGCGTACGACGATCGAGGGAGCCCATGGAAGAACCGTCCGCCACGGAGCCGCAGAAGGTGGACCGAGGTGACGATGACGACGACGCCGTCATCGTCACCCGGGCCCTCACCAAGCGCTACCGCGGCGGACAGCTCGCCGTCGACACCCTGGACCTCACCGTCCCGGCGGGCAGTGTCTTCGGGTTCCTCGGGCCCAACGGCTCGGGCAAGACGACCACCATCCGCATGCTGATGGGCCTGATCGAGCCGACGTCGGGCACGGCGCGGGTGCTGGGGCGGCCGATGCCCCGCGCCACCCGGGCCGTACTGCCCCACGTCGGCGCGCTCATCGAGGGACCCGCGCTGTACGGGTTCCTCTCGGGCCGCGACAACCTCGCACGGTACGACGCCGCCGACCCGACCGCCGATCCCCGCACCCGGCGTAAGCGCGTCGCCGCGGCGCTGGACCGCGTGGGCCTGACGGCCGCCGCCGGCAAGAAGGCGAAGGCGTACTCGCTGGGCATGAAACAGCGGCTCGGGCTCGCCGCCGCACTCCTCCAGCCGCGCCGGCTGCTTGTCCTCGACGAGCCGACCAACGGGCTCGATCCGCAAGGGATGCGTGAAATCCGTACCCTGGTGAGGGAGTTGGCGCACGACGGCACCACCGTCTTCCTCTCCTCCCACCTCCTCGACGAGATCGAGCAGGTCTGTACGCACGCGGCCGTGATGGCCCAGGGGCGGCTGATCACCCAGGGCGCCGTGGCCGAACTGGCCGCCGGGGCACGCGGACGGCTCGTCGTCACGACGCCCGACGCGGCGGACGCGGCCCGGGTCCTCAAGGAACAGGGCGTCGCCGACGTGGCCGTGACCGACGACCGGGTGACCGGCGAGGTGCCGGACGGCGACCGTGAACTGGCCGATCTGAACGCCGCGTTGGTCAAAGCGGGCGTTCGCGTCCGGGGCTTCGGCGCCGAACGGGCGTCCCTGGAGGACGCGTTCGTGGCCCTGACGGGGGAGGGTTTCGATGTCGCAGGCTGAGACGAGTGCCGTCCGGAAGGGACGCGGGGAACCGGGCGACCAGCCACATCAGACCGTCAGCCGCCGAACAACCCTCCGAGGCACCCTCTTCGGCCTCTTCCGCAACGAACTGCTCACCACCTTCCGCCGCTGGCGCACCCTCGCACTGCTGGCCGTGCTCGCCGCCGTACCGATCCTCGTCGGCATAGCGGTCAAGATCGAGACGGGCGACGGTTCCTCGGCCGGCCCCGCCGGAGGCGGACCCGGGAGCGGTGGCGGGGGACCGGCGTTCATCTCGCAGATCAGTAACAACGGCCTGTTCCTGGTGTTCACGGCCCTGGCCGCGACCCTCCCCTTCTTCCTCCCCATGGCCATCGGCGTCATCGCGGGCGACGCGATCGCCGGCGAGTCGAACGCGGGCACGCTCCGCTATCTGCTGGTCGCCCCGGCCGGCCGCACCCGCCTGCTCCTCACCAAGTACGCGACCACGCTGACGTTCTGCCTGGTGGCGACGCTCGTGGTGGCGATATCGGCACTCACGGTCGGCGCGATCCTCTTCCCGCTCGGTGACCTGATGACGATCTCCGGTACGAGCATCAGCTTCACCGAGGGCCTCGGGCGGGCGTTGCTGATCGCGCTGGTCGTCGCCGCGTCACTGACCGGCGTGGCGGCGCTCGGCCTGTTCATCTCCACCCTGACGGGCAGCGGCATCGCGGCGATGGCGACGACCGTCGGGCTTGTCATCACCGTGCAGATCCTCGACCAGATACCCCAACTGCACGCGCTCCAGCCCTACTTCTTCTCCCACTATTGGCTGTCCTTCGCCGACCTGATGCGCGAACCGGTCTACTGGGACGACCTGGTGAAGAACCTCGGCATCCAGGCCCTGTACGCGGCGGTGTTCGGTTCGGCGGCCTGGGCACGCTTCACGACGAAGGACATCACGGCCTGAGCGCCGGGTCCGCGTCGAAGAACGTCTTCGCACGGGTGAGGGCGTCGGTGTCGTTCAGTACGTCACCGGGCTGGCTGCCGTTGCCGAGCAGTACCCCGCCGAACCGCATCTCCATGTACGCGGCCGAGCTGCGGAGCGTGCCGACCAGCGGGTCGGCGGTCTCCGGGTCCGGCCCCGCGAGGACGGTGACGCCCCACAGGGTGCGCCCGGCGAGGCTCGCCCGGAAGTCCACACCGGGCGTGCGCAGCCAGCCCGACCAGTGGTCGAGGTAGCGCTTCACGGGGGCGGACACCGAGTACCAGTACAGCGGCGAGGCGATCACGATGTCCGTGGCCGCGAGCGTCGCGTCGAGCAGCAGAGCCGCGTCGTCCCCGGTGGGCCGGACGTGTTCCGCGTCGTGGCGCAGGTCCTCGAAGTCGGGCAGCGGATGCTCGGCGAGACTCAGCCAGCGCTGCTCGACATCGGCGGGCAGTTGTTCGGCGGCCTGGCGGGCGAGCGCCTCGGTGTTGCCGTCGCTGCGGCTGCTGCCCAGCAGGAAGAGAAAGCTGCGGTTCATGATCGGCCCTCTGTGGTGCGGTCGGCGTACGGCGTAAGACGTACGGGCGTACGGCGGATGGGCGCGCGGGATCTGCGCGTGCACGACGATTGAATGCGTACGCAGTATATGCGCGCGCATTGAATTCTGGCTAGCTTCGGCCTGGACGCCGGTTTCCGGTTCCCGCTCCAGCAGCAGGACCGGGCTTCGGCCACCGGGCCCGGGGAGCCCGCAGCCCCGCCCGCTCCTCGGCCTCCGCCATGACCCGGAGCAGCACCTCCTCCTCGCCATGCCGGGCCACCACCTGGAGCCCGACCGGGCACCCGTCCGCGCCGAAGCCCGCTGGGATGCTCGCCGCCGGGTGCCCGCTGAGGTTGAACGCCCAGGTGAGCGCGGTCGAGTACTGGTCGCCCGGGCCTTCGTGGCCGTGCGGCGGGTTCGGGGTGGTGGGGGTCAGAAGCAGGTCGGCCCGGCGGAACAGCGACTCCAGCCGTCGGTCGTTGACCTCGCGCAGCCGGTACGCCGACCTTGTGCCGTCGGCCGTACGGCCACCCGTGTCAGCGCCCGGCGCGCGCAGCGCCAGCCAGGCGGGCCCGGGGTCGTCGAGGCGTACGGGGGTGTCGTCCGGCGGCAGCAGCCGTACGACTCCGGCACCGTGAAGCCGTAGCGCGGCGCCGTGCGCGACGAGGGTGGGCCCGGGATCGGGCCGGGCGAAACCGAGGGAGCCGGACCAGACGGCGGTGAGGGGCGGCCGCGCGCCCGCCTGGCCGCGGTGACACCGACAGCCGCAGCCGCGGTGGGATCCGCGGTCGGAGCCGCAGCCGCAGCCGCAGGCACAGTCGCAGGCACAGGCACAGGCACAG
>NZ_LIQQ01000297.1 GCF_001418565.1 Streptomyces graminilatus | reverse complement strand
CCCGCGCCGCACGTCCCGCCCGCCCCCGTGAGCACCAGGACATGGACGTCCGGATCGGTGGCCAGGACGGCGAGCAGCGGCGGCAGCGCGCTCCACATGCCGGCCGTCATGGCGTTGCGCTTGGCCGGGTTGCGGATGACGACGGTGGCGACACCGTCGGCGGCACTGTGGGTCAGCTGCGGCTCCATGCGCCGGATCGTATCGGCCGGTGCCGAGCCCCCGGGCGACGGAGGCGTCAAACCCGTACAACCCGAAGAGTTCACGAAGTCGGCAGGACATGACCAGGGTCGGTCGTCCGCGAGCTCGTGCCGTACGACATCTGTCAGAAGTGCTCGAAACGTGCTGACTTGTGTTCAGTTCTCCGGTGGGGAGCTGTCGTTGCCAACACTCGTCCTGTGGTGACAATCGAGCGCGAGGGCGGCGACCGGACTATGGAGAACCATGGGCGCGAGTCCGGCTCACGCCCAGCGGACGACGGCGAACCAGTGGAGCACGGACTCCAGGATCCGCTTCCCTACGAAGGGGTCTGGAGGTTCACCGCGCCCGCTGTCGACGCCTCCGTCCCGCAGGCGCGGCACGCCGTGCGCGACCTGCTGTACCGGCAGGGCGTACCGGCCCCGCCGGACCTGGTGAGCGGACTGCTGCTGATCGTCTCCGAACTGGCGACGAACGCCGTCCGCCACGCGGCGGTCCTGTCGCCGACGCTCGCCGTGGAGGTCGCCGTCGGCGCCGAGTGGGTGCGGGTGTCCGTGGAGGACAACCATCCCTACCGCCCCACCGCCCTGGAGGCCGACCACGGCCGGACCGGCGGACGCGGTCTCCTCCTGGTCCGCGAGGTCACCAGAGAGGCGGGCGGCGTGTGCGACATCGAGCACACGGCGAGCGGCGGCAAGGTCGTCTGGGCGGCGCTGCCGCTCACCCCCGCGCACGGGCAGCCGTAGCCCTGGCCGTCACCAGCCGGCGGACGGCCCCGTCAGCTCCCGCACCGCCGGGCGCGCCGCGTCCAGCACGGTCATGAACCAGGCCGAGAACGGGTCCTTCGCATGCCGCTCCGCCAGTTCGGCCGGGGTGACGAAGGCCGTGTCGCCGACCTCCTCCGGGTCCGGCGCCAGCGACGACTGTGCCATTCCGACGAACAGGTGGTTGTACTCCTGCTCCACCAGGCCCGACTCCGGGTCGGGGTGGTTGTAGCGGACGGTGCCCGCCTCGGCGAGCAGCGACGGGGATACCCCCAGCTCCTCGTACGTCCGCCGGGCCGCCGCCGCGAAGGGCGCCTCACCGGGGTAGGGGTGGCCGCAGCAGGTGTTGGACCAGACACCGGGGGAGTGGTACTTGCCCAGCGCGCGCTGCTGGAGGAGCAGCCGCCCCTGCTCGTCGAAGAGGAACACGGAGAACGCCCGGTGCAGCAGACCCGGTGGCTGGTGGGCGGAGAGCTTCTCGGCGGTGCCGATCGTCGTGCCGTTCTCGTCGACCAGCTCAAGCAAGATCGCTTCTGCGGTGCCGTTCGACGAACTCTTGTGCGTCGCGGTGGCTGGTGTGATCGGCATACCCATCCTTCGCCTCGGTCTTCGAGTCCCAAGTCTGCCGTACGAATCCGGCACTCCCGGCACTTCGCGGCGTCCCCCGCATGTCCGGCTCGAAAGCGGCCCGAGGGTGACCGGAAAGTCAATCGTGCCCTGTTTCCCGGCCGGGAACCGTCGTCGAGGGGGGCTTGAGGATGGAGAGGGGGGCGCGCGCCCGACGGTCGCGTTCCGTGCGCCAAGCACGCCGCACACGCTCAGTGGCACAGCTTCGACTCGTGTTCCGCGTGTCCGCTCGGCTCCAGCTGGAAGGTGCAGTGCTCCACGTCGAAGTGGTCGCCGAGGCAGCCCTGGAGCTCGTGCAGCATCTTCTCGTGCCCGATCCCGCTCAGCACGTCCGAACTGACGACCACATGTGCCGACAGCACCGGCATCCCGGAGGTGATCGTCCAGGCGTGCAGATCGTGTACGTCCTCCACGCCGGGCAGCGCCACTATGTGGGCCCGCACCTCCGCCATGTCGACGTCCCGGGGAGCCGCCTCCAGCAGCACGTCCAGTGTCTCGCGCAGCAGCTTCCAGGTGCGCGGGACGATCATCAGGCCGATGACGAGCGAGGCGATGGGGTCGGCCCGCTGCCAGCCCGTCGTCATGATGATCACCGCCGAGATCAGCACGGCCAGCGAGCCCAGCGCGTCCGCGGCCACCTCCAGGAAGGCGCCGCGCACGTTCAGGCTCTCCTTCTGGCCGCGCACCAGCAGCGTCAGCGAGATCATGTTGGCGACCAGGCCGATCAGACCGAAGACGACGGTCAGCCCGCCCTCGGTGTCGGCGGGCGTGACGAGCCGCTGGACCGCCTCGTACACCACGTATCCACCGACGCCCAGCAGCAGCAGACAGTTGGCGAGCGCCGCGAGGATCTCGGCGCGGGCGTAGCCGAAGGTGCGGTTGCCGCTGGGTGGAAGGTTCGCGAAGTGGATCGCGAGCAGCGCCATGCCGAGGCCCAGTCCGTCCGTCGCCATGTGTGCCGCGTCCGCGATGAGCGCGAGCGAGTCGGCGGCGATCCCGCCGACGATCTCGACGACCATGACGGTGAGCGTGATGGCCAGCGCGATACGCAGCCGACCGACGTACGCCGCTGCCGCCGTACCCGTGGTCGGCGCGCCGTGCGCGTGTCCGTGATCGTGCCCAGCCCCCATGGAAGCCGCCTCCTGAAGTTCGTCCCGGGTCCCGTCCAGGGGCCCGTCCCGGGATCAGTGAACTACGGGTGGGGGGTATGTGGCAACGCGGCACTGAACACCGTTGTCATGTGCCCTGACCTGCGGAAACGAAACGCAGGTCAGCGGGTGCCGAGATCGTCGCGGCCCGGCGGACGGGCAGACGGCGAAGGAGGTCGTGGCGGTCCTTGACGCGGGTCACGGTTTGTGCGCGGCGTGCCGGGTCGCTCATGATGAGGCGGTCCGGGCGGTCGCCGGTCCGCCGGGACCGGGCCTGCGGCAACCGGTGGGCCAGGGCGCGGCCCCCATCCGATACCCTCTGCCGATGCTGCCCGGCCACCGTGGGTCAGGGTCCCCCGCCACCATGTACAGGCCCGGCGCGCACGCGTCGGTGTCCAGGGAGTGAGTTCGGTTGCCGACCGCCATCCTCACGGGTCAGCCGGTTCCCGGATCGTCGATCGAGGGCGACCTGCGAGCCCTCGGTTTCGACGTGCGGAGGGCGACAGGCGTCGCCGACACCGAAACCCTCATCGCCGAGCTGTCCTGCGACGAACAGGTCGTCGTCGTCGACGCCCGCTTCGTCGGCCACCTCCACGCGCTGCGCCTCGGTCTGACCGACCCCCGTTTCGCGGCCTCCGCGCTACCGGGCGCCGTGACGGCGAAGCGCGGCGTCGGCCGAGCCGCCCTGACCCGCGTACTGGCCCGGGAGATCTCCGCGAACGGCGGTACCCCGAAGGGGCCCGTCACGGCCCCGGCAGCCGTGGACAGCCTCCCCGACCGCATTGCCCTCGCCATGGACGCGGACGGCGTCGACGTCCACCGTCCCGCGCTCGGCACGCTGATCGCCACCGTCCCGGCCGACCCCGGCGCCCGCGACGAGGCGCTGCGGGCCGTCGCCGCCGTGGACGACGAGGCCGTACGCCTGAAGTCGGCCGTGAAGTCCCGGGACGGCTTCTTCACCACCTTCTTCGTCAGCACGTACTCCCGCTACCTCGCCCGCTGGTGCGCCCGCCGGGGCCTCACCCCGAACCAGGTCACCACCGCCTCACTGCTCACCGCGCTCGTCGCGGCCGGCTGCGCCGCCACCGGCACCCGCGCCGGATACGCCGTCGCGGGCGCGCTCCTGCTCGTCTCCTTCGTCCTGGACTGCACGGACGGCCAGCTCGCCCGGTACTCCCTCCAGTACTCGACGCTCGGCGCCTGGCTCGACGCCACCTTCGACCGGGTCAAGGAGTACGCCTACTACGCGGGCCTCGCCCTGGGCGCGGCGCGGGGCGGCGACGACGTATGGGCGCTGGCCCTCGGCGCGATGATCCTCCAGACCTGCCGCCACGTCGTCGACTTCTCCTTCAACGAGGCCACCGCGGGAGACCCGGCCGCGACGGCGAACACCAGCCCGACGGCCGCCCTCTCCGACCGCCTCGACGGCGTCGGCTGGACGGTCTGGGCACGGCGGATGATCGTCCTGCCGATCGGCGAGCGCTGGGCGCTGATCGCCGTCCTCACCGCGCTCACCACCCCCCGGACCACCTTCACCGTGCTGCTGATCGGCTCCGGCTTCGCGGCGACGTACACCACGGCGGGCCGCGTCCTGCGCTCACTCACCCGAAAGGCCCAGCCCACGGAACGGGCGACGCGAGCCCTGGCGGACCTCACGGACAGCGGGCCGCTCGCGGAGCTCATCGGGCGCGTCCCGGTACGTACACCGGGCCGCTCGCGCTTCGTCCCGGCGCTGGAGATCAGCGTGCCGCTGCTCGTCGCGGTGTGGCTGTGTTCGTACGGCAGTTGGGCGCCCGTCGCCTTCGCCTCGATCTACGTGCTCGGCTCGCGTGCCGCGTTCACGGTCCCCCTCAAGAACCGCCTCGACTGGCTCGTCCCCCCGCTCTTCCGGGCCGCCGAATACTGCACAGTCCTCGTCCTCGCGGGCAAAGCGGAGGTAAACGGAGCACTTCCGGCAGCTTTCGGCCTCGTGGCCGCCGTCGCCTACCATCACTACGACACGGTGTACCGCATCCGTGGCAACGCCGGAGCGCCCCCGCGCTGGCTGGTACGGGCGAGCGGAGGGCACGAGGGCCGGACACTGATGGTCGTCGTACTGGCCGCGCTGCTCAGTGCCTCGCAGTTCGTGGTCGCGCTCACGGTCCTCGCCGTGGTCGTGGCCCTGCTGGTGCTCACCGAGAGCATCCGCTACTGGGTGACCGCCCACCAGGGCGGCGCGCCCGCCGTACACGACGAAGGAGTACCCGCATGATCGGCCTCGTGCTGGCGGCCGGCGCCGGCCGGCGTCTGCGCCCCTACACCGACAGCCTCCCCAAGGCTCTCGTGCCGGTCGGCCCCGCGGGCGACGAGGACGGCCCCACCGTCCTCGACCTCACCCTCGCCAACTTCGCCGAGATCGGCCTCACCGAGGCCGCGGTCATCGTCGGCTACCGCAAGGAAGCCGTTTACGAGCGGCAGGCGGCCCTGGAGGAGAAGTACGGGCTGAAGCTCACCCTCATCGACAACGACCGCGCCGAGGAGTGGAACAACGCCTACTCCCTCTGGTGCGGGCGGGACGCCCTCGCCGACGGCGTGATCCTCGCCAACGGCGACACCGTGCACCCCGTGTCCGTCGAGAGGACCCTGCTCGCCGCGCGCGGTGACGGAAAGCGGATCATCCTGGCCCTCGACACGGTGAAGGAACTCGCCGACGAGGAGATGAAGGTGGTCGTGGACCCGGAGAAGGGCGTGCGGAGGATCACCAAGCTGATGGACCCGGCGGAGGCCACCGGCGAGTACATCGGCGTCACCCTCATCGAGGGCAAGGCCGCCGCGGACCTGGCCGACGCCCTGAAGACCGTGTGGGAGACCGATCCCCAGCAGTTCTACGAGCACGGCTACCAGGAACTGGTCGACCGCGGTTTCACCATCGACGTGGCGCCCATCGGCGAGGTTCCCTGGGTGGAGATAGACAACCACGAGGATCTCGCCCGAGGACGGGAGATCGCGTGCCGGTACTGACGAGGCTGATCCCCTCGCCGGTCGTCGTGGACATCCGCCGGGGGGCCCTGAACCATCTGGCGGACGTGCTCTTCGACCAGCGGATCTCGCACTCCGGGAAGATCGCCGTCGCGATCAGCGCCGGCTCCGGCGCCCGCCTGCGCGAGCGGCTCGCCCCGGCGCTGCCCGGCGCGAGCTGGTACGAGGTCGCCGGCGGCACCATCGACGACGCCGTCAGGCTCGGCGACGCCATCAAGTCCGGCCACTACGACGCCGTGGTCGGCCTCGGCGGCGGCCGGATCATCGACTGCGCCAAGTTCGCCGCCGCCCGCGTCGGCCTCCCCCTGGTCGCCGTCGCCACCAACCTCGCGCACGACGGCCTGTGCTCCCCGGTCGCCACCCTCGACAACGACGCGGGCCGCGGCTCGTACGGCGTGCCGAACCCGATCGCCGTCGTCATCGACCTGGACGTGATCCGCGAGGCACCCGTGCGGTTCGTGCGCTCCGGGATCGGCGACGCCATGTCGAACATCTCCGCGGTCGCCGACTGGGAGCTGGCGGGCGCGGTCAACGGCGAGAAGATCGACGGTCTCGCCGCCGCCATGGCCCGCCAGGCCGGCGAGGCCGTGCTGCGCCACCCCGGCGGGGTCGGCGACAACGCGTTCCTCCAGGTACTGGCCGAGGCCCTGGTCCTCACCGGTATCGCCATGTCGGTGTCCGGCGACTCCCGCCCGTCCTCCGGCGCCTGTCACGAGATCAACCACGCCTTCGACCTGCTGTACCCCAAGCGCGCCGCCAGTCACGGCGAACAGTGCGGCCTCGGCGCCGCCTTCGCCATGTACCTGCGGGGCGCGGTGGAGGAAGCGGCGTACATGGCCGAGGTGCTGCGCCGGCACGGGCTGCCGGTGCTCCCGGAGGAGATCGGCTTCACCACGGACGAGTTCGTACGGGTCGTCGGGTACGCCCCGCAGACCCGGCCCGGCCGCTACACGATCCTGGAACACCTCGACCTCACGAACGACCAGATCAAGGACACGTACGCGGACTATGTCAAGGCCATCGGTAGCTGAACTACGCCCTGTCGTCCACCCCGAAGGGGTGAAGGACCGGCGCAGCGGCGAGCACTGGGCGGGACGCCTCTACATGCGCGAGGTGTCCCTGCGGGTCGACCGCTACCTGGTGGACACCAGGATCACGCCCAACCAGCTCACGTACCTGATGGTCGTCGCGGGCGTCCTCGCGGGCGCGGCACTCCTGGTGCCGGGCCTCACCGGGGCGGTC
Organism: Streptomyces graminilatus; assembly: GCF_001418565.1. GTDB lineage: Bacteria > Actinomycetota > Actinomycetes > Streptomycetales > Streptomycetaceae > Streptomyces > Streptomyces graminilatus. The sequence continues at coordinate 51,714 of NZ_LIQQ01000297.1, read as the reverse complement.
CTGGCCGCCGTACTGATGCAGCTCTACCTGCTCCTCGACTGCGTCGACGGCGAGATCGCCCGCTGGCGGAACCAGACCTCGATCACCGGTGTGTACCTCGACCGCGTCGGCCACTACCTGTCCGAGGCGGCCCTGCTGATCGGCTTCGGGCTGCGCGGCGCCGACCTGTGGGACGGCTCCGGGGCACCTGAGTGGCTGTGGGCGTTCCTCGGCACGCTGGCCGCGCTCGGCGCGATCCTGATCAAGGCGGAGACCGACCTGGTGGACGTGGCCCGCTCCCGCAGCGGTCTGCCCGCCGCCAAGGACGAACTGGCGGTGCCGCGCTCCGAGGGGCTCGCCCTGGCCCGCAAGGCGGCCGCCGCGCTGAAGTTCCACCGGCTGATCGGCGGTATCGAGGCGAGCCTCTTCATCCTCCTCGTGGCCGTCCTCGACCTCGTCGGCGGCGACCTGTTCTGGACCCGCCTGGGCATCGCGGTCCTGGCCGGCATCGCGATCCTGCAGACCCTGCTGCACCTCGTGTCCATCCTCGCGTCGAGCAGGTTGCGGTGAACAGCGGCATGAGGGTCGGCGCGGTGATCATCACCATGGGCAACCGCCCCGACGAACTGCGCGCCCTCATCGACTCGATCGCCAAACAGGAGGGCGAACCGGTCGAGGTCGTCGTCGTCGGCAACGGCTCGCCCGTCCCGGACCTGCCCGAGGGTGTACGGAGCGTCGAACTGCCCGAGAACCTCGGCATCCCCGGCGGACGCAACGTCGGCATCGAGGCGTTCGGCGAGGCCGGCGGCGACGTCGACATCCTGATGTTCCTCGACGACGACGGACTCCTCGGCCACCAGGACACCGCCGAGCTGTGCCGCAAGGCCTTCACCGCCGACCCTGAACTCGGCATCATCAGCTTCCGCATCGCCGACCCCGACACCGGCCGCACCCAGCGCCGCCACGTGCCCCGCCCCGGCACCACCGACCCGATGCGCAGTTCCCGGGTCACCAGCTTCCTGGGCGGCGCCAACGCCGTACGCACCAAGGTCTTCGCCCAAGTGGGCATCCTCCCCGAGGAGTTCTTCTACGCCCACGAGGAGACCGACCTCGCCTGGCGGGCCCTCGACGCGGGCTGGATGATCGACTACCGGGCCGACATGCTGCTCTACCACCCCGCCACCGCGCCCTCGCGGCACGCGGTCTACCACCGCATGGTCGCCCGCAACCGCGTCTGGCTGGCCCGCCGAAACCTTCCCGCCCCCCTCGTACCCGTGTACCTGGGAGACTGGTTGCTCCTCACACTCCTCCGCCGACCCTCCCGCCCGGCGCTCAGGGCCTGGTGGGGCGGGTTCATGGAGGGGCTGACCACCCCGTGCGGACCTCGTCGGCCCATCCGGTGGCGTACGGTGTGGCGGCTGACCCGGCTGGGCCGCCCCCCAGTGATCTGACAAGCTCTCCCTGAGAGCCCCCGCGGGCCGGCCAATTCCCGGTCACGGCCCACCCCTTGCCCCGTTCGGCTGCGCATATTGAAGACGAAAGTTTCCATTTGTGAGTGAGAAAACGCATGACGGCGGTGTCGCGGTGAGCGACCGACCGTCACCCGACGACGGCCTCTCCGCGGCCGGACTCGCCGCGAAGTACGGACTCGCCGTGAGCGGCGCCCGCCCCCGACTCGTCGAGTACGTCCGCCAGCTCTGGGGACGGCGTCACTTCATCCTCGCCTTCTCGCAGGCGAAGCTGACCGCCCAGTACAGCCAGGCCAAACTCGGCCAGTTGTGGCAGGTGGCCACACCGCTGCTGAACGCGGCCGTGTACTTCTTCATCTTCGGTGTGATCCTCAAGGCCGACCGCGGCATGCCCCGCGAGGTGTACATCCCGTTCCTCGTCACCGGCGTCTTCGTGTTCACCTTCACGCAGAGCTCGGTGATGGCGGGCGTCCGCGCCATCTCCGGCAACCTGGGCCTGGTGCGCGCCCTGCACTTCCCGCGCGCCGCCCTGCCGGTGTCCTTCGCGCTCCAGCAGCTCCAGCAACTGCTGTTCTCCATGCTCGTGCTGTTCATCGTGTCGATCGGCTTCGGCAGCTACCCCAAGGCGTCCTGGCTGCTGATCGTCCCGGCGCTGGCCCTCCAGTTCCTCTTCAACACCGGCCTCGCGCTGATCATGGCCCGCTGGGGCTCGGCGACCCCGGACCTCGCCCAGTTGATGCCGTTCGTGATGCGTACGTGGATGTACGCGTCCGGCGTGATGTTCTCCATCCCGGTCATGCTCGCCGACAAGCCCGTGTGGGTCGCCGACGTCCTCCAGTGGAACCCGGCGGCCATCTACATGGACCTGATGCGCTTCGCGCTCATCGACGGCTACGGCCCGGAGAACCTGCCGCCGCACGTCTGGGCGGTCGCGGGCGGCTGGGCCGCGCTCTTCGCCGTCGGCGGCTTCGTGTACTTCTGGCAGTCGGAGGAGAGGTACGGCCGTGGCTGACCCGATCCCCGGGGCGAAGATCCCCACCGTCATCGCGGACGAACTGCACATCGTCTACCGCGTCAACGGCGCCAAGACCGGCAAGGGCAGCGCCACCTCCGCCCTCAGCCGCATACTCCGGCGCGGAGAGTCACCCGGCGTGCGCAAGGTGCACGCCGTACGGGGCGTCTCCTTCGTCTCCTACCGCGGTGAGGCCGTCGGCCTGATCGGCTCCAACGGCTCCGGCAAGTCGACCCTGCTGCGCGCCATCGCCGGCCTGCTCCCGGCCGAGAGCGGTCACGTGTACACGGACGGCCAGCCCTCCCTCCTCGGTGTCAACGCCGCCCTGATGAACGACCTCACGGGCGAACGGAACGTCATCCTGGGCGGTCTGGCGATGGGCATGTCCCGCGAGGAGATCAAGGAGCGCTACCAGCAGATCGTCGACTTCTCCGGCATCAACGAGAAGGGCGACTTCATCACCCTGCCGATGCGCACCTACTCCTCCGGCATGGCGGCGCGGCTGCGGTTCTCCATCGCCGCCGCCAAGGACCACGACGTCCTGATGATCGACGAGGCGCTGGCGACCGGCGACCGGTCCTTCCAGAAGCGCTCCGAGGACCGCATCCGCGAGCTGCGCAAGCACGCCGGCACGGTGTTCCTGGTCAGCCACAACAACAAGTCCATCCGCGACACCTGCGACCGCGTCCTGTGGCTGGAACGCGGCGAGCTGCGCATGGACGGGCCGACGGAAGAGGTCCTCAAGGAGTACGAGAAGTTCACCGGCAAGTAGCCGCGCATCTCATGGGTGGTCAGCCGGGCGAATCGGGGCCCCGCCGGAACTTCTCCGGCGGGGCCCCGCGTCTGCAAAGGAAACGTCAACTCGGGCCAGCCGAAGGAATCTTGAGGCCAATCGGTGCGTTCTTGTGATGCGCAGGACACCCCGACGGACCATGGCGCGTTGTACAACGTAAGCTGTACCAGTGCTGAATCGCGGCAAGTGGGGCGATAACACGCGACACCCGGCATCGGACCGCCGCGTGGACGGCTGGGCGGCGTGTCCGAAATAGTGCCTATTGGGTCCGCAGTGTAGAACGGGAGATGTGACGGCGATGGCTACGGAAACTCCCCAGCTCCCCACAGTGCGTGCCGTCCCCGCCCCGGGCAGCGACCGGTGACGGCTACCGGCTCCGCGCGCACCGCCGACCCGGAGCGCGGCACACTCGACAAGGCCGCGGACGAGAACTTCCCCGTGGCGCCGTTCTTCCTGCCCAGGGCCTGGCGCACCGACCTCATGGCCGTCTACGGCTTCGCCCGCCTCGTCGACGACATCGGCGACGGCGACCTGGCCCCCGGCGGCGCCGACGCCCGCCTGCTGGGCGTCGCCCCCGAGGACGCCGACGACCGGCTCGTCCTCCTCGACGCCTTCGAGGGCGACCTGCGCCGGGTCTTCGACGGCACCCCGCGCCACCCCCTGCTGCGCCGGCTCGCGGCGACCGTCCGCCGCCGCGCGCTCACCCCCGAGCCCTTCCTCGGCCTGATCGCCGCCAACCGCCAGGACCAGCTCGTCACACGGTACGAGACGTACGACGACCTCCTCGCCTACTGCGAGCTGTCCGCCAACCCGGTCGGCCGTCTCGTCCTCGCCGTCACCGGCACCGCGACGCCCGAGCGGATCCGCCGCTCCGACGCCGTGTGCACGGCCCTCCAGATCGTCGAACACCTCCAGGACGTCGCCGAGGACCTCGGCCGCGACCGGATCTATCTGCCCGCCCAGGACATGAAGCGCTTTCATGTGCGGGAGGCGGATCTCGCCGCCCCCAGCGCGGGCGCGTCGGTGCGCGCGCTGGTCGCGTACGAAGCGGAACGCGCCCTGGGCCTGCTGAATGAAGGCACCCCCCTCGTGGGTAGCGTCCACGGCAGGCTGAAGCTGCTGCTCGCGGGTTTCGTGGCCGGGGGAAAGGCGGCGGTCCGGGCGATCGCCGCCGCCGAATACGACGTACTTCCCGGCCCGCCCAAGCCCGGCAGGATCCAGTTGCTGCGCGAGGCGGGCACAACCCTGCGAGGAAAGGGGTGATCCGGAGCGTGGAGTCGGAACCACACGTGTCCGCACCGGTACTCGCCGCCTACAGCTACTGCGAGTCCATCACCGGGCAGCAGGCCCGCAACTTCGCGTACGGCATCAGACTGCTGCCGACGCCGAAGCGGCGTGCCATGTCCGCCCTGTACGCGTTCTCGCGGCGCGTCGACGACATCGGTGACGGCACGCTCGCGCCCGAGGTCAAGACGGCGCGGCTGGAGGACACCAGGGCACTGCTCGACCGGGTCCGCGAGGGCGCGGTCGACGAGGACGACACCGACCCGGTCGCGGTCGCCCTCAGCCACGCCGCAACCCACTTCCCGATCCCCCTCGGCGGCCTCGACGAACTCATCGACGGCGTCGTGATGGACGTACGCGGCGAGACGTACGAGACCTGGGACGACCTGAAGGTCTACTGCCGCTGCGTGGCCGGGGCCATCGGACGGCTCTCCCTGGGCGTGTTCGGCACGGAGCGGGGCGCGCGCGGTTCGGAACGCGCCGCCGAGTACGCCGACACGCTGGGGCTCGCACTCCAGCTCACCAACATCCTGCGGGACATCCGCGAGGACGCCGACAGCGGGCGGATCTATCTGCCCGCCGACGACCTCGCCAAGTTCGGCTGCTCGGCCGGTTTCAGCGGGCCCACCCCGCCGGAGGGCTCCGACTTCGCGGGCCTCGTCCACTTCGAAGTGCGGCGCGCCCGCGCCCTGTTCGCCGAGGGCTACGGGCTGCTGCCCATGCTCGACCGGCGCAGCGGCGCCTGCGTCGCCGCCATGGCCGGCATCTACCGGCGGCTCCTCGACCGCATCGAGCGCGAGCCGGAGGCCGTGCTGCGCGGCCGGGTCTCGCTGCCCGGCCGGGAGAAGGCGTACGTCGCGGTGCGCGGCCTGTCCGGTCTGGACGCCCGGCACGTCTCCCGGCGAACCGTCAGGAGGCGTGCCTGATGGACAATCCGGTGCAAGGCGACGGAATGGCGGCGCGGCGGCGCGCAACCCTCCGGGCGGGGACGGCGTCCCTGACTGCGACGGCCTGCCGCGCGGCGTTCGTCCGGCGCGGCTCACGCACAGGGGGGAGTGCGCGATGAGCGAGGTCACGCAGCCCGGGGAACGCCCGGTCCACCGCGCCGAGAAGAGCGCCGTGGTGGTCGGCGGCGGGCTGGCGGGCATCACGGCGGCGCTCTCGCTCGCCGACGCCGGTGTCCGCGTCACCCTGCTCGAAGGCCGGCCGCGCCTCGGCGGGCTCGCCTTCTCCTTCCGGCGCGACGGACTCACCGTCGACAACGGCCAGCACGTGTACCTGCGTTGCTGCACCGCCTACCGCTGGTTCCTCGACCGTATCGACGGCGCCGCGCTCGCTCCCGTGCAGCCCCGGCTCGACGTCCCCGTCGTCGACGTGGCGAAGCCGGCCGGGCGGCGCCTGGGCAGACTCCGGCGCGACGCGCTGCCCGTACCCCTGCATCTCGGGCGCAGCCTCGCCACCTATCCGCACCTCTCGCTCGCCGAGCGCGCGAAAGTCGGCCGTGCCGCGCTCGCGCTCAAGGCGCTCGACCTCGCCGACCCGGCACTGGACGAGCAGGACTTCGGCACCTGGCTGGCCGCGCACGGTCAGTCCGGGCGTGCCGTCGAGGCACTGTGGGACCTGGTGGGGGTCGCCACCCTCAACGCGGTGGCCGGGGACTCCTCCCTCGGGCTCGCCGCGATGGTGTTCAAGACCGGTCTGCTGTCCGACCCGGGCGCCGCCGACATCGGCTGGGCGCGCGTCCCGCTGGGCGAACTGCACGACACCCTGGCCCGCAAGGCGCTCGACTCCGCGGGCGTGCGCACCGAAATCCGTACACGCGTCAACTCCCTCCGACACCACGAGAACGGCCGCTGGAGCGTCCAGGTTCCCGGCGAGACCCTCGAAGCGGACACCGTCGTGCTCGCCGTACCCCAGCGCGAGGCGCACGACCTGCTGCCGCCGGGCGCGCTGGACGCCCCCGAACGACTGCTGGAGATCGGCACCGCGCCGATCCTCAACGTGCATGTGGTGTACGACCGGCAGGTGCTGAACACGCCGTTCCTGGCGGCCCTCGGCAGCCCGGTGCAGTGGGTCTTCGACCGGACCGAGGCGTCCGGGCTCGGCGGCGACGGCCAGTACCTGGCGCTGTCCCAGTCGGCCGCGCACGACGAGATCGACGCGCCCGTGGCCGCGCTGCGCACGCGGTATCTGCCGGAGCTGGAGCGGCTGCTGCCCCGCGCGCGGGGCGCCGCCGTACGGGACTTCTTCGTCACCCGGGAGCGGACAGCGACGTTCGCCCCCACCCCCGGCGTCGGACGGCTGCGGCCCGGCGCCCGTACCAGAATCCCCGGCCTGTACCTGGCCGGCTCGTGGACCGCCACCGGGTGGCCCGCGACCATGGAGAGTGCGGTCCGCAGCGGAGTCGGCGCGGCCGGAGCCGCGCTGGGCGCCCTGGGCCGGCCCCGCCACCACCTCTTCGACGTCGAGGAGGCGGCCTGATGCTCGATCATCAGCATTCGACGGGCCTCCGCACCCCCACCGCACCAAGAGGAGAGACTGTGCCCACTGTGCCCCCGGCCCAGAAGGCTGCCGACGTAGTGGACGTGACCGCGCTGCTGGAGCGCGGCCGGACCCTGGCCACCCCGGTGCTGCGGGCGGCGATCGGCCGTCTCGCGGCGCCCATGGACACCGTCTCCGCCTACCACTTCGGCTGGATCGACGCCCAGGGCAGGCCCGCCGCCGGTGACGGCGGCAAGGCCGTACGTCCCGCGCTCGCCGTGCTGTCCGCCGAGGTCACCGGCGCCGCCCCCGAGGTCGGCATCCCGGGCGCGGTCGCCGTCGAACTGGTGCACAACTTCTCGCTGCTGCACGACGACCTGATGGACGGTGACGAACAGCGCCGCCACCGCGACACCGTGTGGAAGGTGCACGGCCCCGCCCAGGCGATCCTGGTCGGTGACGCCCTGTTCGCGCTGGCCAACGAGATCCTGCTGGAACTCGGCACCGCCGAGGCCGGCCGCGCCACGCGCCGTCTCACCACCGCGACCCGGGCCCTCATCGACGGCCAGGCCCAGGACATCTCCTACGAGCACCGCGACCGCGTCAGCGTCGAGGAGTGCCTGGAGATGGAGGGCAACAAGACCGGCGCCCTGCTCGCCTGCGCCAGCTCCATCGGTGCCGTCCTCGGCGGCGCCGACGACCGCACCGCCGACATCCTGGAGAAGTACGGCTACCACCTCGGCCTGGCCTTCCAGGCGGTCGACGACCTCCTCGGCATCTGGGGCGACCCGGAGTCCACCGGCAAGCAGACCTGGAGCGACCTGCGCCAGCGCAAGAAGTCCCTGCCCGTCGTCGCCGCCCTCGCGGCGAGCGGCCCGGCCGCCGACCGGCTCGGTGAACTCCTCGCCGCCGACGCGCGAAGCAGCGACTTCGAGAACTTCTCCGAGGCGGAGTTCGCCGCCCGCGCCGCCCTGATCGAACAGGCGGGCGGCCGGGAGTGGACCGCAGCGGAGGCGCGCCGGCAGCACACCATCGCCGTCGAGGCACTGAACGCCATCGACATGCCCGACCGGGTGCGCGCGCGGTTCACCGCGCTCGCCGACTTCGTCGTCGTACGAAAGAGATGATCACTATCGGCCGAATAAGCCTCGCGTAGTCGCCGGCCGGCGTCGCGAACAGCGGCGCACCGGCCGACGGCGGACCCAGTCAGCAGAGACATGCCACTGCACGAAGGGGAAGCCATGACAGCGACGACCGACGGAAGCACCGGGGCCCTGCCGCCTCGCGCTGCCTCGGCCAGCGAAACCGACACCGACACCCCAGTGGCGGCAGGGGTTCAGGATGCCGCCGAGCATGCCATGAGGCGTGCCACCGATCATCTGCTGGCGCGACAGGACGCCCAGGGCTGGTGGAAGGGCGATCTCGAGACCAACGTCACGATGGACGCCGAGGACCTGCTGCTCCGTCAGTTCCTGGGAATCCGCGACGAACAGACCACCCAGGCGGCCGCGTTGTTCATCCGTGGCGAGCAGGGCGCCGACGGCACCTGGGCCACCTTCCACGGCGGACCCGCCGACCTCTCCGCCACCGTCGAGGCGTACGTCGCCCTGCGGCTGGCCGGGGACGCCCCCGACGCGCCGCACATGGCGAGGGCGTCCGCCTGGATCCGGGACCGGGGCGGCATCGCCGCCGCCCGGGTCTTCACCCGGATCTGGCTGGCCCTGTTCGGCTGGTGGAAGTGGGACGACCTCCCCGAACTCCCGCCGGAACTGATCTACTTCCCGAAGTGGATGCCGCTGAACATCTACGACTTCGGCTGCTGGGCCCGGCAGACCATCGTGCCGCTCACCATCGTCAGCGCCAAGCGCCCGGTCCGCCCGGCGCCGTTCGCGCTCGACGAGCTGCACATCGACCCCGCCCTGCCGAACCCGGCGAAGTCCCTCGCCCCGCTGGCGAGTTGGGACGGTGCCTTCCAGCGTCTCGACAGGATCCTGCACGGCTACCGCAAGGTCGCGGTGCGCCGGCTGCGCGAGGCGGCCATGAACACGGCGGCCCGCTGGATCATCGAGCGCCAGGAGAACGACGGCTGCTGGGGCGGCATCCAGCCGCCCGCCGTCTACTCGGTGATCGCCCTGCACCTGCTCGGCTACGACCTCGAACACCCCGTCATGCGGGCCGGGTTGGAGTCCCTGGACCGCTTCACGGTGTGGCGCGGGGACGGGGCCCGGATGATCGAGGCCTGCCAGTCGCCGGTGTGGGACACCTGCCTCGCCGTGATCGCCCTCGCCGACGCGGGGTTGCCCGCCGACCACCCCCAACTGGTCAAGGCCGCCGACTGGATGCTGGGCGAGCAGGTGGTGCGGCCCGGCGACTGGTCCGTACGCCGGCCCGAACTGCCGCCGGGCGGCTGGGCGTTCGAGTTCCACAACGACAACTACCCCGACATCGACGACACCGCCGAGGTCGTCCTCGCGCTGCGCCGGGTCCGGCATCACGACCCGGACCGGGTCGAGAGAGCGATCGGGCGCGGGGTGCGCTGGACCCTCGGGATGCAGTCGAAGAACGGTGCCTGGGCCGCCTTCGACGTGGACAACACCAGCCCGCTGCCCAACAAACTCCCGTTCTGTGACTTCGGCGAGGTCATCGACCCGCCGTCCGCCGATGTCACCGCGCATGTCGTGGAGATGCTCGCCGTCGAGGGAATGTCCCACGATCCGCGCACCCGGCGGGGCATCGAGTGGCTGCTCGCCGAACAGGAGCCCGGCGGCGCGTGGTTCGGCCGCTGGGGCGTCAACTACGTCTACGGCACCGGCTCGGTGGTGCCCGCGCTGACGGCGGCCGGCCTGACCGCCGCGCATCCGGCGATCCGGCGCGCGGTGGGCTGGCTGGAGAAGGTCCAGAACGACGACGGCGGCTGGGGCGAGGACCTGCGCTCCTACGCCGACAGCGCGGGCTGGAGCGGCCGGGGCCCCTCGACCGCCTCCCAGACGGCCTGGGCGCTGCTCGCCCTGCTCGCCGCCGGGGAGCACGACTCCAAGGCGGTCGAACGCGGTGTCGAGTGGCTCGCCGCGACGCAGTTGCCGGACGGCTCCTGGGACGAGCCGTACTTCACCGGCACCGGCTTCCCCTGGGACTTCTCGATCAACTACCACCTCTACCGCCAGGTCTTCCCGCTCACCGCGCTCGGCCGGTACGTCCACGGGGAGCCCTTCGCCGCCGCCAAGGGGGGCTGATGGACGGGCGGCCCGCCCCGGCCCCGCTGCTGATCGCCTGCGCGCTCGGCATCGAACGGCTCGCCCTGCGCCGGGGCGGACTCGGCGACACGGCCGTCACCGTGCTGCGTACGGGAATGGGGCCCGAGGCCGCCGAGACGGCCGTCACCCGGGCCCTCGCCGACCCGGCGCTGCGCGACGCCGTCGTGCTGGCCACCGGCTTCTGCGCGGGACTGGCCCCCGGGATGCACCCCGGTGACCTGGTCGTCGCCGAGGAGACCCGGGACCCGCGCGGCACCACCCGCTGCGACGGCACCGAGCTCCTCGTCAAGGAACTGGTGCGTGCCGTGCCCGGGCACACCGTCCACACCGGCCTTCTCATCGGCTCCGATCACGTCGTACGCGGTCACGAACGGGCGGATCTGCTCGCGACCGGCGCAATCGCGGTCGACATGGAGTCGGCGGCCACGCTCCACTGCGCCGTGCGCACGGGCGTGCGCCCGGTTGCGGCCGTACGGGTGGTCGTGGACGCTCCAGAACATGAACTCGTCCGGATCGGCACACTTCGCGGTGGAATATCGGCCTTCCGCGTTCTTCGTTCGGTCCTTCCCGCTTTTGTCGAATGGCACCGTTCCTTGCTGCTCCCCAGGAGGTGAGCCAGATGGCCATGCCGCTCCGCCAGACCATCAAGGTCGCTACATATTTGGCCGAACAGAAAATCCGCAGGCGGGACAAGTTCCCGCTGATCGTCGAACTCGAACCGCTCTACGCCTGCAACCTCAAGTGCGAGGGCTGCGGGAAGATCCAGCATCCGGCGGGTGTGCTCAAGCAGCGCATGCCGGTCGCCCAGGCCGTCGGAGCGGTGCTGGAGTCCGGGGCGCCCATGGTGTCCATCGCGGGCGGTGAACCCCTGATGCACCCTCATATCGACGAGATCGTGCGGCAGTTGGTGGCGCGGAAGAAGTACGTCTTCCTGTGCACCAACGCGATGCTGCTGCGCAAGAAGATGGACAAGTTCACGCCGTCGCCGTTCTTCGCGTTCGCCGTGCACATCGACGGCCTGCGCGAGCGGCACGACGAGTCCGTCGCGAAGGAAGGGGTGTTCGACGAGGCGGTCGCCGCCATCAAGGAGGCCAAGAAGCGCGGCTTCCGGGTCACCACCAACTCGACCTTCTTCAACACCGACACCCCGCAGACCATCATCGAGGTGCTCAACTTCCTCAACGACGACCTCAAGGTCGACGAGATGATGATCTCGCCCGCCTACGCCTACGAGAAGGCTCCCGACCAGGAGCACTTCCTCGGCGTCGAGCAGACCCGCGAGCTGTTCAGGAAGGCGTTCGGCGGCGGCAACCGGCGGCGCTGGCGGCTCAACCACTCCCCGCTCTTCCTGGACTTCCTGGAGGGCAAGGTCGACTTCCCGTGCACGGCGTGGGCGATCCCGAACTACTCGCTGTTCGGCTGGCAGAAGCCCTGCTACCTGATGAGCGACGGGTACGTGACGACGTACAAGGACCTCATCGAGAAGACCGACTGGGACTCGTACGGCCGGGGCAAGGACGACCGGTGCGCCAACTGCATGGCGCACTGCGGCTACGAGCCGACGGCCGTCATGGCCACCATGGGTTCCCTGAAGGAGTCCCTGCGCGCCATGCGTGAGACCGTCGCGGGAAACAGGGAGTGAGGTCATGACCGCCGTCTCCTTGGGCGTCCCCGAGGTACCGGTCCGTCCGATCGCCGAGCGCCGGGTCTCCCGGCGCATCGAGGTCGGGCCGGTGGCGGTCGGGGGCGGGGCCCCGGTGTCGGTCCAGTCGATGACGACGACGCGTACGTCGGACATCGGCGCCACGCTTCAGCAGATCGCCGAACTCACCGCGTCCGGCTGCCAGATCGTCCGCGTCGCCTGCCCCACGCAGGACGACGCGGACGCGTTGGCGACCATCGCGCGCAAGTCGCAGATCCCGGTGATCGCGGACATCCACTTCCAGCCGAAGTACGTGTTCGCCGCGATCGAGGCCGGCTGCGCCGCCGTCCGCGTCAATCCCGGCAACATCAAGCAGTTCGACGACAAGGTGCGGGAGATCGCGCGCGCCGCGAACGACCACGGCACGCCGATCCGGATCGGGGTCAACGCCGGTTCCCTGGACCGCCGTCTGCTCCAGAAGTACGGCAGGGCGACGCCCGAGGCGCTCGTCGAGTCGGCGCTGTGGGAGGCGTCCCTCTTCGAGGAGCACGGCTTCCGGGACATCAAGATCTCCGTCAAGCACAACGACCCGGTCATCATGGTCAACGCCTACCGGCTGCTCGCCGAACGCTGCGACTACCCGCTGCACCTGGGCGTCACCGAGGCCGGTCCCGCCTTCCAGGGGACCATCAAGTCGGCTGTGGCCTTCGGGGCGTTGCTCGGCGAGGGCATCGGGGACACGATCCGGGTCTCGCTGTCCGCGCCGCCGGTCGAGGAGGTCAAGGTCGGCATCCAGATCCTGGAGTCGCTGAACCTGCGCCAACGGCGGCTGGAGATCGTGTCCTGTCCGTCCTGCGGGCGTGCCCAGGTCGACGTGTACCGGCTCGCCGACCAGGTCACGGCCGGCCTTGAGGGCATGGAGGTGCCGTTGCGCGTCGCGGTCATGGGGTGCGTGGTCAACGGCCCCGGAGAGGCACGGGAGGCGGACCTCGGGGTCGCCTCCGGCAACGGCAAGGGGCAGATCTTCGTCAAGGGCGAGGTCATCAAGACGGTGCCCGAGTCGAAGATCGTGGAGACCCTGATCGAGGAGGCGATGAAGATCGCCGAACAGATGGAGCGGGACGGCGTCGCGTCGGGGGAACCGGCGGTCACCGTGAGCTGAACAGCACGGGCAGACGAGTACGGAAGAAGAGGGGGCCCGAGCGTGACGATTCTGGAGAACATCCGGGGACCACGCGACCTGAAGGCGCTGTCCGAGGCGCAACTCGGCGAACTGTCCGACGAGATACGGGAGTTCCTGGTGCACGCGGTCGCCAGGACCGGCGGCCATCTCGGGCCCAATCTGGGGGTGGTGGAACTCTCCATCGCACTCCACCGGGTCTTCGAGTCGCCGGTCGACCGCATCCTGTGGGACACCGGCCATCAGAGCTACGTACACAAACTCCTGACAGGGCGTCAGGACTTCTCCAAGCTGCGCGGCAAGGGCGGCCTCTCCGGCTATCCCTCGCGTGAGGAGTCCGAGCACGACGTCATCGAGAACAGCCACGCGTCCACCGCGCTCGGCTGGGCCGACGGGCTCGCGAAGGCCCGCCAGGTGCAGGGTGAGAAGGGCCATGTCGTCGCGGTCATCGGCGACGGCGCGCTCACCGGCGGGATGGCCTGGGAGGCGCTCAACAACATCGCGGCGGCCAAGGACCGGCCGCTGATCATCGTCGTCAACGACAACGAACGCTCCTACTCGCCCACCATAGGGGGCCTCGCCAACCACCTGGCGACCCTGCGTACGACGGACAGCTACGAGCAGGTGCTGGCCTGGGGCAAGGACGTACTGCTGCGCACCCCGCTCATCGGCAACACCCTCTACGAGTCGCTGCACGGCGCGAAGAAGGGGTTCAAGGACGCGTTCGCCCCGCAGGGCATGTTCGAGGACCTGGGGCTGAAGTACGTCGGCCCGATCGACGGGCACGACATCGGGGCCGTGGAGTCGGCGCTGCGGCGCGCGAAGCGCTTCCACGGGCCCGTGCTCGTCCACTGCCTGACCGAGAAGGGGCGCGGATACGAGCCCGCGCGCTCGCACGAGGAGGACCACTTCCACACCGTCGGTGTGATGGACCCGCTCACCTGCGAGCCGCTCGCGCCCTCCAACGGGCCTTCCTGGACGTCGGTGTTCGGCGACGAGATCGTCAGGATCGGGGAGGAGCGGGACGACGTCGTCGCGATCACGGCGGCCATGCTGCACCCGGTGGGCCTCGGCAGGTTCGCCGAACGGTTCCCGGACCGGGTGTGGGACGTCGGGATCGCCGAACAGCACGCGGCCGTCTCGGCGGCGGGGCTGGCGACGGGCGGTCTGCATCCCGTCGTCGCCGTGTACGCCACCTTCCTCAACCGTGCCTTCGACCAACTGCTGATGGACGTGGCGCTGCACCGGTGCGGGGTGACGTTCGTGCTGGACCGCGCCGGTGTCACGGGAGTCGACGGCGCCTCGCACAACGGCATGTGGGACCTGTCGATCCTCCAGGTCGTCCCCGGCCTGCGGATCGCCGCACCACGCGACGCCGACCAACTCCGCGCCCAGCTACGGGAGGCGGTGGCCGTCGACGACGCGCCCACGCTGATCCGCTTCCCCAAGGAGTCGGTGGGACCGGCGATCGAGGCCGTCGGCCATATCGGCGGCATGCATGTGCTGCACCGGTCGGAGGAGGCCGCCGACGTCCTGCTGGTGGCCGTCGGCGTGATGGCTCCGGTGTGCCTCCAGACAGTCGAGCTGTTGGCGGCACGCGGCATCAACTGCACGGTCGTGGACCCGCGTTGGGTCAAACCCGTCGACCCCGCACTGCCGGGCCTGGCCGCCGGGCACCGCATGGTGGCCGTCGTCGAGGACAACAGCCGGGCCTCCGGGGTCGGCGCGGCGGTGGCGCTGGCACTCGGCGACGCCGAAGTCGACGTACCCGTACGGCGGTTCGGCATCCCGGAGCAGTTCCTCGCGCACGCCAAGCGCGGCGAGGTGCTCGCCGACATCGGCCTGACCCCCGTCGAGATCGCCGGACGGATCAGCGCCGGACTGGCCACCAGGGAAGAGCCGTCCCGGGGGATGTCCATGGGGAAGTCCAAGGAGAAACAGGAATGACGACCGCTGAACCCGGTTACCCGTCCGGGGAGTTCGACCTCGCCGCGCTGCTGGCCGAGCGCGGCGCCGAACGCTACGAGCTGCACGCCAGACACCTCAACCACCAGCTCCCGCGCATGCTGCACACCATCGGCTTCGACAAGGTCTACGAGCGGGCCGAGGGCGCCTACTTCTGGGACGCCGACGGCGACGACTACCTCGACATGCTGGCCGGGTTCGGGGTGATGGGCCTCGGCCGCCATCACCCCGTGGTCCGCAAGGCGCTGCACGACGTCCTCGACGCCCAGCTCGCCGACCTCACCCGCTTCGACTGCCAGCCGCTGCCCGGACTGCTCGCGGAGCGGCTCCTCACCCACAGCCCGCACCTGGACCGGGTGTTCTTCGGCAACAGCGGTACGGAGGCGGTGGAGACCGCGCTCAAGTTCGCCCGGTACGCCACCGGGAAACCCCGCGTCCTGTACTGCTCGCACGCCTTCCACGGCCTGACCACCGGCTCCCTCTCCGTCAACGGCGAGGACGGCTTCCGGGACGGCTTCGCGCCCCTGCTGCCCGACACCGCCGTCCCCCTCGGCGATCTCGACGCCCTGGCACGGGAGTTGAAGAAGGGAGACGTGGCCGCCCTGATCGTCGAGCCGATCCAGGGCAAGGGCGTGCACGAGGCGCCCCCCGGATATCTGCGCGCCGCCCAGGAGTTGCTGCACCGGCACAAGGCGCTCCTCATCGCGGACGAGGTGCAGACCGGCCTCGGGCGGACCGGCGACTTCTACGCCTACCAGCACGAGGAAGGGGTCGAGCCCGACCTGGTGTGCGTGGCGAAGGCACTGTCCGGCGGCTATGTGCCCGTCGGCGCCACGATCGGCAAGGAGTGGATCTTCAAGAAGGTCTACTCGTCGATCGACCGCGTCCTCGTGCACTCGGCGAGCTTCGGGGGCAACGCCCAGGCCATGGCGGCGGGCCTCGCAGCGCTGTCGGTCATGGAGAACGAGCAGATCGTCGCCAATGCCCGGGTGACGGGGGAGTCGTTGAGGTCCCGGCTGGCGGCGCTGGTCGACAAGTACGAGCTGCTGGCCGACGTGCGCGGCCGGGGCCTGATGATCGGCATCGAGTTCGGCAAGCCCAAGTCGCTTACGCTGCGTGGCCGTTGGACGATGCTTCAGGCCGCCCGCAAGGGATTGTTCGCCCAGATGGTCGTCGTACCGCTGCTTCAGCGGCACCGGATCCTGACCCAGGTCTCCGGCGATCACCTGGAGGTGATCAAGCTGATTCCGCCACTGATCGTCGGCGAACGGGAGGTGGACCGCTTCGTGGACGCCTTCACCGCCGTGATGGACGACGCGCACAGCGGCAGCGGGCTGATGTGGGACTTCGGGAAGACGCTGGTCAAGCAGGCGGTGGCCAACAGGTAGGAGGGCGGCGGCCGAAACGAAGTGGGCCGACATCCCGGGTTTTGCCTCTGAGGCAAGTTATTTGCCTTGGAGGCAAGGCTGCGGCTGAATGGAGACATGAGCCTTCCCGAAGAGTCCGGGCCGGTCGAGGACCTGCCCGTCGTCGCACCGCAGCTCCGGGCGCTGCGCCGCCGGGCCTCCCTCACCCTGGAGGCGGCGGCGCGGTCCGCCGGACTGTCGGCCGCCCATCTCTCCCGCCTGGAGACCGGGCAGCGCCAGCCTTCGCTGCCGATGCTGCTCGGGCTGGCCCGTATCTACGGTACGACGGTCTCCGAACTGCTCGGTGAGACCGTCGCCGACCGGGACGCCATCGTACGCGCCGCCGACATGGAACCGACGGCCGCGGGCGGCTGGTCCTACTGGCAGGCCGGTGCGTCCGGACGCGGAATGCAGGCCCTGCGCGTCCATGTGCCGCACGGCGCGCAGGGCGACATCGTGCGCGTGCACCCCGGCGAGGAGTGGCTGTACGTCCTCAAGGGGCGGCTGCGACTGCGCCTCGGGGACACCGCACACCTCCTCGCACCCGGCGACAGCGCGCACTTCGACTCGCTGACCCCGCACCGCCTCGCCGCCGACGGCCGCGACGGCACCGACCTGCTCTTCGTCCACACCCTGCTGCAGAGCCCCACCGCCGGCCTCTGCATCGGCCCGACCCCTGGAGTGACGCCATGACCGACATGGAGGAGAAGTTCCCCCGGGCCCTGTGGGTCCGGCTGATCATCTACATCGCGGTCGGACACCTCTTCGCCGGCTTCATCTATCTGCTGTTCGAGGTGGGCGCGAAGCGGTAGCCGACGCAGGCGGCCCAGGTCAGTCGAGGAACCGCTCGCGCAACCGCTCCCGCACCTCCGGCGTGATGCCCAGGCCCCGCTCCAGATAGCCGTCGACGCTGCCCCAGGTCTCCTCGACCGTCTCGATCGCCGCCGTCAGATACTCGGGCCGGGTGCCGAAGAGCGGGTTGAGCAGCTCCAGGACCTCGGGGCTGTAGACCTCGGCCCCGGAGCCGTTGCGGTGCACCTTGTAGCGGCGGTGCCGCGCGTTCGACTCCATGTAGTCGGCCACGATGGCCCCGCGCTCCACCCCGACGGCGAGCAGCGTCACCGCGATGGACAGGCCCGCGCGGTCCTTGCCGGCCGCACAGTGCATCAGGGCCGGGACACTGTCCTCGGCCAGCGCGTGCAGCATCCGGGAGTGCTCGGCCGTGCGGTCCCTGACGATCTCCCGGTAGGAGTCGATCATCCGCTGCTCGCCCTTCCCGTCGCCCAGCACACCGCGCAGCTCGTCGAGATCGCCGTCCCGGACCATCTTCCAGAACTCCGCGCCGTGCGCCGGGTCGGACAGCGGGATGTTCACGTTGCGCACGCCGGGCAGTTCGACGTCCGGCCCCTCCAGGCGGATGTCCGCCGCGTTGCGGAAGTCGAAGATCGTGTGCAGCCCGAGGGAGTTGAGGAACGCCGCGTCCTCGTCGGTCGCGTGCGCGAGATGACCGCTTCGGAACAGCCGTCCGTGCGCCACCCGCCGTCCGTCCACCGTCGGGAGGCCGCCCACGTCACGGAAGTTTCGTACGCCGCCCAGTTCGGGCTCGGTCGACGGGACCTGCTGGGTCACGAGAGCTCCCTCCCACACCGCCCCGTGGACGCTGCTCGTCGACGGGCGCGCTTCGACGATACGACATGGGTGAGCAGGCCAATGAGTTTTGCACAGGCGTTGCCGTCCGGGGCCCTGGCACCCATGATGTTGACGCTTGAGCGCACCTGTTCGGATCTGTGGGGGGCATGATGCTGGAAATCGCCGGAACCGGTCGTACCTGGCTTCTCTCGGGGCCCACCAGCAGTTACGCCGTCCATCTCACCGAGGACGACGAACTGCTGCACCTGCACTGGGGTCCGCGGATCGCCCTCGCCGACGCCGAGTCGCTCGCGGTTCGTCCGCTGCCGGGCTACTGGCCCTTCGAGGCCCCGCTCGACGGCCGTGAGGAGTACCCGGTCGAGGGCGGCCCACGTTTCGTCCGGCCCGCGCTGTCCGTGCGGACCGACGAGCGCCGCGGCACCGAGTGGCGCTTCGAGGCGTACGAGACCGAGGACGGCGGCGAAGGCGGCGAGGGTGACGAACTGCGGCTGCGGTTCCGGGACTCGGAGCTGGTGATCACGCTCCACTACCGGATGCGCCACGACGTGGTGGAGCGCTGGGTGACCCTCACCCATGACGGGGGAGAAGGCACCGGCCCGCTGGAGCTGCTCCGCGCGGACTCCGCCACCTGGACACTCCCCGAGCGCGACGACTGGCGGCTCTCCCAGCTCCACGGCCGCTGGGCCGCCGAGTCCCGGCTCGTGCGGACGGACCTCACCTACGGTGAGAAGGTCATCGGCAGCAGGCGCGGACACACCGGGCACCAGCACCTGCCCTGGGTGGCGCTCGACACCGACGCGACCGAGGAACGCGGTGAGGTGTACGCGTGCGCGCTCGGCTGGTCCGGGTCGTGGCGGATCGCCGTCGCCCAGTTGCCCGACGCGCGCGTGCAGATCACCGGGGGCGCCGGATACGACGACTCGGGCCTGCTGCGCCTGGCGGCGGGCGAGTCCTTCACCACGCCCGTCTTCGCGGGGCTGTGGACCGACTCGGGGCACGGCGGGGCGAGCCGGGCGTGGCACGCGTACCAGCGCGCGTTCGTGGTCCCGGACGCGGACCGGGACCGGCCCGTGCTCTACAACTCCTGGGAGGCCACGGAGTTCGACATCTCCGAGGAACAGCAGGGGACGCTGGCCCGGCGGGCCGCCGCGATCGGCGTCGAGCTGTTCGTCGTGGACGACGGCTGGTTCGGGGCCCGGACCAGCGACCGGGCCGGTCTCGGCGACTGGACGCCCAACCCGGACCGGTTCCCGGCGGGCCTGAAGCCGCTCGCCGAGTACGTGCACGCTCTGGGGATGCAGTTCGGGATCTGGGTCGAGCCGGAGATGGTCAACCCGGACAGCGATCTGTACCGCGCGCACCCCGACTGGGTGCAGTTCCAGCCGGGACGCAGGCGGACCGAGCTCCGCAACCAGCTCGTGCTGAACCTCGCGCGCGAGGACGTGCGCGAGTACCTCTGGGAGCAGCTCGACGGGCTGCTCTCCAGCACTCCGGTCGACTATGTGAAGTGGGACTTCAACCGCTGCTTCACCGACGCCGGCTGGCCCGGCGAGGACTACCCGCAGCGCCTGTGGGTCGACCATGTGCACGGGCTGTACGACCTGCTGGACCGGCTGCGGGCGGCCCACCCCGGAGTCGCCTTCGAGTCGTGCTCGGGCGGCGGTGGCCGGATCGACCTCGGGGTCCTCGCCCGTACGGACCAGGTGTGGACCTCCGACAACACCGACCCGCTGGACCGTCTCGCCATCCAGGAGGGCTTCAGCCAGATCCATCCGGCGCGGGTCATGGCAGCCTGGGTCACCGACAGCCCGAACACCCAGCTCAACGGCCGGGTCAGCTCGCTGCGGTTCCGGTTCGTGAGTTCGATGGCCGGGGTGCTCGGCGTCGGCGGCGACCTCACGAAGTGGACGGAGGAGGAGCTGGCCGAGGCCGGGGAATGGGTGGCTCTCTACAAGGAGATCCGCCCCGTCGTGCAGCGCGGCGACCTCTACCGGCTGCGGCGCCCGGCCGGTGGACTGAGCGCGGTGCAGTACGTGCTCGGGGACGAGACCGTCGTCCTCGCCTGGCTCCAGGCGCAGCACTACGGCGAGCCCGTACCCGCGTTGCGGTTGCGCGGACTTGACCCGTCGGCGACGTATGAATGCCCCGAAACGGGCGAAATCTATCGAGGTGCCGTGCTCCTGCACCGCGGCCTGCGGACCGGCCTGAAGGGTGATCTCGACGCGGCGGTCTTCCGTCTCCGTCGCGTCCGGTAATTCTGTCCGTTATGGGCCCTTCGTTCCAACTCGCTGGGAAATAGGGGTTGCTGTGAATCGGGTGCGTGAGCAGCGTCATATTCGTGACCCTGAGTCGCCGTCATGTTCACGTAATTCCAGTGTGTTTTAAGGGAGTTTCCGGGGTTCAAAGATCCGAATTCACGGACAGTGACCGGGAATTTCGGAGAGGATCACAGGAAATCCGTACACCGGGAACCGGAGGCTTGTTTCCGTGCGTCCTGGTCGCTTACGTTCGCCACCCATCCGGACGGACGCCCAATCCTGCCGCCGCCCGGAACCCGCCTCGAACACCCGACAACGGCAGGAGCGGGGGACCCACAGGCAGTACGCCTGTTCCGGTCTCCGGAACAGGCTTGGGGTCAAGTCACGTTCAGGCGTGGCCGGACATCTCCAGTCCGCACCCGACAGCTCACCTCGCAGGCGCCCGGAGAAGGAATTCGCCATGCCCGCGAAGGGTAAGCACCGCCGTCCCAAGCCTCCGCGATTCACCCGTTCGATAGCCGTCGCCGGAACCGGCGGAGCGGCTCTCGCCCTGCCGTTGCTGGGAGCCACCGGCGCCCACGCGACCACGCCGGACTCCGCGGCCCGTTCCGTGTCGTCGCCTTCGGAAACGGCCGGGACCGCAGCGGTCGATTCGGTGTACGCGAAGACGGCAAAGTCCGAAAAGGCCTCCGCGTCCGCGCACTGGGCCGCCAGGAAGGCGGGCGTCAGGACCTACTCGGTCCGGTCCGGCGACTGCCTCTCGAAGATCGCCCAGGAGCAGAGGGTCAGCGGTGGCTGGCAGAAGCTCTACGAGGACAACCGCACCGCTGTGGGTACCGATCCGAGCCTGATCCACCCCGGCCTCAAGCTGACGATCGGCAAGAGGGCCGAGTCGGCCTCTTCACCGTCCTCGTCATCCTCCTCATCTTCCTCCTCCTCTTCTTCTTCCTCCTCTTCCTCTTCGAGCGCCTCTTCCTCGGATTCCGCGGCTGCCGACGGAAGCGCGACGGCCGGGACCTCCGCGACGGCCAAGGCCGCCGACACCGGCACCTCCAGCGGCTACAACCTCCCCGTGGAAGGCGCCGTCATAGGCACCGGCTACCACGTGGCGGGCAGCATGTGGGCCAGCGGCTACCACACGGGCGTCGACTTCGTCGTCCCGACCGGTACGCCCCTCAAGGCCATCGCCGCCGGTACCGTCGTCACCGCCGGCTGGGGCGGTGCGTACGGCAACCAGGTCGTCATCCAGCTCGCCGACGGCTACTACGCCCAGTACGCGCACCTCTCCCAGCTCTCCGTCTCGGCCGGGCAGACGGTGACGGCGGGTCAGCAGATAGGCCTCTCCGGTGCCACCGGCAACGTGACCGGACCGCACCTGCACTTCGAGATCCGCACCACCCCGGACTACGGCTCGGACGTCGACCCGATCGCGTACCTCCGCTCGAAGGGCGTCGCCGTCGGCTGACGCGCGTACGTTCCGCGAGACCACGGGCCGAAGGCCGGTCCCCGCTCCAGGGGACCGGCCTTCGGCCCGTCCCGGCTCGGGGCGGCCCGTTATTCCGGATTGGCCAACACTTGACGAGTGGCCTATCTCACCGGCCGTCAACCCCTTCCTACGGTCGCGTAGCTCACATCGGAAGGTGAATCATGGGCCGATGTGGCAGACGATTCGAAGAATGACAGCAGAGTGATCGGGTCGTACGTGGCGGTGGGGGACAGCTTCACCGAAGGCGTCGGCGACCCCGGCCCCGACGGGTCGTTCGTCGGCTGGGCCGACCGGTTCGCGGTACTCCTCGCGGACCGGCGCCCCGAGGGCGACTTCGACTACACGAACCTCGCGGTACGCGGCAGGCTCCTCGACCAGATCGTGGCCGAGCAGCTTCCCGTCGCCCGGGAACTGGCGCCCGACCTGGTCTCCTTCTGTGCGGGCGGCAATGAC
The DNA here is from genome assembly GCF_001418565.1 of Streptomyces graminilatus. GTDB lineage: Bacteria > Actinomycetota > Actinomycetes > Streptomycetales > Streptomycetaceae > Streptomyces > Streptomyces graminilatus. Next base: position 29,402 of record NZ_LIQQ01000297.1, on the reverse strand, counting down.
ATCATCCGGCCCGGCAGCGACCCGGACGAGGTCGCCGAACGCTTCGAGCGGGCGGTGATCGGTCTGACCTCGGTGGTCGGCACGGTCATGGTGACGACCGGCTTCGACACCCGCAACGTGCCGGTGCTGAAGCACATGCGCGGCAAGATCGCCACGTACAACGGGCACCTGCGGGCCATCGCGGACCGGTACGGCTGCCCCGTGCTCGACCTGTGGTCCCTGAAGACCATCCAGGACCGCAGGGCCTGGGACGGTGACCGGCTGCACCTCTCGGCGGAGGGCCACACGCGCGTGGCGCTGCGCGCGGGCCAGGTCCTCGGCCTGGACATCCCGGCCGACCCGGACCAGCCCTGGCCGGCCCTGCCTCCCCGAGGCACGCTGGAGATCCGCCGCGACGACGTCCACTGGGCACGCGACTACCTCGTCCCGTGGATCGGGCGCCGCCTGCGGGGAGAGTCGTCGGGCGACGACGTGACGGCGAAGGGCCAGCTGTCGCCGGACGACATCAAGAGCCGCATCGACCGGGTGGCGTGAATACCTCTGCTCTCCGACGCCGGGCGGGCGTATTCAGCCCGTCCGGCGTTTGCGGACGAGGCCGTTCAGGCCGATAGCGGGGGGCTGGGGGCGGCAGCCCCAGAGACGCCCACACCATTTCACCCGCCGGACGTCAACGCGCCCCGCGCCAACCCCAGTTCCCCAGCCAGCGCGGCGTCCACCCACTGCTCGGCCCGCGCCCGTGACACCCCCTCGTACGCCGTCATCTGAACGGCCAGCCCGTCCAGCAGCGCGGTGAGCCGCAGGGCTGTGCCCGCCGGGTCGGGGCACTCGAACTCACCCGCGGCGACCCCTTCCGCGACGACCTCGGTGATCGCGGCCTTCCAGCGCCGGTCCAGATCACCGGCGACCTCCCGCAGCACCGGATCGCGCAGCGACACCGCCCAGCCCTCGATCCACAGCCGCCAGCCCTTGGCCTGACCGGTCGGCGCGTACCAGCGCACGGCGGACCGCAGTCGGCGCAGCGCCGGGGAACGGCGCCCGAGGAGCTTGCCCAGGTGGGTGAGGTCCGCCTCGGCGGCGTACCGGAACGCGGCGGCGACCAGCTTCTCCTTGGACGAGAAGTGGTACAGCACCAGCGCGTTGCTCACCCCGAGGACGGCGGCCACGTCGGCGATCCTGACCGCCGCCACACCCCGTATCCCGATCTGCTCGATGGCGGCCCGCAGCAACTCCTCGCGCCGCTCCGCCACGCCCAACCGCACCCTTGCCACGCGGTCACACTAATCGGTCACCGGCACCGCCCGAACCGCTCCGCGTACCGTCCGGAACATTGGTCTTTCCTTGGAAAGTCCCGCCCGGCACGCGCGTGAAGCCGGACTGTCGGAGGGGGCGACGATAATGGAATGCCTGACCGACTCCACCTGGAGGTACCGTGACCGGATTCCCCTCTCCGAGCCCGGGGCTGCGCGCGCTGCGGCCCGCCGCCTTCGGTGCGGACCCGAGGGGGGAGCGCCTGGCGCGGATCCACAGATCGCCGCACTTCGCGAACGGTGTCTTCCAGAATCCGCCGGGTACGCCACGGCCGGACGGCGCGATGCTCGAATTCGCCAAGTCCTCCCTGCGCAAGGAGGACCGGGTCCGCCGCGCCCCCGCGGGAACCGTGCCGGTGCACGCCACGACGGTCGCCGACCTCGCCAAACCCCCGGTCAGCGGTCTCCGGCTGACCTGGATGGGCCACTCCAGCGTGCTCACCGAGATCGACGGACAGCGCGTGCTCTTCGACCCCGTCTGGGGTGAGCGCTGCTCGCCGTTCGCCTTCGCCGGGCCCAAGCGGCTGCATCCGGTGCCCCTGCCGCTGGCCGCGCTCGGGCCGGTCGACGTCGTCGTCATCTCGCACGACCACTACGACCACCTGGACATGCCCACGATCAAGGCGCTGGCCGGCACGGACACCCTGTTCGCGCTGCCGCTCGGGGTCGGCGCCCACCTGGAGCACTGGGGCGTCTCGGCGGACCGGCTGCGCGAGCTGGACTGGCACGAGGCGACGAAGGTGGGCGGCCTGACCCTGACCGCCACCCCGGCCCGGCACTTCTGCGGTCGCGGTCTGCGCAACACCCAGCACACCCTGTGGGCCTCCTGGGTCGTCGCCGGTGAGGAGCACCGGGTGTACCACAGCGGTGACACGGGGTACTTCGAGGGCTTCCGGGACATCGGCGCCGAACACGGCCCGTTCGACGCGACGATGATCCAGATCGGGGCCTACAGCGAGTTCTGGCCCGACATCCACATGACCCCCGAGGAGGGCATGCGTGCCCATCTCGACCTCCAGGGCGGGGTGGCCGGCGGTCTGATGCTGCCGATCCACTGGGGGACCTTCAATCTGGCGGGCCATCCGTGGACGGAGCCCGGTGAGTGGACGAAGGCTGCTGCCGATGGGGTGGGGCAGGCGGTTGCTCTTCCTGTTCCTGGGCAGCCGTTCGAGCCGGCCGGGGTGCTGCCTGTCGAGGCGTGGTGGCGGGGTGTGGGGTACGTGCCCGACCGCAGGTGGCCTGTTCCGGAGGTTCCTGCGAAGGCGGGTCATGCGGACCTCGATCTTGTGAGCGAGGCCTGAGCGTGGATGAGCTCAGGGGCGGGACGGAGGTCCTGTGGCTGTGCCGGAGGTCGAGCGGCGGCAACCGCTGCGGCTGATCGATCGGGCGACGGTGGGCTCGAGGCCCGGGCCGTGGCCCAGGGCCGTACGGGACGCTGTTTGGTGCGTCCCGTACGGCCCTGGGCCCGGTCGGCGCCCGGCCGCTCAGTGGGACAGCGTCACATACTCGATCAGCGTGTCGATGCTGTGGTCGATCATCTCGTCGGTGAGCCCCGGGTACACCCCGATCCAGAACGTCCGCTCGGTCGTGATGTCGCTGTTGGTGAGGGGGCCGCTGACTCGGAACTCGCGTCCCTCGTAGGCGGGGTGGCGGGTGAGGTTGCCGGCGAAGAAGCGCCGGGTGGCGACCTTGCTGGTCTCCAGGTGGTCGATGAGCGCGAACGGCGCGTTCGGCGCGACCGTGATGGCGAAGCCGAACCGGCTCGGGTCGCTGCCCGGTGTCGCCTCCGGGAGCAGCAGGTGCGGCAATCCGTCCAGGCCCTCCCGCAGCCGGGCCCAGTTGTGCCGGCGAGCCGTGCCGAACCCGTCGACGCGGCTCAGACCGACCGGCGACAGGCGCCGAAGGCGTGGGGAGATGGCAGAACGGGCACCGGCCCACATGATCATGGAGTCCTCGCGATGCTGCACTTCGGCGCCTCCTCCTGCCGGCGATCGAGGGCGACCCGGAGAAGAAGCGGAAGGATCTGCTCGAATCCGCCCTGGAAACCCTGGACTCGTCGGCCGCGGAAGACCCGTGAGCCCAGGGCCGGCGTCTCGGCACCGGGACCGCGGTCCGTCCCCGGCCGAGGCTCTGGCTACCCGCGCCGAGCCGGGTCCGGGGCCGGACTCGGCGCCCCGAGACCCGTCCGAGGCGGTGACTCCGCGCCATGAGCCGGGTGCCGGCTCGGGGAGATCACCCGCTGTCGGTCACCACGTTCTCAGCCGGCTGCGACCAGCTCCTCCAGGTCGGCGACGACCTGGGACGGCGCGGGCATCCGGGCGATCTCCTCGCGCAGCTCCGCCGCCGCCTTCTCATAGGACGACTCGCCGAGCAGAGCGGCCACGGCCTCGCGTACCGGCTCCGGCTCGTCCTGCCGCGCGACGTCCTCGATGGTGATGCCCGCGCCCACCCGGGCCAGCGCGTCGCCGTGCCAGAACTGGTCCGCCAACTGGGGCAGGACGAGCTGCGGCAGACCGAAGGCGCTCGCGGTCATCGCGGTGCCCGAGCCGCCGTGGTGGACGACGGCACGGCAGGAGCCGAGCAGCAGGTGCAGCGGGACGGGGTCAATGACGCGTACGTTGCCGGGGACCTCGCCGAGCGCCTCGCGGTACTCCTCGTCCACGGTGGCGAGCACCTCGGTGTCCGACAGCCCTCCAAGCGCGTCCAGGACGTTTCGCATGAGGGGGACGCCGTTGTACGCGAGGGTGTGTCTGCCCAGAGAGACGGCGACACGCTTGGCCGTTCCTCGCTCCCGAGCGTCGCGCCGGAGCCACTCGGGCAGCCGGCCGTTGCCGTTGAAGGGCACGAAGCGCATGGGGGTGCCGGGAGTCGTGCCGGCCAGCTGGAGGCTGGGCGGGCAGGGGTCGAGCACCACGGCCGGGCGCGGGAGGCCGGTCAGGCCCCGCTCCGCGAGGATGTCCTTGAACCAGGTCTCGCCCGCGCCGCGGACCTGGTCCGAGACGGGGTCGACGCCCCAGCGCTGGTGCACCACGGGAACGCCGAGCTCGTCCCCCACGAACAGCGAGATGAACTCGATCGGGTCGGCGACGACCAGGTCGGGGCCGAAGTCGCGGGCCAGGTCCAGGTACGCGGGCAGCACCTCCAGCGTCTGGGGTATCCACGGGGCGCCGACCATGGAGAGCTGCTCCATGGTCGGCCTGCCCAGGGCCTGCAGAGGCCGCTTGTCGCCGAGGTACTGGACGATCATGTCGTCCAGTCCGAGCCGGTCGCCGATGCCCACGGCGTTCAGGCCCGCTGACGCGGCCGCGCCGACCACCTCCTCGCGGCCGACGACCAGCACCTCGTGCCCTGCTGCGCGCAGCCCCCATGCGAGCGGGACCAACGGGGTGAAATGGGTCGGAACGGGGGTGCTGATCATAAGGACGCGCATTGTCGTCTCCTGTCGGTCCTGCCGAGATTGTGTGCCGGTGGGGACAGGACGGACGGCCGGCTCGCAGTCGAAGCGGGTCCCCACGCCCGTATCGATCGATCGGGGGAACCAGACCAGCACGTGTGCCCGGCCGCTGACCAGGAAGGCCGGGCAACTCTGGTCGATCGACCAGAAGCATCGGAGGGAGGCGTCGTGGGCCCCTCGACACCCGTGCCGGAGCCGACCAACGATCGTCGAGAAGGCATTGAGGTCGCGCCTCTAGCGTTTGGGCCATGCGCGTACTCTTCGTGACACTGGCAGTCAAGACACACTTCTTCGTTCAGGCCCCGTTGGCGTGGGCCCTGCGTGCCGCTGGGCACGAGGTCTACGTCGCCAGCCAACCGGATCTCATGGACGACATCACCGCGACCGGCCTCACCGCGGTGCCGGTGGGGCCGCCGCTGGCGGCGGAGGCGGGGATGGAGGTCGCCCGCCAGCAGTACGAGGCAGCCGCCGTGCGGCTCGCCGACCCGCCCAACCCGCAGGACCTGATGCGGTTCCAGGAACTGCGCCCCGAGAAACTCACCTACGACTTCACCCACGGCGTGTTCACGGTGATGACCTCGACGGTGTTCCAGAACTTCTCCGCCGAGCGGACGATCGACGACCTGGTGGACCTGGGTCGGCGCTGGCAGCCCGACCTGGTCATCTGGGACACGACCATGATGGGCGCCGCTGTGGCGGCCCAGGCCTGCGGCGCGGCACACGCCCGGCTGCTGTACGGCCTGGACCTCGTGGGCCGGATGCGGGAGACCTATCTGGCCGAGGTCGACCGCCGCGACCCCGGGCTGCGGGAGGACCCGCTCGAGGAGTGGCTCACCCGGGCGAGCGCCCGCTACGGGGGCGGGTTCTCCGAGGAACTGGTGGTCGGGCAGTGGACCATCGACCCCACACCCTCCTCGATGCGCCTGGCGGTGGACCACCCGTACGTCCCGGTCCGGCACATCCCCCACAACGGACCGTCCGTCGTGCCCGACTGGCTGCGCGAACCGCCCAAGCGGCGGCGGGTCTGCCTGACCCTGGGGCTCTCCTTCCGCGATGTGCAGGGGGGAGGCCAGGCCTCGGCCTCGACCCTGCTCGAAGCGCTCGCGGAACTGGACGCCGAAGTCGTGGCGACGCTGTCGCCCGAGCAGCTGGCCGCCGCCGGCACCCTGCCCGACAACGTGCGGGCCGTCGACTTCGTGCCGCTGAACGAGCTGCTGCCGACCTGCTCGGCCATCGTTCACCACAGCGGCTACGGCACCTGGCAGAACGCCCTGGTGCACGGCGTACCGCAGGTAATCGTGGCCAGCGACGTGTGGGACGGCGTTCCCCGGGCGGAGCTGATCGACGCGGCCGGCGCCGGCGTGTCCCTGCCGGCGGGCGCGGCTCCCGAGGACATCCGGGACGCCGTCGCACGGGTGCTGGAGGATTCGGCGTACGCCGAGAAGGCGGCGGCGCTGAGCGCGGAGATCCGTGCCACGCCCGCGCCGACCGACCTCATCCCGGAACTCGAGCGACTGACCGCCGAGCACCGGCGTCCGGCGTAGCCGCAGAACGCCGGGGCCCGGAACACGGGACGCGCTCGCTGTCAGCCGGTCGACAGCGGGCGCGTTCCGCTTTTGAGGGGTTCCCACCAGGCTCGGTTGTCGCGGTACCAGGCGACCGTGGCCGCCAGACCCGCGGCGAAGTCGTGCCGGGGAAGGTAGCCGAGCTCCCGGCGGGCCTTGCCGTCGTCGAGTGAGTAGCGCAGGTCGTGACCCTTGCGGTCGGCAACCCGGCGCACACTGCTCCAGTCGGCCCCGCAGGCCTCCAGGAGCAGCTCGGTCAGCTCGCGGTTGGTCAGTTCGGTGCCGCCCCCCAGGTGGTAGATCTCGCCGGCGCGGCCGTGGGCGCGTACCGCCTCCACTCCCCGGCAGTGGTCCTCGACATGGACCCATTCCCGTACGTTCGTGCCCTCGCCGTACAGCGGGACCGGCTCGCCGTCCAGGAGGTTGGTGACGAACAGCGGGATGACCTTCTCCGGGAACTGGCGCGGCCCGTAGTTGTTCGAACACCGGGTGACGCGTACGTCCAGGCCGTGGGTGCGGTGACAGGCCAGGGCGAGCAGGTCGGAGGAGGCCTTGGCGGCGGAGTAGGGGGAGTTGGGGGCGAGCGGGTGGTCCTCGGTCCACGAGCCCGAGGCTATGGAGCCGTACACCTCGTCCGTCGACACGTGCACGAACGGTCCGACGCCGTGCCGCAGCGCGGCCTCCAGGAGTACGTGCGTCCCCAGCACGTTGGTCCGTACGAAATCCTCCGAGCCCGTGATCGACCGGTCCACGTGCGACTCGGCGGCGAAGTGCACCACCTGGTCGGCCTCGGCCACCAGCCGGTCCACCAGGGCGGTGTCGCAGATGTCGCCCTGGACGAACCTCAGGCCGGGACGGCCCAGGTCGAGGTTGGCGAGCGAGCCCGCGTACGTGAGCTTGTCCAGCACGGTGACGTGCGGCGGGGAGGGGGCGTCGAGCAGCATCCTGACGTACGCCGAACCGATGAACCCGGCTGCGCCGGTGACCAAGATATTCATGTGTGCGAGCGTGGCAGGCGGACTTCGAGGACCGGCCGAGGCCCTCTGAACTCCCGTACGGCCCGACGGATCCCCGCGCCCGTCTGGAATGTCCCTGGAATGCCGCCGGAGGATTCCTGGTGGATTCCTGGTGGACGGCTCGCGGATCACTCGCGGCCCGCTCAACGGCACCGGGTGCTGTGCCGGGCGCCGTACAGCTGGTGTCGAGGAGTCCGAGATCGGCCTCGCCTAGCGTCCGGGGCATGGTGGCGACTCTGAGCGAGAATGAACTGGGGCACGTCCTGCTGACTCTGCGGGGTGTCCAATGGATCATGGGAACCAAGGGCGATCCGTACGCCCTCGTGCTGCGGGCGTCCGACGACGACCCGCACGACGTCGGGCGCGCGGCCCGCGAGCGCGGTGCCCTCTTCTGGAGCAGTGCCCAGGCCTGGGTGACGGCCGATCACGAGCTGGTCTCGGCGGTACTGGACGATCCCCGGCTGACCCCGAGCCCCAGTGCGGGCTGGGTGCCGCTCGACGTGGGGCAGCCCGCCCCCTGGGTGGTGCCCGGGCTGCGGAACGTGCTGCCGCTCGCCGGGCTGGCGACCGAACTGGAGAGGCACGAGTACGAGCGGCTGCGGGGCTGGGCGGCATCGGCGATCGCGGACACCGCGGCTTCCGAGCGGTGGCAGGCGGCCGGCGACCGGATCTTCCTCGACCGTATCGCGGGCCTGGGGGAGCGGTTCGACCTGATGGCCGATCTCGTCCGGCCCGCCGTGGTGGCGTTCACCGGGCTGCTGCTCGGCATGGAGCCGCAGTCCCGGCACGGTGCCCGGTTCGCGCTCCTCGGTGAACAGGCCGTGGGCGCGCTGGACGCGACACTGTGCCCGCCCGGTCCGGCCACGGCCCGACGGCTGGCGACCACGCTGCCCGAGCTGGCCGGGCTGCTCACCGAGGTGATCGGTGCGACCGGCGACGGCGACTACGACGGCGGCGCGGCAACGGAGGACGACAGTGTCGTCGCCCGGCTGCTGGGCACCGCGACAGCGCACGGGGCACCCCTCGACGTGGACGTCCACACGGTGAGCGCGCTGCTCGCGACGGGCGGCGCCGAGCTGGCCGCGGATCTGCTCTGCAACGCGGTGGACGCGCTGCTGGACCACCCCGACCAGTGGGAACTGCTCCGCGCGGATCCGGGCCTCGTTCCCGCGGCGATCGACGAGACCCTTCGATACGCGCCGCCGGTCCGGCTCCACCGGCTGTACGCGCGTGAGGAGTTCGAGCTGGCCGGCAACACGATCGCCGTGGGTGAGGAAGTGGTGGTACTGATCGAGGCGGCCCAGCATGACCCCTCGGTTCACGAGGCTCCCGACCGCTTCGACCTCCGAAGGGCGACCCGCGCCCGCCACTTCGTGCACGCCGAGGGCGTCTGGAGCGGCCTCGTCGGTCCGCTGGTCCGGCTGCAGGCGGAGGCGGGACTGCGGGCCATCGTGACCGCAGTCCCGCTGATCAGCCGTACGGGCGAGGTACCGCGCCGTCTCAGGTCGCCCCTCACCCGTGGTGTGCTGCGCTTCCCCGCGGCCGGCGGCGCCTCGTGATCGTGGGCCGCCCCGGGGTCACAGGTGGACCGGGGCGGCCACTTCCCCCGCGATGGCCATCACGTAGCGGCCGTAGTCGGAATTGCCCAGCCGTGCTCCCAGCCGGTGGCACTCCTCGGCGCTGATGAAGCCCCTGCGCAGCGCGATCTCCTCCAGGCAGGCGATCCGCACCCCCTGCCGTTCCTCCAGCGTCCGCACGTACAGCGCCGCTTGGAGGAGTGATTCGGGCGTCCCCGTGTCCAGCCAGGCGAAGCCGCGCCCGAGATCCACGAGTCGTGCTCGTCCGCGCTCCATGTAGGCGAGGTTCAGGTCGGTGATCTCCAGCTCGCCACGGGGCGAGGGCCGCAGTCCGGAGGCGAGTTCCACGACGTCGCTGTCGTAGAAGTACAGGCCGGTGACCGCTCGGTTGGACCGCGGCTTCACGGGCTTCTCCTCAAGGGAGACGATCCGCCCGGTGGCGTCCGTCTCGGCGACGCCGTAGCGCTCGGCATCGTGGACGGTGTAGCCGAACAGCACGCATCCCGACACGTTCTCCCGCTCCCGCAGGAGCAGGGTGGAGAAGGAGTTGCCGTGGAAGATGTTGTCGCCGAGCACCAGCGCCACCGAGTCGTCCCCGATGTGGTCCGCGCCGATGACGAAGGCCTCCGCGATACCGCGGGGCTCGGCCTGTGCCGCGTATTCGATACGGAGGCCGAGCTGGCTTCCGTCACCGAGAAGGCGGTGGAACAACGGAAGATCGGGCGGCGTAGTGATGATCAGGATATCTCTGATGTCGGCCAGCATGAGGACCGAAAGCGGATAGTAGATCATGGGTTTGTCACCCACGGGGAGCAACTGCTTGGAAACGGCGAGCGTTATCGGTTGCAGTCTGCTGCCGGTGCCACCGGCAAGGATTATTCCCTTCATGTTGCGAAATGCTATTCACAGGAATGCGTGCGTCACAAGATTTCAATTACTAAATTGAGACGGCGTTGAGGTGTCGTCGAGATTCCCTTGCGCATCGGCGAGGGTCGATTCCAGGAGTTCCGCCGCGTAGGCGAGGACGAGCGGGGCGTAGCCGTAACGGGCTGTCCCGTCCGGCGCGCGGTCCGAATTCAGCAAGTGGTGGCCGGCCAGGGCCTCCAGGACGCGTTCCATGTCGGGGACCCGCCAGCCCAGCACCCCGGCCGCCTGCGCGGCGGTGAACGGGAGGTTCCCGCGCATGCCGAGCAGCCGGAACACGGCCTGCTCGGTGCGGCTCAGGTTCCGGTAACTCACGTCGAAGCGGGACCGTACGTCGAGGTCCCCGCAACGGACCTCGTCCAGGATGCGCGGGGTGGTGTCGAGCAGTTCGGCCATGTCGCGCAGAGTGGAGCCGGGCAGGGCCGCGAGGCGGCCACCGACACCGCGCAGGGCCAGCGGATGCCGCCCCAGCAGCGTCACGATCGTGTCCGCGGCCTCGGGTTCCCCGGCCGTGCGCCGCCCGCCCACCGCGCCGGCCAGCAGCCGCCCGGCCTCGGCCCGGCCGGGCGGGCCGAGCTCGACGACGTACGAGGTCGCCGTCGGCCGGGGCATCCGGCGCCGGCCGGTGACCAGCGCGGCGCAGCGCGGACCGCCGGGCAGCAGGGGGTGTACCTGCTCCGCCGAGGCGGCGTCGTCGAGTACGACCAGTACGCCGCGCCCGGCGGTGACGTCGCGGAACAGGGCCTGCCGTGCCGCGGCGCCCGGCGGTATTCGGGCGGCCGGTACTCCCAGAGCGCGCAGGAATTCGTCCAGCACCCCGAACGGGGCGCGGGGGTGGCCCGAGGAGCCGCGCAGGTCCGCGTAGAGCTGCCGGTCAGGAAAGCGGGTGCGCAGCAGGTGCGCCGCGTGGACGGCCAGGACGCTCTTGCCGATGCCGGGCGGCCCCGTCACCACGCCGACCGCGGGCTCCGTGCTCGCCCGGCCCGGGGAGACTCCCGACAACGCGCCCGTCAACTCGTCGAGCGCGGCCTCGCGTCCGACGAAGTCCACGAGGTCGTGCGGCAGTTGGGCCGGGGCGGCGAACGGGTTGGCCGGGGTGTCGGCCGGTGCCGGGCTCGGGCCCTCCGCGTCCGCGGACCTGAGCGGTGGCGCGGACCTGAGGGTGGGCGCCGAGGGGGTGGCGTGTGCGAGGACGGTCGCGTTCGCGGGCGAGGCCAGTGCCGTCGGCGACGGAGCCGGCAGCCGTGCCGGAACCGGCACGCGCATCGACATCGCGAGGGCTCCGTCCGTGTCTCCGGCCGCGTACGAGGAGAGGGCCGACGGCCCCGGTGGGGCGGCGAGCGTGAGAACGGCCGCGCCGGCGGGCACCCTCGCCGGTGCGGGTACGGACAGTGTGCCCGGAGCCGGAGCCGCGGGTACTGGTGTCGGTACGGCGAAGGTTTGAGGGGCGTCCTCTGTTGTCGTGCCGGACGAGACGATCACACGGCCCGGGGTCCGGGTGGGACCGGGCGGGCCCTGGTCGGGGTCGGTCAGCAGGGTCTGGTGCAGGAGTGCGAGGTCCCGGCCCGGTTCGAGGCCGAGGTCGTCGAGCATGGTGCGCCGAAGGCTCCGGTACAGCTCAAGTGCCTCGTGACGTCTGCCCGAGCGGTGCAGGGCGAGCATCAGCAGGGCGTGCAGATGTTCATGGTGAGGGTGGGCCAGGACGAGGGACTTGAGTTCGCTGACGAGTTCCCGGTGCCGGCCCAGCTCCAGATCCGCCTCGATCCGCAGTTCCAGGATGCGGAAGCGCAGCTCTTCGAGCCGGGTGACGTACGACTGCAGACGTCCGCCGACCGTCACGCCCCCGAGTGCCGGGCCCCGCCACAGGGCGAGGGCGAGGCCCAGCGTCCGGGCGGCTGCCGTCGTGTCGCCCCGGCGGAGAAGTTCCTGGCCGTCGGCGGCCTCCCGTTCGAAGCGGTGCACGTCGACGTCGTCCGGCGGTACGAGCAGGCTGTAGCCGCCCGGCAGAGTGCGCACCAGCGCGTCCTCGCCCTGCTCCGCGAGGATTCTCCGGAGCTTGTAGATATATGTCTGCACGGTGGTGACGGCGCTCGGCGGTGGCGTTTCCTGCCACAGTTCGTCGATCAGCTCTGATGCCTGTACGACGGTGGAGTGCCGCAGCATGAGAAGTGCGACGACCTGTCGTGCCTTGGGTGCCGTCGGCATGACATCGCGCCCTTGCGAGAGAAACTGCACAGGGCCCAGCATTCGGCATTCCACGCATGCCTCCTGTCGCGTCGCGCGTATTCGTGGAAGGTGAATCGGACGGATCGGTTGAATCACATGAATCGGTGAAAGGGCGGGGCGGGGAATTCATTCCCGAAGAAGGACGGTGTCCTCGGCGGCCTCGGCGTGGACATAGCGGTCGAGGAGCCCCTCGAGATAGGACCGGCCGCCCGGTGGGCACGCGTCCGGGACCAGCAGCCGCAGGCGCTCGACGGACACCTGCGTCCGCACGGCGTAGCCGTCGACCACCAGCCGCACGGCTCGCGTCCCCAGCCTTCGCTCCACGCCGGCGACGATGTCCTCGATCGCGTACGGCGTGCCCGACGCGATGTTCACCGTGTCGTCCCGCACACCCCGCGCGAGCAGCCCGTCCAACGCCCTGACCACGTCACGGACGTCCACCAGGTCGCGGTGTGCGCCCCGGTACACGGTCACCGTGCCGGCGGCGACCTGCCGGACCAGCGTGGGCAGCAGTTGGTGCGGACGCTGGCCCCGGCCGACCACGTGACTCAGCCGGAGGATCAGCCAGGGGGCGCCGGACGCCCGTACCGACTCCTCCAGCGACAGCTTGTGTTGGCCGTACGCGGTGGCCGGGGCAAGCGCGACGGACTCGTCCGCCGGTGCCGTCGTCGCGCCGTACAGCGCGTGCGACGCGGTGGACAGGAAGACGAGCAGGCGTCCCGAGCGGCGGCACGACTCGGCGGTGGCCATGACCAGATCCCGCTCGTTCCGGAACTCCGCCGCGGTGTCCACGGGGGTGCTCGACACCCCAGCGGCCAGCACGGTGACCTGGGGGTACGAACCTGCCAGCGGTGTGAGGGACCCGGCCAGGAAACCCCGTCCGATGATGTCCATCAGCCCTCCTTCCCGGGAACACGACGGCATTTGTGATGGTGCCGAGTGAACAGCTCGTACCTGGGCACACGCCATAGACGGACGCCTGTGGACGCCGCTGTTAGAAGAAGATCTAAGACCGGGCGGCCCGGCCGTCACGGGCCCCGGAGACCGGTTACGTTCGCCACCGAACCGACCAGATCCGGGGAGACGCCCTATGCCCAGAAGCGAATGGCCCCCGCTCGTCCGGGAACGGCCCGATGCGACGGCGCGGCCCAGTACGACCCTGCCCGCCGTGGAGGACCGACTCGCCGGATTCCAGCGGTGGTTCGGCGAACGTGCCCTTGTCAACCACATGGACGTCGACCGCGTCCCGCTGCACGGGATGACCGGGTGGCTGGGTGAACCCGGCACCGGCAACCTCTGCCATCGCAGCGGCCGGTTCTACTCCATCGAGGGCCTGCAGGTGCAGACCGACCGGGAGTGGCACCCGCAGTGGACCCAGCCCGTCATCGTGCAGCCCGAGACGGGTGTGCTCGGCATGCTGGTGAAGGAGGAGGGCGGCACCCTGCACTGCCTGATGCAGGCGAAGGTCGAGCCCGGCAACATGGGTGGCCTGCAACTGTCGCCGACGGTCCAGGCCACCAGGAGCAACCTCACCGGTGTGCACGGCGGCCGGGCGGTGAAATACGTCGAGTACTTCACGGACGCGGGCGCGGGGCACGGGCGGGTCGTGGCGGACTCCCTGCAGTCGGAACAGGGGAGTTGGTTCCTGGGCAAGCGGAACCGCAACATCATCGTCCAGGTCTTCGACGAGATCCCGGTGGAGGACGACTTCCGCTGGCTCACCCTGGACGAGATCGGCGAGCTGCTGCGCTGGGACAACCTCGTCAACATGGACTCACGGACGGTCCTGTCCTGTCTGCCGCCCGCCCTCGTCGCCCGCGCACGCGAGGGCACGCAGTCTCCGGACGACGACTTCGGCGCGGCGGTGCGCGCGTCGTTCGCCGGCGTGGGGCGGCCGGTGGTCACGTCGGACGAGGTGCTCAGCCGGCTCACCGACGTGCGTATGCGCCAACGGCTCGTAACGCGGCGGGTGCCGCTCGACCGGGTCCGTGACGACGGCTGGCAGGTGTCCGAGGACGAGATCGCCCGCCCGGACGGCAAGTTCTTCAGGATCATCGGGGTCGAGGTGCGGGCCGGCCGGCGCGAAGTCGCGAGCTGGGCACAGCCCTTGCTCGCTCCGACCGGACAGGGCACGGTCACCCTCGTGGTACGGCGCCTCGGTGACGTACTGCACGCCCTGGTGCGCTGCCGGGCGGAGGCGGGCACGCTCAATGTGGCCGAACTCGGCCCGACCGTGCAGCACCTCGCGGCCAACTACGCCGACCTGCCCGAGGCTGGCCGTCCGCCCGAGCTGGAGCAACTCGTTCCCGGTAAGGTGCTGACCCGTTTCGACGCCGTGCACTCGGAGGAGGGCGGCCGGTTCCACCACGCCGTCAACCGCTACCGCGTCGTCGAGGCGATCGACGGTGAACTGCTCGACCCACCCGCGGACTTCATGTGGGTGACGCTGGCACAGCTCGCCGAACTGCTGCGGCACAGCAACTACCTCAACGTGGAGCTGCGCAGCCTCATAGCCTGTCTGCACACCCTGTGACCGGTGATCCGCCGGGCCCGTCCACGCCTTCCCGCACGCAGCGACTTCCGGAGTGACGACAATGAGGAATCCGGGCCCCCTGCGCCTCGGTGTACTGGGCTGTGCCGACATCGCCCGGCGGCACATGGTGCCGGCTCTCGTGGCCGACGAGGACATCACGGTGGTGGCCGTGGCGAGCAGAACCGCCGCCAAGGCGGCGAGCTTCGCCGAGAGTTTCGGCTGCGCACCCGTCCACGGCTACGAACGACTCCTCGCCCGGACCGACATCGACGCCGTGTACATCCCGCTGCCCGCGATGCTGCACGCCGAGTGGGTGGACCGGGCGCTCGCGTCGGGGCGCCATGTGCTGGTGGAGAAGCCGCTGACCGCGAGCCACGCGCAGACGGCCGCGCTCGTCGCGTGGGCCCGCGCCCAGAAGCTGGTGCTCTTCGAGAACTTCATGTTCACGCACCACTCCCAGCACGCGCGGGTCAGGGCTTTGCTGGAGAGCGATGAGATCGGTGAACTCCGCGCCTTCTCCGCCACGTTCACCATCCCGCCGCGGCCCGCCGACGACATCCGCTACGACCCGGCGACCGGCGGCGGCGCGCTCCTGGACGTCGGAGTCCACCCCGTGCGCGCGGCCCTCTCCTTCCTGGGCCCCGATCTGGAGGTGGCGGGCGCAGTACTGCGCCGGGACGCCCGCACTGGTGCCGTGCTGTCCGGCCA
Source organism: Streptomyces graminilatus (assembly GCF_001418565.1). Classification (GTDB taxonomy): domain Bacteria; phylum Actinomycetota; class Actinomycetes; order Streptomycetales; family Streptomycetaceae; genus Streptomyces; species Streptomyces graminilatus. Next base: position 14,092 of record NZ_LIQQ01000297.1, on the reverse strand, counting down.
CGCACTGCTGCACACCTCCGAGGGGGTGGCGGCCAGGATCGCCTTCGGCATGGAACACGCCTACGCCTGCGCGTACGAGCTGCACGGCGCCAAAGGACGGCTGACCCTGGACCGGGCCTTCACCCCACCCGCCGACCACCGTCCCGTGGTGCGGATCGAACGGAAGGACGGAAGCCGGGAGCTCCACCTCGAACCGGACCACCAGTTCGCCAACGCGGTACGGGCGTTCGCCACCGCCGTGCGGTACGGAACGGGGCGCGACACCTACGCCGACCTCTCGCTCCAGCAGGCCGCGCTGGTCGACGCGATCACCACGCGGGCGACAACGGTGACCGTGCGCACGCGAGGGGCGCACGCACGGCGCTGATGCCGGGAGGCCGCGCGGGGAAGCGCGGGGGTGGCGACAGCACTCCCGGAGGGAGCCTCACCGGCCGCCGCTGCCAGGAACTCACACGTGCACACAGCGAACTCACACGTGTGCACAGCCACGTCGGCCGCTGTTCACGCCAGGCCGGTCCTCGTCGTGACTGTTCCCGCCGTGCGGTCCTCGAACTCCGGTCGTCCGACCCGCGGTCCTGACGCGGGCCCGCGCCCGGCGAAGGGGGCGTGTACCGCGATGGGCTCCTTCCGCCCGGAACCGCTCCGGGCGGAAGGAGCCCATCGTCAGCGACAGGGCGCCGGCGGTCCTGCCGTGTGTCGGCCGTTCTCCGAAGAGATCGGCCGACGCCTACCTCGGGCCCTGGTCGGTTCGCTTTCCGTCCAGGTTGCCCGCGCGGCTCTTCGTACGCCCCCGGGACCTACGAAGAGCCGCGCGCAGACGGCCTGTTCCTCCGCCGGTCGGCGGCCGGCCGCCACGATGCGCGGACGGACCGCTCCGGTGAATGACCCACCATGACCACCACAATTGAGCTACCCCTGTCCATCGCCGGTAGTGATGTGGCTGCCGGACGCGGACCGGTCAGAGGCCGTGGGCGGCCAGGAACTTGTCCACGTGCTCCAGCCACGCGGGCCCGGCCTCGGCGACCAGATGGCCCGACTGGATCTCCGCGTACTCGGCGCCCGCGATGCCGGCGGCGAGTGCGTGCGAGGCGGCCGGCGAGACGAAGCCGTCCTCCACGGGCGCGACGACCAGCGTCGGGACGGTGATCCGTTCGAGGTCGGCGCTCACGTCCACCGTCCGGGCCAGCGTGAACTGCTCCTCGGCACCCGCCTCGACGGATCCCGCGATCTTCTGCAGCGCGTACTCGATCTGCTCCGGTGCGAACGCCGACAGCATGGTGTCGCCGAACGCCGTCAGGACGGCGAGCTGTGCGTATCCCGTGAAGTCCTGTCGGGCCAGGAAGTCCAGGAACATGGCGGCGGTGATCTTCATGCGCTGGTCGGGAGCGGCGAAGCCCGCCGTCAGGACCAGTCCCTTGACCCGCTCGGGGTGCCGGACCGCGGCCCGTACCGCCACCGCGGCACCGAGCGAGTGGCCGAGCACCGTGAAGGTGTCCTGGCCGGCCGTGTCGGCCGCCGCCACTATCGCGTCGGCCAGCCCGTCGAGCGTGAGCGGCCCTTCGGCGCGCGGGGTGCCGGCGGAACCGGGGTAGTCCGGCGCGACGACAGTGTGCCCGGCGGACAGCGCGGGGATGATCGTGCCGAAGTCGTTCTCCGCTTGCGTGCCCACGTCGTGCGCGAGCAGCAGAGCGGGACCGGAACCCGTGACGGCGGTGGAGAGAACAGGTGAAAGAGACGTCATGGCGGTCACTGTATTGATCGTCCTCTGTACAAAATCCCAGACGTTCGGTGTGCCGGAACGCGGCTCGGCCGCGCGCGTGACGGAGCACGGCACGGCCCCAACTCCCTTGAGCTCACTAGAATTTCTTCTCGATCTCAGTCCCTAGAGTCGTCGGCATGTCAGATGAATCGCTTGCGCCCTATCCCCTGACCACGGCGGTCTCCGGCAGTGGTCCGGCCGTCCTGCTCGTGCCCGCAGCCGCCGGCACCATCGAGGACAGTTTCGATCCGCTGCCCACGCTGCTGGCCGAGACCCGTACGGTCGTCGCACCGGAGTACCCGGGTTCGGCCGGCGAGCCGATCGACGGCCGTGCGCTGACCCTCGACAACCTCGCGGACGCGTATGTGGCGGCTGCCGTCGCCGCCGGTCAGGAGTCCTTCACAGTCGTCGGCCACTCCCTCGGTGCCGCGGTGGCCATCCGCGCCGCGGTCCGGCACCCCGAGCGGGTCAAGGGTCTGGTCCTGACGTCGGGCTTCGCCGTTCCCGACCAGCGAATGAAGATCGTCATCTCGCTGGCCTTCGACTGCCTCGCCCGCCGCGACTTCCGCGGTTACGCCCGCCTGATGGTCCTGAGCTGCGTCGGCGCGAGCCTCGTCAACATGCTGCCGCCCGGTGAGGTGTACCGCGCCCTCGGTGAGCTGGCGGAGCTGGCCTGGCCCGGTGCCGAGGAGTACTACACCCTGCTGCGCACCGTGGACGTCACGGAGGACCTGGCCCGGATCGACGTACCCACGCTGGTCATCGCGACGACGGAGGACACCTTCGTCTCCCCGGCCAACTCGCGCTTCCTCGCCGACAGTATTCCGGGGGCGGAGTACACGGAGGTCCCGGCCGGACACCTCATCAACATCGTGCACACAGAACCCTGGAACGAACTGATAGCCAAGTTCTTCGCGGAGCACAGCATCTGACGGAACGGGTCAGAAACGGGAGAGGGGCCGGCCGGCCCGGTCCGGGGCGTGACTCAGCCACGGCTGTCCGCCGGTGGCCGCAACGCCTCGGCCAGCCCGGCCCTGCCCTGGATACCCAGCTTGCGGTACACCTTCGTCAGCGCCTTCTCCACCGCCCGTGACGTCACTCCGGCGTCCCGGGCGATCTCCTGGTTGGTCCGGCCCCGTGCCGCCAGCCGCGCGACCCGGAGTTCGGTGGCGGTCAGCACGGCCGTCCCCGTCGCGGGTACGAGCGTCTGCGACTCGGGGCCGGCCGGGGTCCGCACGCGCCGGGCGGGCCGGCTGACGCCGCACTCGTCGGCGAGTTCGCGCGCGTACCGCACATGCTCCTCCGCCTTCGGGTCGGAGAGGGCCTGCAGTTGCCTGCCCAGCACATGGTGCGCCTTGGAGAGTTCCCACCGGTCCGCGGAGTCCTCCAGCACCCGTGCCGACTCGTGCAGGAGCGCCAGGCCCTCCTCGCCCCCGTGTACCTCGCCGCGGATCCGCAGCACCCGGCCGAGGGTGGCCGGCGCCCCCCAGGCCAGCGCGGAACCGTACACCTCATCGAGCAGCGGCAGGGCCTGCTCCTGGTCCCCCGACCGCCAGAGCAGCTCGGCCGCGACGGCGCGCCAGGGGATCAGCGCGGGGTTGTTCCACCCCAGCCGCTCCAGCAGCCGGCCGAAGCTCACGATCTGCTGGACGCCGTCGCCCGGGTCACCACCGACGGCCGCCTCCACACCGGACAGGAACCGCTCGACGGGTGTGGTGACGGACAACTGGCGGCCGGGCAGGGAGAGGCCCTGGCGCAGCCGCGTGGCGAGCCCGGCGTCGTCGGTCTCCAGCGCCAGATCGCCCATCGCGATCAGCGCGACGGGACCGCAGTGCTCCAGGCCGACGCCCGCTTCGACCGCCTCCAGGGCACGGGCCAGCGCCGGCGCCGGCTTTCCGGACGCCTTCAGCAGCCACGCCTGCTCGACGAGCCCCAACGGATGGGCCGACGCCCCGGCCGGGCCGCGGCCGCTCCCACCGGCCCGCTCCAGCCACGGCGCCACCCGGTCCGGCGCGTCCGCCGCGGCCAGCGTGAACACCACGAGGGGAAGGGGGGAGTGCACATGGTCCGGCGTGGCCGGCTCGCGCTCCAGGACGCGCTCGCTCAGCCGCGCCGCCTCCCGCGCGGTCGTCCGGCCCGTCAGCACGGCCGCGTACAGCAGTACGGCGGCCAGCTCGCGCTCGGCCACGGTGTCCAGCGGTACGTCCGGGCCCAGCGCCCGAAGCCGCTCGGCGCCCGCCTCCAGCAGCGGACGCTCCGTCAGGTCCAGATAGAGGCAGCGAGCCTCCAGACTGAGCGCCACCTCCCGCAGTGGCCCGGTCAGCCGCTCGGGGGGACCCAGATCCGTCGCCGCCAGACGGACACGGTCGCGCACGTGCGGGAGACTGTGGGCGATGACCAGGGGGGAGAGCCGGGCGGCGACGGCCGCCCGCTCACCCGGGGACGACTGCAGCGGTACGGCCTGGACGAGATGCCGGACGGACGCCGACAGGTCGAACTCCCGCTCGGCGATACCGAGAGCGGCGAGCAACGCCCCCCGGTCCCCGCCGTCCGCGGGGGTGTCGAGCAGCGCCCGGCGCAGATACACGACAGCCGCCTCGGGCCGGCCCGCCGCGAAGGCGGTCCGCGCGGCCTGCCGCAGCACGCCGACGCCCCAGCGGCCCTGCGGTGCGGCGACCAGCGTCAGCTGCTCGGCGGCCGGCTCCACCTGCTGGCTGTCCGCGAACAACCGGGCGGCCCGCAGCCGCAGTTCGTCCTCCTCCGTGGCGGTCATGGAATCGGCGACCGCCTCCCGCACCGAAGGGTGGGTGAAGCGGTACGACGGGTCGTAGGTGAGCAGCCCCATCCGCCGCAGCCCTCGTGCCGCCTCCTCGTACGCCTGGGTGTCCAGCCCGGCGACGGACCGGGCAGGCCCGGGGGTCACCGTGTCGTGCAGGAGCGCGGCGGCTCTGACGAGCCGCAGTTGTTCCGGCCCCAGGCAGGCCAGATAGCGCGGCAGCCGTTCCCGCAGCGCCACCGGAAGTGAACTCCGGGCGGCCGGTGCCTGCTCGGCCGTCGGCCGGTGCCCGAGTGCCGCCAGCTCGGCCAGCACCTCGGTGACGAACAGCGGATTGCCCCCGGTCACCTCGTGGCAGGCCAGGACGAAGGCGTCGTCCCCGGGCTCCCCGAACCGTCTGGCGACCAGAGCGCCGACCCCGGCCGCCGTCAGGGCGCCCGGCCGCAGGGTGTGGTCCGCGCTGCCGACGAACTCCCGCACCGGCTGCCGCTCGGCCGCGGCGCTGCCCTCCTGTACGGCCCCCACGATCGCCACCCGGGTGTCGGACACCCGCTTGGCCAGGTAGTTCAGCCAGGTCAGCGAGGCCTCGTCGGCCCAGTGCAGATCGTCCACGAGCAGCAGCGTCGGCCGGTCGGCGCCCATCCGGCCGGTCATCGTGGTCAGACCGTGCAGGACGGCCTCCAAGCGGTCCGGCGGCAACGAGGACAGATCGGGCAGGGCCGCCCCGTCGGCGAACAGCGGCTCGACGTCGGCCCTTGTCCCCGCCCACCATCTGCCCAGCGTGGCGGGAGAGGCCTCGTCCAGGACGAGATCGAACAACTGCCGTACGACACCGAACGCGTGGTCCTCCTCCACGGGGGAGCCGACCGCGCGCAGCACCCGGAACACGTCCGCGGACTCGCCCTCCGCCAGCGCGTCCAGGAGCCCGGACCTGCCTGTCCCGATGGGCCCGGAGACGACCGCCGAGGTCCCGGAACCGGTGCTCGCGGCACCGAGCACGTCGTCCAGGGTCCGCAGCTCGAACGTACGGTCTTCCAGCACGTAACAGACCCCTTGTCACTTTTGCTTGCGACACCATCTGCCGCTTGGGTTCCGTCAAGAAACAACACTTCTCGGCCAGAACGGGCGACTGACCGCATTAGACACTGAACGGGCCCTCACCCCGTACCGAGACGGCAGGGGTCCCCGCCGACAGCATCGCCGCGGTCCACTGGGCCAGTTCCGGCGCGCTGGGTAACCGGTCCGAGCCGCTCACCGCCCGGGCGGCCCGGACAAGCGCCTCCTCGCCCAGCTCCCGGTCGGAGGCCAGGGCGATCCCCACCGCGATCGTCCCCACGGCGCTGGGCTTGCGCCACGCCGTGGACAGCCGCTGGTGCTCCTCGGCCAGGCGGGTCGCCGCCTCCGTGTCGCCGCACACATGCCGGGCGATCGCCGCGAAGTAGCGCCACGAGATGAAGTTCGGATGCGTGATCTGCTTGTGCAGCAGACGCCGCCCGCACTCCTCCAGATCGGTGGCGGCGCCGACGGCGTCACCGTCGCCCAGCCGCGCACAACCGCGGGCCCACAGCAGTCCGGGCCACCCCGTGGCGTCCCACTCGGCCCCCGGACCGGCCTCCTCGGCCAGCCGCAGGGCCGCGCCGAACTGCGACCTGTACACGTGCAGCACCATCTCCAGTGTGGTGAACCGCAGCGAGACCGAGGTGTGCCAGCGGTGCGCGGGCAGCCGCTCCCGCACCCAGTTCAGGTCGAGCTCCGCCTCCTTCAGTCGGGCGCAGCGCAACAGGGTCCAGGCACGGGCCTCCAGCGCCCGGGCGTTCACGGCCTCCATGTACGGCTGTGAGGTCTCCGCCAGTACGGCCTCCAGACCGGCCAGTGCCTCGTCGTACCGGCCGTGCACCACCAGCACCCGGCTGGCCATGATCCGGGTCGCGAACAGGGAGCTGTCGCCCTGCGACTGACGCAGCGCGAGGCGGGCCAGCTCCTGACTGCGGTCGGCGGACCGGCCCCGCAGCATCAGCCGCCAGGATGTGAGGGCCGCACGCACCGGATGGCCCGCGAGGGCCGCGGCCGGCGACGAGTCCAGCAGACGTTCCAGCAACTGGTCGTGGGACTGGTCCTGGGCGGCCGTCAGCTCCAAGGGCCACGAGGCCGCGGGCGACAGCGGCTCACCGGCCGAGGCGTCCTGGTCCGCGAGCCGGGTCGCGACCGACTCGACCCCCTTGGCGTACAGCAGGTCGATGGCCCCGAGCCGCAGCGGCGCGATCACCCCGTTGGTGGTGTCCATGAAGACCCGCACGAGGGGCGCGTCGCCCGCGTGCGGGGACTGCGCCATCTCGGCGGCACCGAGTTCCAGGAGCAGTTGGGCCTGCTCCCCCTTGTCCATGTCCTCTTTCAGCGCCCGTTGCAGGTAACGCGCCGACGCCGCGTTGTCGCCCCGGTTCCGGCCCGCCGCGGCTGCCCCGCGCAGGGCCTGTACCGCCCAGGGGCGGCCCGTCCGGCGGGTGCTCAGCAGCAGCCGGGCCAGCTTCTCGTCATCGATCGCCGCCCGCTGGCCGAGCCGGGCCGCGGCGGCGTACAGCTCCTCGCGCGCACCGGACGCCATGCCCGCCAGCACGATCGAGGCCGTCTCCTCGTCGGACGCCGTCAGTGGCTCGCCCGGTGCGAGCAGTCCGGCCGCCCGCAGCAGCGCGATCGCCCGCGGCGCCGACAGGGTGCGCAGCCCGGCCAGCCCGCACACCAGCGCGGGGGGCAGCTCCCGGCCGCACACCACGATCGCGCGCAGCAGCAGCACCAGGTCCCACGGCAGGGTGTCCAGCAGTTCGGACACCTGCTTGTCGGCGGCGTCCCCGGCCCGCGAGGTCAGCTCCGCCAGCGTGCCGGGCGACATGGTCAGGGGGCCCCGGACGAGTGGTACGACCGCGGCGCACAGCACTTTGGGGTTGCCCCGGGTCGCGCGGGCCGCGGCCTCGACGAACGCGTCGTCGACCGGGCCGCCGTGCGCCCGCTCCAGTACCGTACGGATGCCGGACACGCTCAGCGGCCGCAGCTCGACGATCTCCCCGCCGACCTCCGTGAGACCGGACGCCGCCTGTTGGGGCGAGCCGGGTCCGGCCGCCGTGACCAGGAGCACCGGAGCCTGCCGCAGCCGCCGGGACAGCGCGTCGAGCAGGCTCCGGGACCAGGGATCCGCCCACTCCAGGCCGTCGACCACGACGAGCAGGGGGCGCCCCCGGGCGGCCCGCAGAAAGGTCCGGCACAGGTCGGCGTTCAGCGCCTGCCGTGCGGCCCGCTCGTCGGAGGTGGAACGGCCGCGGCGGTACGCGGAGCCGAGCAGCTGCTGGACGACGCCGTACCTCAGCCCGGACTCCTGGGCCGAGCCACGCCCGTACATCACCTGTACGCCCGAACGCTCGGCGAGGTCCGCGGTCCACCGCAGCAGCGCGCTGCGGCCCGAGCCCGGCACCCCGAGCACCCTGACGGCCGCCGACCGGCCCTCGGCCAGCCCGCCCAGTGCCGCCCGCAGCCGTTCGCACGCCTCCTCACGGTCCACCAGAAGCCCGTTGTGCCGCTGCTGCGGCCACGGTTCCTCCGGCCGCGACCGGTCGGCCGGTGAAGCGGGGCCCGCGGCCATCACAGGCTCCCCGCCGAACCGCGCGCCACGGGAACGGCCGGTCCGCCGGCTCCGGCCTCGGCCCGCGGCGCGTCCTGACCGTGCCGCCAGCGCGGCAGGGTCTGCGACAGCTCCCGTCGGTTGCTGACACCGAGTTTGCGGTAGGTGGCCGTCAGATGGGTCTCGACCGTGCGCAGGGTGATGTACAGCTCGTCGGCGATCCGCTGGTTGCTCACGCCCCGCATGGCCAGCTCCGCGATCTGGAGTTCGGACTTCGTCAGCAGAAGGCCCGCCGGGCCGTCGGTCGCCTTCCGCAGCCGGCCGCCCGCCGTGACCAGGAGGTCGGCCGCGGCGCCCGCCGTGCCGTGGTCGCCGGTCCGGGTGGCGAGGTCGACGGCCTGCCGCAGATGCTTGCGGGCCGCGGCCTGGTCACCGGCCCGCAGCAGCGCGCGCCCCAGTTGGTGGTCGGCCCGGATACGCGAGGACAGATCGGGTGACCCGGCGAGCACGTCGGCCGCCTCCAGGCAGAGGTCGATCGACGTCCGCTGGTCCGCAGCCACCGAGGCCCGGGCCAGCAGCACCTGCCCGAGGGCACGGGGGGTGCCCCAGTCGGCTGCCGGAGCGTCGACCTGCTCGATCAACTCACGTGCCTCGGACACCCGTCCGTCCTTGACGAGGAGCTTCACGGCGTACACCCACCACGGCGAGACCACCGGGTTGACGACTCCGTACGCCCTCAACTCCTCTCCTGTGCGCAGGAATCTGCGCAGCGCGCCGGCCCGGTCGCCCCGCCGCCACCGCGACGCGCCCCAGTACAGCGTCAGCAGATGCCGGAGCCAGCCGAGTTCACCGGCGGCCGGTGCGTCCGTCCGCTCGACGATGCCCCGCCGTGTCAGCAGCTCGTCGGCTGCCTCCGGACGGCCCGCTGCGGTCAGCAGGACCGCCATGACCGACGGCGGCAGCGCCGAGGACCGCCGCCAGGGTGCCCGCTCGTCGATGTCCATGGCGCGCCGCGCCGCTGCCAGGCCTTCGCGGACGGCCCCTCGGAGATACAGGGTCAGCCCCCGCTGGGCCAGGTGCAGATGATGGGCCCAGTCGTTGCCCTGGGCGCGCGACACGTCCAGCGCCTGCTCGAAGACCCGGGACGACAGCTCGACCTCGTCGGCCAGGACCAGGGCCCAGCCGCTCTGGTGCGATATCCGTTCGTCCCACGCTCCGCTGTTGAGCGCCCGCCGCGCGAGCGTCACGGCGGCGGGCGCCGACCGGCCCTCCACGGCCGCGAGCAGTGCCTGCGCGGCGAGCGTCCGCCGCTCCCCGGGAGTGTCGCCCGCGGGCTGCCTCGCTGCCCGCAGCGCGGTCGCCGACTCCCGTACCCGGGCCCGGCCGTTGGGGGAGTCCGGTGTCTGGCTGAGGCCCATGACCACCAGAGCGGAGCGCAGCTGGCACTCCAGGTCCGCTTCTTCCGTGCCGGGCCGCCCGCCCGTCGCCCTGCGCAACGTGTCCAGGGCCTCGACGAGTACGGGCTCGGCCGCGAGCACGTTCTGCGCGGCGATCGCCGCGTCGCCGTACCGTACGGCGAGGCGGGCGGCTTCGACCGGGGTGGCCGCCCGGCGTACGGCTGCGAGCAGTTCGGGGAGCGAGGCCGCCGGTTCCAGCCGCAGCACGGCCTCCGCCAGCCGGATCCGGGTCCGCTCCCGCTGCGCGGGGTCGTACTGGTCGGCCAGCAGCCGTCGCAGGTACCGCACACCGTCCAGCGGCTCGCCCTGGTGCATCGCCTCGTCCGCGGCGGCGCACAGCGCGTCGGACATCCAGGCGCCCTCGAGACGGGGCAGCCGCAGCAACAGGTCCGCCGACCGCCGGACCGGCTGGGCGGTGTCGTTCAGCAGCGTGGCGGCACGCTCGCGCAACCGCGTCCGCTCTCGCGGCAGGAGCGTGTCGGTCACCGTCCGCCGGTACGTCTCGTGGACGAAACCGAAACCGTCCGGCGCGACGATGCCTTCCTCGCGCAGTACGGCCAGCGCCGTCCGGGCCCGTTTGGCGGACACCCGGGCCACCGCGCCGACCAGCGCCGGGTTGATGTCACCCACCGTGGCCAGGGCCACCGAGACGTTCCGCACCGGCTCGGGCAGCACGGCCAACCGCGTCCGCAGCGAAGCCCGTACCGCGGCCTGGCCGAACTCCATGACCCGCTCTGTCTCACTGGCCAGAGGCTGTACGCCCGCGTCCGACAGGGCGTCGAGCAACTGGTGCAGCAGCCGCGGATTGCCGCCCGACGCCCTGGCGCACTCCTGTGCGAAGTGCGGTTCCGGGGCGCCGAGCCGCCGCCGTACGACATCGGCGACGGCCGCCGGGTCCAGTGGACCGAGCCTGAGCACGGCCGACGCGTGCCAGGCCGTGAGCTGCGCCAGTTCGCCGTCGCCCGGGGGCTCCGCCTCGTCCCTCGACGCCGTCAGCACCAGCAGCGGGCGGTGGCGTGACCTGGTCAGCAGGAAACGCAGCCAGCGCAGCGAGGACACGTCGCACCAGTGGACGTCGTCGAGTACGAGGGCCAGTGGTCGGTGTGCCGTGAGCAGGGCCACGCACCGCTCCAGCCGCCGCAGCGTCGGGTACGTGCCGGTCAGGGGTGTGACGGCGGACAGGGCCGCCGCCAACTCCTCCCGGGCCCCGGGCGGGAGATCCGCGGGTGTCCGCAGGAGTTCCGAGGCCGCCGCGTACGCAGTGGCGGAGTCCGCCTCCCGGCAGGTGACGCGCAGGACGGTGAAGCCGTCAGCCGGTACCCCGGCCAGCAGGGCGCTCTTGCCCACACCGGACGGCCCGCGCACGATGACGAGCCTGGCCCGGCCCGCCCGGGCCAGGCCGGCCTCCTGGGCGAGGCGGGCCGACTCGGTCGTACGGCCGGTCGGAGAACCGTCCGGCGATCGGGGACAGGCTTGAGGAACGACCACCGTCAACGGGCTTTCCTCCATGACATCAGTTCGTCCGAAACCTGGTCGTTCAGGCGTACCTCTGGGGTGTGAGGGCCATGAGATCCAGGTGCCGGATTGGTGCACGCGCAGTCAAACATTGCAAGTTTCAATGAAACGGTTCACGCAGGTCAAGTCCTGGCGGATCCATGATCAAGACGCACTCGACCCGAGGGAGCCGGCCTGCGCCGGTTCGCCCGCCTGGCCCGAGGCGACCGTGTCCGCCGCCCTGACTTCCCGGACCGCGGAACAGACCTGCTCCAGGGTGGGCTCGGCGAGGATCCGCGGAAGGAGGTGGTCCAGGAACCGTTCCTCCAGGTCAGCCCCCACCACCTCCGTGGACACACCGCCGAGCATGGCGATCATCGAAACCGAATCCCCGCCCAGCAGATGGAAGTCGGCGTCGGCGCCGAGCCGCTCGGGTTCGACGGCCAGGACCCGCCCCCAGACCTGGGCGACGGCTTCCTCGACCTCGTCGCGTACGACGGTCCGCACGACGGGGGCAGGGGCGCCGGGCTCCTGGGCGAACGGGTCGGGGAGCGACTGGACGTCGATCTTGTCACTGCTGGTGCGGGGCAGTTCCGCCACCGGCAGCAGCACCGTCGGCACCATGGCACGGGGAAGCCGTGCCGCCGCGTGAACGGCCAACAGGTCGGTCTCCACCGGGGTGTTGAGGACCACATGGGCGCACAGTACTTTCCGGCCGTCACTGGGCCGGACCCGTGCTGTCACGACCGCCCGTTCGACCGCAGGGTGTTCCTCCAGACAGCGGGCGATCTCGGCGGGCTCCACCCGCACCCCGTTCACCTTGACCTGATGGTCGATCCGGCCGAGGCATTCCAGGGAGCCGTCGGGCAGCAGCCGCCCCAGGTCACCGGTCCGGTACACCCGGGTGCCGTCGCCGAGGCGGACGAACCGGTCCCGGGTCAGATCGGGCCGCTGCCGGTAACCGCGCGCGAGAGCCGCGCCCGAGACACAGATCTCGCCGATCTGTCCCGGCTCGGTGAACTGCCGGTCGGCGGCGATCAGATAGACCGCGGAGCGGTCCGCGGGCAGCCCGATCGGTACGGTGGGGGACCCGGAATGCCGCTCGGCGTCGAACACACCGGCCGTGCACGCGATGGTCGCCTCGGTGGGGCCGTACGCGTTGACGATCCGGCAGTCCGGGCCGAAGATCCGCTGAGTGCGCTCGGCGAGCAGCCCGGTGAGCGGCTCCCCCGCGGCCGCGACCACCTTGAACCCGCTCGGCGAGAGCCCGAGCCGGCCGATCAGATCGAGATGGGTCGGGGTGAGGGAAAGGGTGTTGGCCCCCGACTCCTCGAGCAGTTCCCGCAGCACCAGATGGTTGGGCTCCTCGGGCACCAGCAGCACCGTTCCGCCCGAGAGCAGCGGCGGGAACACCGAGTTGTACGTCCAGTCGAACGCCACCGAGGCGAACAGCGGGATGCGGGTGGCGGCGTCCATCCCGTAGAGCCGGACCGCCCAGCGGACGTAGTTGACCACACTCCGGTGAGTGACCTCGACACCCTTGGGACGGCCCGTGGAACCGGATGTGTAGATGACGTATGCCAGATCCTCGGCCTCGACCAGGTCCGGCACGGGATCGGCAGCCGGCCCGGAACCCGGTTCGGAGGCCGTTTCGGAACCCGGACCGGCTTCCGCGGCGCCGACCCGCTCCAGTACGAGCACGTCGAAGGAGGGCCAGTCGCCGAGCCGCGTACGGTGGCTGTCCTGGACCAGGCAGAGCGGGGAACCCGCGTCCGCCATTAGGCCGAGGATGCGGCTGTCCGGGTGCCCCGGCTCCAGCGGCAGGAACGCGGCGCCCGCCCGCAGCACCCCCCACATCCCGGCGAGCAGGGCGACACCGCGGTCCGCGAGCAGACCGATCACGTCCCCCTTGCCGATGCCGCGCTCGCGCAGCGCCCGGGCGACCGCGTCCGCCCGGCGGCCCAGGTCGCCGTACGTGACCGGCCCCTCCGGGCCGCACAGCGCGATGGCGTCCGGGGTCCCGCTCACCTGCTCGCGAAAGAGCGCGGTAAGGGTGGTGGGTGTGGTGGGTGTGGTGGATGTTGCCGGGGCTGGGACGGGGGTGGCCGCGTCCGCCTGCACCCGGCCGAAGCCGCGCGCATGGGGGCCGCGGTGCGCGAGGGGCACCAACTCCTCGACGACGTCGTCCAGGAGCTGTTCGCCCCGGGCGATGGCGCCCGGCCCGTCGTGCCAGCCGAGGACGATCTCGGCCCGGCCGTCGCACTCCATGATGGTGAACATCGGTGGGCTCATGGCCAGAAGCATCGGGAGCGAGTAGACCGAGGCCGCCTCGAAGGCGTCCGTGCTGACCTCGGCGAGCGCGACCCGGCCCAGGCTGGACAGGACTGCGGAGCCGAAGTACTCGCCCGTGGCCGTGACTTGGGCGTCCATGGCGGCGCCGCCCTGCCGGATGTCCTCCAGCGGCACCGGCACGACCTGCGTGGGAACCGGCCCCGGCGGCAGTTCCCGCCGGTCGGCCAGTGCGGACAGCAGGCTCTGGTGGGCCGTCCGCCAGTCGTCGCCCGCCTGGACGTCGACGGATATGCCCATGGTCAGATTGCCGGTGGTGCGCAGCTCGGGGTCATGGCGGCGCAGATCGACGGGGACACCGAAGCGCGCCCGCTCCAGCCCGCTGGCCCTGGTGATCGCGGTGGCGAGCTTCGCCACCAGCCCGAGATGGTTGCCGTCGACCGTACGCCGCCGCCAGAACAGCCTTCGGCTGCCTCGCTCTTGTGGATGGGCGAGCACAGGCGACCAGGTGGCGGGGGCGACCCCCGGCTCGTCGCCGGAGGAGCTCGCGAGGAGCTGGAAGAACAACTCGACATCCGTGAGCGGGGGTTGGTCCTCCGCCGGGGCGCCGGTTCCGGTTGCGGAAGTGTCGGCCTCGGTCGCGGTGCCTTCGCCGGCCTCCGACTCCTCCGGCCCCTCCGGCCCCTCCGACTCCTCCGGCCCCTCCG
>NZ_LIQQ01000296.1 GCF_001418565.1 Streptomyces graminilatus | reverse complement strand
ATGATGACGACGACCACGATCGCCGCGGCGATCGTGGTCGTCGTCATCATCACCTTCGTCCGGGACCGCAGGGCCCCCGAGGACGAGGATCCGTCCGACACCCCGGACGTGATCGAGTACATGACGATGTGGATCGGCGTGGTCTACGCCATCGTGCTGGGTCTGGCCATCGCCGGTGTCTGGGAGGCACGCGGTACGGCCCAGGACTACGTCTCGACCGAGGCACACGCGCTGCACGAGATCTCGGAGCGGGTCCGGGTCTATCCGCCGGACGTCCGGGACAGGATCCGGGAGGACGTCAACGCGTATGTCGGACACGTCGTCAAAACCGAGTGGAAGGAGATGGCCGACAACGGCCAGGTCACCAAGCGCGGTGACGTGCTGCTCCAGCGGATCCGGGTCGACGTCACCGATTACGAGCCGACGACCGACTTCCAGGCGCAGGCCTATCAGCCGCTCCTGGACCAGGTCACCACGGCCGACCAGGCCCGTACGAACCGCGCCGACGCGACCGGGCCGACCATGCCCGGTGTCGTGTGGTTCGGCCTGATCGCGGGAGCCGTCATCACGGTCGGCATGATCTTCGCCCTCCAGATCCGCCGTACCACCCGCGAACTGGTCCTGGCCGGGCTCTTCTCGACCCTGATCGCCTTCCTGCTCTTCCTGATCTGGGACTTCGACGCGCCCTACAGCCGTGGCATCACGGCCACGGCGGAGCCGTTCCTGACGCTCTTTCCGGGCGTGGGCCACTGACGGCCCGCCGACCGCCCAGCCGACCGCCCCGCCGTCCGGCGGTGTCCGGCTGACGGTGCCTCACCGGCCGCGGCGCGTGAGTGGCCCGTGCCGCCGCCCCCGCCCCGTCCACGGGGGACACCCGCCACGCGCGCGTGTCCCCCGGCTCGCTCAACGGGATCCCCTGAGCGGCCCACATCCGTGCCCCATTCGCACGACACCGATCGCGCGGACGCGGACGCGTTCCTAGCGTTTCGGTCATCGAGGTGCATTTCCTGGCGCGACGGGTACGGCGCGAGCGGAAAAGGTCCGCAGTTGCTCCTCGGGGACCCGGAGGACTCATCTATGCGCGGGATACGCGTCGCCTCGGCCGCACTGCTCGGTGTCGCCTCACTCGCCCTCACCGGCTTCACCGCACCCGCCGCCCAGGCGGCCGTCGCGAGCGGCGGCGGCACGTCGTTCGGTTTCGGCGTGGAGCCCTCGACCGTCGCGGCGGGCGGGCAGGTCACCCTCCGTGTGGAGAACTGCGACCACCACGCCCGGGTGTCCTCCGGTGTGTTCGATCCGGTCACCATCCCCAAGGGGCACTCGTCGGCGACGGCGGAGGTCGACTGGGACGCCAGGCCCGGGGCCTCGTACCGGGTGACGTTCACCTGCGGCGACGAGAGCGGCCATACCGAGCTCACCATCGCCGGCGGGCACTCGGGCGACCAGACGCACCACCCCGCGCCCGTCCCGCAGGGTGTGCAGGCGGGCGAGGGCGGCAGTGTCGCCGGCTTCGACCTCAAGGAGATCGGCCTCGGAGCCGCGCTCATCACGGGGTCACTGGCGGTGGCGTACCGCTTCTCCCGTCGTCGGCCGGGCGACGACAGCGCCTGAGACGGCGGCAGCGGAACAGCCCTTCGCCCCGGACCCTGACGGGTTCCGGGGCGAAGGGCTGTCCGGAATACGGTCCCCGCTCCGCCGCGGGTGCGTATCAGATCCGGTTCTCGGACCGGCGGCGCATCCAGAACACGCCACCGCCGACGAGCGCCGCACTCACCAGACCGCCGCCGATCGCCATGTCCGCCGGGGTGGCCCCGATGGAGCTGCTGCCGCCGAGACCGCCCCGGACACCGCCGATGACCGTGAACACGCCCGCGAAGGTCCTGTTCTGGTCCTCGCAGCGGGTGGTGACGCTGTACGAACCCGGGGTGGCGTTCGTGTTGACCGTCACCGTCGCCGTCGCCGAGTTGGTGCCCATCGGCTTGAGCGTGGCGCCCGGGAAGGCGTTCGAACTGATGGTGCTGTTGGGGCGGGTGCACGCCGAACCATTGACCGTGAGCACCAACTGGCCGCCCGCAGCGATGACGCTCGGTGCGGCCGTGACACTGGACGGCTGGTCCCAGGCCGAGGCCGCCGGGGCGGCGAGCCCCACCGCGGCAGCCGTGGCGGCAGCCACCACCAGGGCACGAGAAGTACGCATGTGAACCTCCGCGGAAGGCGCCCCGGGACCCGTCCCCGGTCGATCGGCGAGTAAACGCCTCCCAGACGAACCCTCAGATGCCGTGCGCGCGCCCGCATTTCGGGAATGGTCCGTCCTGGTGAGCGGACACGCCGGGAGAGGACCGCGCAATCAGATATTGCCGCAGGTCACGGACCGTCAGAAAAATACTTTCCGGCGCCGCCCCGGATGGCTCACGGACAGTGCTCCGCCACCCGTTCGCTGCTGCCCCGTCGCCGGTTTCCCGCCGGGCACTTAGCGTTCTCGTATGCGCGATTGATCCGGCGACGGCCGGGTCGAGAGGGGATGGCGAATGTACGGGTCCGAGCTGGCGGAAGAAGAGGAGCGGCGGAGGAAGCGCGCTCCGTGGGGCGTGATAGCGCTTGTTCTGCTGACCGGCCTCGCTCTCATCCGAAACGGTTCCGGAGAATTCGACACCGGCCCGCCGCAGCCCGCTTCGGCGGCAGCGGCTGCGGTCGACAGCCGTCTTCCGGGCGGCACCTTCTCCGGGATCCCGGCCGCGCTGCCGTTCTCCGTGGTCGACCGGGTGCGGATCCCGGCGATCTCGGTCGACGCGCCGGTGCTGCCGGTGGGTCTGGACGCGGCCGGGTGGGTGGACGCCCCGCCGCCGGAGGACCCGAACCTGGCCGGCTGGTTCACCGGCGCGGTGTCGCCCGGTGAGAAGGGCACCGCCGTGATCGTCGGCCATGTCGACAACAAACAGGGCCCCGCCGTGTTCTACGGACTCGGGGCCCTCAAGAAGGGACATCGCATCGAGGTCCAGCGCCAGGACGGAAAGGTCGTGGTGTTCGAGATCTACGGCATCGAGGTGTTCGAGAAGAGCAATTTCCCCGGCGACCGCGTCTACGGCAGCAGGAACGCCCCCGAATTGCGGGTCATCACCTGTGGGGGCGGATTCTCCAAGCAGAACGGCTACAACGGGAACGTGGTGGTGTTCGCCCGCCTGGTCGAGATTCGCTGAGCGTCTCCCCGACCGGGCGGGCGAATGCCCGTCCCGGCGATTCCCGGTAATCCGGTCACGTGTATTGCCGGGTCGGCACGGTGATGTGGTAGCCGGAATCCAGCAGCTTCGGGAGATAGTCGCGCAGCGCCCGGACGCTCTGCGAGCGGTTGCCGCCCGCGTCGTGGGAGAGGACCACGACACCCGGTGCGGCGCCGCGCTCGACCCGGTCGGCGATGGTGCGGGCGCCGGGGGTCATCCAGTCGAGGGTGTCGATGGTCCAGGCGAGCGGCTCCATGCCGAGTTCGGCGCCGAGCTGGAAGGCGGTCCGGTTCCAGGCGCCGTAGGGGGCGCGGAACCAGACGGGCGGCTCACCGCAGCCGTCCTCGATGACCTCGCTGGTGCGCTCCATCTGGGAGCGGATCTCGGCGCGGGTGAGCCGGGTGAGCAGCGGGTGGGACCAGGTGTGGTTGCCGACGACGTGCCCGTCCTCGGTCATCTCGGCGAGCAGGTCCTTGTTGCCGACCGCCATCTCCCCGCACACGAAGAACATCGCGCGGACGTCGTGCTCGCGCAGGGTGCTGAGGATGTCCGGGGTGTAGCGGGGGTCGGGCCCGTCGTCGAAGGTCAGCACCATGGTGCGGCCCCGGCCGGACACGCGCAGCAGCGGCTCGTGGCGGACCGGGGTGCTCCCGTGGGTGTCGGTGCGGGGCGGGCCGTAGCCGGTGAGGGGCTCAAGGCGGTACGCGGAGGGCTTGAGCCCCTC
>NZ_LIQQ01000295.1 GCF_001418565.1 Streptomyces graminilatus | reverse complement strand
GTCGGGGAGGGCGGGATCGTGCAGGGCCACAGCGGTCAGCCTCCTCGGACGGCGAGTCGCTCGATCGCCGCCATGGGGACGGGGAGCCAGTCGGGGCGGTGCCTGGCCTCGTAGACGACCTCGTACACGGCCCGGTCGGTCTCGTACGCGCGCAGCAGCCCGGGGTCGCGGAGCGGATCCCACCCCGCCCGGGCCGCGTACCCGGCGCAGTAGGCCTCCCGGCAGTGCAGTGCCCAGTCGGGCTGCCACGGCAGGCGGGTACGGGCGGCGTAGTCGAAGGAGCGCAGCATGCCGGCTATGTCCCGTACCGGCGACTGGGCGCTGCGGCGTTCGGCGAGCGGGCGGGACGGCTCCCCCTCGAAGTCGATCACGAACCACTCCCCGTCCGAACCGCCCGCGCGCAGCACCTGTCCGAGGTGCAGATCACCGTGGACGCGCTGCGCGGCAGGACCGGCGTCGAACCCGGCCAGGGCGTCGAAGGCGGCCCGGAGCCGCCTGGCATACGGCCGCAACGCCGGTACGCACGTCACGGCCGCGTCGAGCCGCTCGGTCATCGCCGCCGCCGTACGCCTGCTGTGCCGTACGCCGTGCGTGTCGCGGGGGAAGGCGGTCGCGAGGGCCAGGTGTACGTCGGCGGTGGCGCGGCCCAGTTCGTGGGCCTCGTCGGTGAACGGGCGCCCGGCGGCGAGGGCGCGCAGGGCGAGCGTCCAGCCGTCGGAGGCGTCCGGCAGGAACGGCTGGAGGACCCCGAGAGTCGCGTCCTGTGGCAGATCGGTCCGGAACCAGGCGGCGGGGGCGGGTACCCGGGCGCAGCCCTGCCGGGCGAGGGCCGCGGGCACCTCCAGGTCCGGGTGGACACCCGGCTGGACGCGTCTGAGCACCTTCAGGATGAACGCGTCGCCGTACACGAGCGAGGAGTTGGACTGCTCGACGTCGAGGAGGCGCGGGGCGAGTCCGGCGGGCACGCCGATGCCGGGGTGGGCCTCGAAGCGGAGGGGGCCGGCCGTTCCGGGGTGTCTCAGACGCTCCAGCAGCAGCCCGGCCGCGCGAGGGTCCTGAAGGGCGTCGTGGACCAGCAGCCCGGCGAAGGGCCCCTCGGCCACTCGGCCGATGAGGGCCCGGCCGAGGCGCGGCGACGGGCGCTCCCGTACGCCGAGCAGCAGTTGGTAGCAGTCGCCCGGCGGGGGAGTGCCGCCGGGGGCGGGGACGGCCGGGTGGCCGGTGCGGACGAGCAGATGCAGACAGCCCGGAAACAGCTCGGTCATCGACAGCAGGCCGAGGTCCGTGACGGGCCGGTCCTTGCCCGCGAACCAGCGCTGCTGGGGCAGCCACTCGCGCAGCAGATCGCCGAGCGAGGTCAGCGGCCCGGCGAGGCCCGTCCCGCTCGGGCGAAGGGATGCGGTCTTCGGCATGGTGACGCGTCCTTTCGCGGGCACACACTCACGGTCGGCGGGCAGTGCGCGGGGCGGCTCGCGGCAGCCGGAACCAGTAGAAGCCGTGGCCGGCGAGGGTGAGGAGGTAGGGGAGTTCTCCGATGGCGGGGAAGCGGACTCCGCCGATCAGCTCGACCGGGTGGGTGCCGTTGTAGGCGCGGAGGTCGAGTTCGGTGGGCTGGGCGAAGCGGGAGAAGTTGTGGACGCACAGGACGAGGTCGTCCTTGTGTTCGCGGAGGAAGGCGATGACGGCGGGGTTGGTGGAGGGGAGCTCGGTGTAGGAGCCGAGGCCGAATGCCGGGTTCTGCTTGCGGATCTCGATCATCCGGCGGGTCCAGTGCAGCAGCGACGAGGGCGACGACATCGACGCCTCGACGTTGGTGACCTGGTAGCCGTAGACGGGGTCCATGATGGTCGGCAGGACCAGTCGCCCGGGGTCGCAGGAGGAGAAGCCGGCGTTGCGGTCGGGGGTCCAC
>NZ_LIQQ01000294.1 GCF_001418565.1 Streptomyces graminilatus | reverse complement strand
TAGAAGATGGCCGCGAGGTCGACGCGGACGACCTCGCGGCCATCTTCTACACCTCGGGTACGACGGGACGCCCCAAGAGCCTGGTGCTCTCCCACACGACGCTCGACGCCGGCCTCGGTCTGACCCAGGCCCAGGGCGTCGGTCGCGCCGACGCCACGTACTACATGATCAACCTGGTCAACCCTTGGGGCGTCCTCGTCCTGCTCACCTCACTGCGCCGTGGCTCCCCGATGGCGCTGGCCGCGACCAACGAGCCGGAAGTCGTCCTGCGGATGCTGCGCGCCCACCGGTTCGGCTGGATCGGCGGTGCGCCGACCACCTACCGCGCGCTCCTCGCCGAGGCCCGCGCCGCCGCCGAACCGGCACCCGATCTCACGGACACGCGCTGCGTCACCGGAGGCGACGCGTGCCCGATCGAGCTCAGCCGGGAGTTCGCCGAGACCTTCAAGTCCTCTCTGACGGGCGTCTACGGCATGACCGAGACCGCCGCTCCCGTGATCGAGCAGCCCCGGATCGACGCCGTCGACGAGCCGTCCATCGGATGGCCGCTGCCCGGCGTGGAGATCAGGGTCGACGCCGAGCCGGACGAAGCCGGTGAGCTGCTGATCCGCACCCCCTCCCGGCCCGTCGGGTCCTGGAACGGGACGGGAGTGGACCCCTTCGACCGCCGGCAGTGGCTCGCCAGCGGGGACATCGTCCGCCAACGACCGGACGGCTGCCTGTTGTTCGTCGGCCGGAAGAAGGACCTGATCATGGTCGAGGGTTATCCGATCGCCCCGCTGGAGATCGAGCGGGAACTGTCCACGCACCCGGACGTGGCGGCCGCCATCGCCTTCGGCGTGCCCGACGCCACCACCGGCGAACGAGTCGTCGCCCTGATCGAACCCGAACCGGGGCGCCAGGTCGACCTGCCGGAGCTGCTGAAGCACCTGTCCGGCCGTATCGGCGCGTACAAGCACCCCAGCGAGATCATCCCGGTGGACAGGCTCCCCGTCCTGCCCACCGGGAAACTGGGCCGTCAGCGGCTCACGGCGGACTATCTGGCGGCCCGGGAAGACGCGTCCCGCACGGCGGCCCCGGGGAGCGCGTCGTGAAGTTCGGCTTCGTCATGTTCCCCACCCAGGACGCCATTTCACCCGGGGAGTTCGGCGCCCTGCTGGAGGACCGGGGCTTCGAGTCCCTGTTCCTGCCCGACCACACCCATATCCCGGCCGTTACGCCCGAAGGGGACGACGTCACCGGTCTCCTGCCGGAGTTCAGGAAGGGCATGGACGCGCTGGTCGCCCTGGGCGCGGTGGCGCAGGCCACCACGACCCTGCGGATCGGCACCGGCATCCTGCTGGTCCCGGAACGCGACCCCATCATCACCGCGAAGGAAGTGGCGTCCGTGGACGTCCTCTCCGACGGCCGGATGAACCTGGGGGTGGGCCCCGGCTGGATCAAACAGGAGCTGCGCAACCACGGCACCGACCCCGACGACCGCTGGCACGTCATGCGGGAGCGGGTCGAGGCCATTCGACAGATCTGGACCCACGACATCGCCTCCTACCACGGCGACTTCGTCGACTTCGACCAGGTCACCTCTTGGCCCAAGCCCGTCCAACGGCCCCACCCACCGATCCTGGTGGCCGGCAACGGCCCCCGGGTCGCCGAACGGGTCCTCGCCTACGGCGACGAGTGGATCCCGATGCTCCGCCCCGGAGTCCTCGACCACATCACCGAGTTCAAGAAGACCGTCCGCAGGCCGGGCAGCGACCAGCCCCTCCCGGTCACTCTCTTCGGCGGCGAACTCCGTGACGCCGACAGCTACGCGGCCGCCGGCGTCGACCGCGTCCTGTTCTGGGTCAGACCCCTCGACACGGCCCGCATGACCAAAACCGTCGACCGGATCGCCCTGCAACTCGGCGACCGTCTGCGCTGACCGGACCGGCGACACAACGAGAGTCCCTCGACAGGAATATCGACAGGAACAAGGAGAGCGAAGCCGATGAGTTCCACAACGAGTGAGCCTGTGGTGCTGGGTGCGGAGTTC
>NZ_LIQQ01000293.1:18422-18715 GCF_001418565.1 Streptomyces graminilatus | reverse complement strand
GGTGGAGCCCGTCGGCCGGGCTCGTGCCGGGGGCGGCGGTGATGACGGCGGGGGCGGCGCGGACGGTCAGTGAGCGGACGGTGGCCACCGGGGTGCCGGTGGGGTCGGCGAGGGTGAGCGCGAGGCTGTCGGGGCCGGTGGGGGTGAGCCGGACGCGGAGTGCGGTGGCGCCGGTGGCGCGGAGGGTCACCCCGTCCCAGACGAAAGGCAGGCGTCCCTCGCCGGGCGTACCGGCGAAGGGGCCGCCCGCGAGGACGGCGGTGTGCAGGGCAGCGTCGGCGAGCGCCGGGTGC
>NZ_LIQQ01000293.1:0-18387 GCF_001418565.1 Streptomyces graminilatus | reverse complement strand
GCCCTGGAAGGCGGGGCCGTAGGAGAAACCGGCGTTCGCGAACTCGTCGTAGAGGGTGTCGGTCTGGAGCGGTGTGGAGTCTGCGGGCGGCCACTGACCCGCCGCCGCCTCCGGCTGTTCCTCGGCCGGATCGCCGCCGAGTACTCCGTCGGCGTGCGCGGTCCACTCGTCGTCGGCGTCGGCGGTCTCCGGCTGGGAGGCGATGGCGACGGTGCGCCGGCCGTCCGCGCCGGGCTCGCCGACGACCACCTGGATCCGTACGCCGCCCGTGGCGGGCAGGATCAGCGGTGCCTGAAGGACGAGTTCGCCGATCGTCAGCGTGGTGCGCTCGGCGGTGGCGAGGCGGGCGGCGGCGTGCAGGGCGAGCTCGACGAAGGCGGTGCCGGGGACGAGGACGGTGCCGCCCACCGCGTGGTCGGCCAGCCAGGGGTGGGTGTCCACGCCGAGGCGCCCGGTCAGCAGGAGGGTGCCGGTACCGGCGACCGTGACGGCCGCCGCCAACAGCGGGTGTCCGGCGGCGGGCAGTCCGGCCGCGCCGGTGGCCGCCGTGCCCGGCTTGGGGCGCAGCCAGTAGCGGCGCCGCTGGAAGGCGTACGTCGGCAGCGGCACCGTCCGTGCGTCGCGGCCTGCGTAGAAGGCGTCCCAGTCGACCTCGACGCCGTGGGCGTGCAGGCGTCCGAGGGCGGTGAGCAGTGCCCTGGGTTCGGGCTGGTCACGGCGCTGGGCGGCGACGCGGAGCGGCTCGGCGGGGGTGGCGACGGCGTCAGGACCGGCGGCCGTGCCGGTGTCGGCCATCGCGGTGAGGGCGGCGTCCGGTCCCAGTTCGAGCAGGACGGTCGTGCCCGCCTCGCGCAGGGTGACGGTCACGTCGTGGAAGCGGACGGTGTCGCGGACCTGGCGGGCCCAGTAGTCGGGCGATGCCCACTGGTCGTCGGGCTGGAGGGCGCCGGTCACGCTGGAGACGACCGGGACGACCGGCGGGTGGAACTCCAGTTTCCGTACGACGTCACGGAACTCGTCGAGCATGGGTTCCATCAGCGGCGAGTGGAAGGCGTGCGAGACCCGCAGGTTCCGGGTGCGGCGGCCGAGGGCGGTGAAGTGTGCCGCGACCTCCGCGACGGCCGTGGCGGTGCCCGAGGCGACGACGGACCGCTCCGCGTTGACGGCGGCCAGCGCGATGTCGTCCTCCTGCCCCGCGAGCAGCGGGGTCACCTCGTCCTCGGTGGCCTCCAGGGCGACCATCGCGCCCCCGGCGGGCAGCGCCTGCATCAGCCGGCCTCGGGCGGCCACCAGCGCGCAGGCGTCGGGCAGTGACAGCATGCCGGAGACATGGGCGGCGGCGAGTTCGCCGATCGAGTGGCCGGCGAGGTGGCGGGGCCGTACGCCCCAGCTCTCCACCAGCCGGAACAGCGCGACCTCGACCGCGAAGGTCGCCGCCTGGGTGTACTGGGTCTCGTCCAGCAGGGCGGCGGTGTCGGTGCCGGGTGCGGCGGACAGCAGTTCGCGCAGGGGCTGTTCGAGGTGGCCGTCGAGTTCCGCGCACACGGTGTCCAGGGCACGCGCGTAGGCGGGGAACGCCGTGTACAGCTCCTCCCCCATGCCAGGGCGCTGGGCCCCCTGGCCGGTGAAGAGGAAGGCGCAGATCTGGTCGCCGGCCGTACCGGTCAGCAGTCCCGGCGCGGCCTCGGACCGCGCAAGTGCCTTGAGGGCACGGGCCAGTTCGTCGTGGTCGGCGGCGACGACCACGGCGCGCTGTTCGAGGGCGGCCCTGGTGGTGGCGGTGGCCAGGCCGAGGTCCGGCAGGCGCGGGGCGTCGGGTCCGGTGATGTGGTCGTGGAGCTTGGCGGCCTGGGCGCGCAGCGCGTCGTCGTCGCGGGCGGAGAGGAGCACCGGCACGGCCGGCAGCGGGACGGACTCCACGGCCCGCGTGTCCTCGGCGAGCTGTCCGTCGGCCGGACCGGACTCCGCGCTCTGCTCGGACTCCCCTTCCGGCGGGGCCTGTTCGAGGATGATGTGCGCGTTGGTGCCGCTGACTCCGAAGGAGGAGACGGCGGCCCGGCGGGGCCTGCCGTGGTCGGGCCAGTCGCGGGGCTCGTCGAGCAGCCGTACCGCCCCGGCGTTCCAGTCGACCTCGGGGGTCGCCTGGTCGACGTGGAGGGTACGGGGCAGTCGGCCGTGCCGGATCGCCATCACCATCTTGATGACACCGGCGGCGCCCGCCGCGGCCTGGGTGTGGGCCAGGTTGGACTTGACCGAGCCCAGCCACAGCGGTGTGCCGTCGGTCCGTTCCTTGCCGTAGGTGGCCAGCAGGGCCTGGGCCTCGACGGGGTCGCCGAGCCGGGTGCCGGTGCCGTGGGCCTCGACCGCGTCCACGTCGGCGGCGGTGAGGCGGGCGTTGGCCAGCGCCCGGCGGATGACCCGCTGCTGGGAGGGGCCGTTGGGCGCGGTCAGTCCGTTGCTGGCGCCGTCCTGGTTCACGGCGGTGCCCCGGATGACGGCGAGCACCTGATGCCCGTGGCGCCGGGCGTCGGAGAGCCGCTCCACGACCAGCAGGGCGGCGCCCTCGCCCCAGCCGGTGCCGTCGGCGGCGCCCGCGAAGGACTTGCACCGGCCGTCGGCGGCCAGGCCGCCCTGCCGGGAGTTCTCGACGAAGGTGGACGAGGTGGCCATGACGGTGACCCCGCCGGCCAGCGCCAGATCGCACTCCCCCGCCCGCAGGGCCTGCGCCGCGAGATGGAGGGTCACGAGGGAGGACGAGCAGGCGGTGTCCACGGTCACGGCCGGACCCTCGAAGCCGAAGGCGTAGGCGACCCGGCCGGACACCACGCTGCCCGCGACACCGGTGCTGAGGAAGCCGTGGACCTCGTCGGGCATGGTCGACAGCTCGCCCGCGTAGTCGTGGTACATGAGCCCGGCGTAGACGCCGGTGGGGCTGCCGGTCAGCGTGTTGGGGTCGATCCCGGCGTGCTCCAGCGCCTCCCAGGCCACTTCCAGCAGCAGTCGCTGCTGGGGGTCCATGGCGAGCGCCTCGCGGGGGGAGATGCCGAAGAAGCCGGCGTCGAAGTCGGCGGCGTCGTGCAGGAACGCGCCCTCGCGGGCGTGGCTGGTGCCCAGCTGGTCCGGATCGGGGGCGAACAGGGCGTCGAAGTCCCAGCCCCGGTCGTCGGGCATGGCTCCGACGGCGTCCCGGTCCTCGGCCACGAGCCGCCACAGCTCGTCGGGCCCGGTGACTCCACCGGGGAAGCGGCAGCCGATGCCGACGATCGCGACGGGCTCGCTGCCGGCGTCCTCAAGCTGTTTCACCCGCCTGTGCGCCTTGCGCAGATCACCCGTCATACGGCGGATGTAGTCGACGAGCCGTGCTTCGTCCGTCACTGAAAACCCCCGGGGGTCAAAGCCCTGCGGATACCGCCAGGGAACGGGCGACGACCGCCTGGAGCAGGCGTGCCAGGCAGCCCTGGGTACTTTGGACTTCAAGTGAACGAGGTCCCGGCGCATCGCGACACCCCTGACCTGCGCCCGTCCGCATAGGGGTCGGATCAGGGGCCCGCACGGGCCCGCACGACACCCGCCGCCTGTTAGCTTCCGGAAGCAGCCGGCCCCCTACACACCCGGAGACTGATTGTGACCGCGCACAGTGGAGACACGGATCAGTGGATCCGCCGCTACCACCCCGCCCCGGACAGTGAGGTACGTCTGCTGTGCCTCCCGCACGCCGGGGGTTCGGCGAGTTTCTACTTTCCGGTCTCGCAGGCCCTCGCCCCGCGCGTCGAGGTTCTCTCGGTGCAGTATCCGGGGCGCCAGGACCGGCGGCTGGAGCCGTGTGTCGAGAGCATCCCCGAACTCGCCGACCACTTGCTGCCGTTGGTCCTCGACGGGTTCACCGACCGGCCGCTGGCCGTCTTCGGGCACAGCATGGGCGCGTCGCTGGCGTTCGAGCTGGCCGGTCTGCTGGAGCAGGCCGGGGTGGCGCCGGTGATGGTGTTCGCCTCGGGCCGGCGGGCGCCGTCCCGGTTCCGGGTGGAGGAGGACGTGCACACGCGCGGTGACGAGGCCCTGCTCGACGAGATCAAGCGGCTGGCGGGCACCGACACCCGCGTCCTCGGCGACGACGAGGTGCTGCGTATGGTGCTGCCCGCCATCCGCAGCGACTACCGTGCCGCCGAGCTGTACCGCCCGCAGCGGATACGGCGGTTGAGCTGCCCGGTGACGGCCGTGGTGGGCGACAGCGACCCGAAGGCGCCGCTGGACGACGTACGCGCCTGGCAGGAGCACACCACCGGCGAGTTCTCCATGGAGGTGTACCCCGGCGGCCACTTCTACCTCACTGACCAGGCACCCCGGCTGATCCAGCGGATCGCGGACACCCTGAGCGGCGCGGCGGCGGACCGCTGACATGAGCCGGGCACCAAGGCTGCTGGCCGTCAGCGACCTGCACATCTCCTACGAGGAGAACCGCAGGTTCCTGGAGCAGCTCAGCCCCACCTCCGACGAGGACTGGCTGATCGTCGCCGGGGACATCGCCGAGAACAGCACGGACATCGCGTACGCGCTCGGCGTCCTCGCCCGCCGGTTCGCGAAGGTGATCTGGGTCCCCGGCAACCATGAACTGTGGACGACCGACGACGATCCCGTCCAACTGCGCGGCGAGGCACGTTACCGGCACCTTGTCGGCATGTGCCGTTCCCTGGGCGTCGTCACGCCGGAGGACCCCTTTCCGGTGTGGCACGGCTCGGGCGAACCGGTGACCGTGGCGCCGCTGTTCCTGCTCTACGACTACACCTTGGACGACGGTGCACGACGGTGTGCGCTTCGAGGAGGTGTCGATCGGCTACCCCCGCGAATGGCGGCGGCGCGGCCTTCCGCGAGGCGTCCTGCGGGATGTGCTCCCGGCCGGGAGAACTGCGCCCGCCGTGCCGTGAGTCGAGGGCGGGGCGGGGCACGTTCAGCTCGGGCGGGCAGCACGAAGGGCCCGTCCGGTTTACGGACGGGCCCTTCGAATGGAGCGCCGGGCAGGCCTTGCACCTGCATTTCCCCGCAGGAAGCGGGGCGTCTTTCCTTGGACCACCAACGCGAGGCCGGTCAACCGGAGTTGTGGCGACCAGCTCTGGATCAACCTTAACCCATCCGCGCGCCCGGAGTGACCAGCCCCGGCTTGCACACCACCACCACGGCTGTGCTCGGGCCGAGCACAACTACCGTACGGTCAGCACGACTTGCGGCCGGGGGCCGCGCCGACCCAGCGGTGATAGGCGTCCATGTCGACGTTGCTGCCACACACGATGGTGACCGCGTGCCGCCCGGCGAAGCGGTCGGGGTCTTCGAGGATCGCCGCGACACCGAGGGCGGCCGAGGGCTCGACGACCAGACCGGCGTGGTCGAGGAGCATCCGCATACCGGTGATGATCGATGCTTCCTGGACCAGGACGGCATCGTCGGCGGCCAGAAGGAGGTCGTCCAGGACGGCCGGGATCGGACGTCTGCCCGCGACTCCGTCGGCGATGGTGTCGGTCGGGCCGGTGGTGACGACAGTCCGCCTGTGCCACGAGTGGGTCATCGCCGGTGCGCCCAGCGGCTGGACACAGATCACCTCGACTCCGGGTGCCAGGGCCTTGAGCACATGGCCCACACCGGTGGCCAGTGCCCCACCGCCGAGAGCGATCAGGACCGTGTCGAACGACGCCTCCGCCTCCACAAGTTCCAGGCCGATGGTGGCCGCGCCCTCACAGGTCTCGATGTCCAGGCTGTCCTCGACCAGCCGGATGCCCTCGTGCCGCGCGATGGCCGCCGCCCTCTCGCGGGCCGACTCGTGGTCGCCGTCCACCAGCTCCAGCCGGGCGTCCAGCGCGCGGATGCGATCGAGCTTGGCCACGGTCGCGGAGCGGGATGCCACGACGGTCACCTCGATCCCCCGGCCGCGACCGGACCGGGCGAGGGCCAGGCCGAGATTGCCCGCGCTGGCACACACCGCGGCTCGCGCACCGCTGTCGGCGAGCAGGCTCGCGACCACCTCGGTCCCGCGTGCCTTGAAGCTGCGTACCGGGTTGGCCGTTTCGAGTTTGACGCTCACCGCGCACCCGAGTGCGGACTCCAGCGCCTCGCACCGGTACAGCGGAGTACCGAGAAAGACCGGATCGATCAGCCGGCGAGCCGCCCGGATCCGGGCGGTGTCGAGACGCGTCTGCCGCATGACACGGCAGCGTAGCGGCACCGGGTCCGCTCATCGGGTGACCGCAAAAGCCTGGGAGGCGCCCCACGTGGGGCGCCTCCCAGGCTTTTGCGGTCAAGGGCGAGGAAAGCGAAGGGACTTGGGTTCATGGAAAATGAGTGAGAAGGAAGCCCCTTCATGGCCTCGCCAAGAGGAACGCTAGCACTCAGCCAGGGATCAGGTCGCGCAGATTTTCGAGGGTGATGACCCGGGAGTCCGGGTGCAGCCCCTCGGGGCGTTCGAGGCCGATGTATGTCACGGGTTCGCCGGGGACCTGTCCGCCGTCCCACAGGTCCATGTCCACGGCTGTGGTGCCCCCGGACAGCATCAGGTCGATCAGGTATCCGACCGTCAGTTGCTCGCGCTCGACGACGGCGCGCACCACCTTGGCCACCGACACCTGGTTCTCCTCGACCTGGTTGGCCGACGAGATGCCCTTCAGATACAGGTGCAGCCACTTCGCGCGCCACCGGCCGTCGTCCTCGCGCCGGAACACCAGCGGCAGCGCGACCCGGCCCACGCCGCGCAGCTCCGACTTCATCCGCACCGTGCGCGGCTCGAACGGCCGGCCCTTCTGCTCGCCGTCACGCAGCATGAACCCGAAGAACGACTCCTCGACCTCGTCGAAGCCCTCCCCCGCGTAGATGTTGACCTGCGGAGCGATCAACGTGCCGCGCACCCGGTCCAGGGTCAGGTCGATGAACTCCGAGGCACCATCGGGTGCCTCGGTGACATCGCCCGAGTGCCGGCCCCCGACTGTCGTGAGAGACGTGTAGGAAAGCCAGGCGTCGGTGCTGTAGTCGGCGTTGAGGAGCAGCACCGAGAGGTCGTAGTCGGTCCGCCTCGCCGCCTCCTTCCAGTACACGAAGAAACGCAGTCGCTCGCCGTCGACCTGCGATACCGAACCGCGCGGCAGTACGCCGAGCCCGGACGCGGTCGCCCTGCCGCTGAGCGGGAGCGCCACATCGAGGATGTCGGGGTCGATCAGCAGCCGGCCCGGGGTCGGGAGCCGGTGGCGCAGCTCGGCGTCGAGGGCGGCGATCAGGCGGTCGCGGTCCGGGACCGATACGGGCGGCCGGTGGTCGGCCGAGACCCAGGCGCGCCCCCGGCGGTTGACGAAGACGCGGGATTCGCCGGTCTCCCGGTCCCGGTTGTGGAAGTGCTCGCGCACCGAGAGGACGACCCGCCCGGAGACCCCGGGAGCGACCTCCACGGCGGCGGCCAGCACCGCGTCCCGTTCCTCCTGGCCGACGGCGCTGCGCAGCAGGAGGTCCAGGGACCGGAACAGCTTGCCGGGAGCGGACTTCAGCAGCCGCAGCGCACCGGGTACATCGCCCTCGCCGAGCAGCATCTCCACCCGGCTGTCGAACGACCGCGCCTCCTTCTCGCCCCGTGCCACGGCGAACACGTCGGCGGCGTGCGGCCAGCGCGGGTACTCGTGCGGGTGGAGCCGCTCACCGAGTCGTTTGAAGGGTTCGCGGTGGGCGTGCACGTCGGCCAGCTTCGCGGGGTTCGCCGCGACCACGGCGTCGAGGCCCGCGAGCAGCGCGCGACGGGCCGGCCGCCCGAGAGCCCGGAACCGGGTCGGCTCCTGTAGCGTCACGTCGCCGCCGGACAGGGCGCAGGCGAGCCGCAGTACGTCGGTGACGGTGTCGAGCAAGAGGCCGGCGCCGACGGCGAGCCGGGCCTCGTTGACGACCGCGCGGTTCTCCCGGACCGGGATCGCATCCGGCTGGGGGCCGAGCGCGCACTGCCCGGCGAGGATCCTGAGGTCGTTCAGGTGGTCCTCACCCAGTGGCGTCCGGCTCCCGGCCAGGGCCAGGTACAGGTCCGTGAGCTCGTCCTCCAGGTCCCCTCCGAGGTGCAGGACGGTCACCCGGTCGCCCGCCGAGGCGATCAGCTCGTCCTGTGCCGCGAGCAGCTCCTCGTAGGTGTGCTGGTAGCGGCCGTACGCCGGCAGGCTGAGCAGGTCCAGCACCCCGTGCGCCAACTGCGTCAGCACGTTCTCACGGGACCTGTCGTCGCCGAGCGCCTTCACCACGCATCGCGCCCAGAACTCCTCGGTGTCCGGCACGTTCGCCGGGAAGTCGATGAAGTACGAGTTGTGCCGGACGTGGGCGCCCACCATCTCGGTCAGGGTGCGGAGCGTCCGCTTGGCGGTGTGCAGGACCGCGGCCGGGGACAGCCCCGACAGCCGTGCGAACAGCTCCGCCGAGAGTTTGAAGCCCGCGGAGGTCAGCGCCGCGTCGAACTGCCGCGCGGCGGCGGCTCCTTCACCGGCGGAGCCCTGGGGAGAGGGGAGCCGGTAGGTGTGCCGGAGGACCAGCGATTCGAGACTGTGCGCCATGCGGGGATGATCGCAGAGGTGTGCGAACCGGCGCATGGGGGTTTTCGCGCGGACCATCCCCTAAGGGATGACAGCGGGCCATATGGGGGGACATCCCGATGGCGGACGGGACCGGCGGCTTGCAGCATTGACTGACATGACGGAGGAACAGTCGATCAAGCACCGGGCCGGGCAAGGGGCCGGGCAGCGGACCAAGCGACGGACCGGGGAACGGATCAAGCGGCGTCGCGGCCCGTGGGCCTCGCTCGCCTGCGCGGCCGTCGCGGCCGTCGCGGCCGTCGCTCTGGCGGCCGCTCTGCCCGGCGACGCCGTCGCGGCAGTGGCGGGACCGCCCATGCGCCCGACCCCGACCCCGACCCCGACCCCAACCCGGCTGAGCCTGCCCGCTCCCACGGGCAGGTACGCGGTCGGCGAAGTGCCCGTGCATCTCGTGGACCGTGCCCGGCCCGATCCCTGGCATTCCAGCCACAACCGTCGTGAGCTGATGGTCAGCGTGTACTACCCGACGACACGTGCGGAGGGCCGCCCGGCCGCGCCGTACATGCTTCCCAAGGCGGCGGCGCACTTCGACTCGGTGACCGCCAACAACTACCTCGGGATGCACCTGCCGACCGGACAGACCGATTGGGCGGCGACCGCCACGCACGTGGTGCGTGGCGCCCCGGTTGCCCACGGGGCCGGGAAACGGCCGGTGCTGATCTATTCACCGGGGCTGGGTGAGCCCCGGACCTGGGGAACCACGCTGGTGGCGGATCTCGCCTCCCGGGGTTATGTCGTGGTCGCCGTCGACAACACCTACGAATCCCCCGAGGTGCAGTTTCCCGACGGCTCGCTCGCCACCATGGTCACGCCGACCGACCCGGACACCTTCATCAGGAAGTCCCTCGCCGTGCGGACGGCTGACACCGGCTTCGTCCTGGACCAGTTGAGCCTGCTCGACGCCGGCCGCAATCCCGATGCGGACGGCAGACGGCTGCCGAACGGCCTCGCGGGGGCGCTCGATCTGTCCAGGGTCGGGATGTTCGGCCACTCGGTGGGCGGCACGGCCACCGCGACGGCCATGGACGCCGACCCGCGCATCAGGGCCGGGATCAACATGGACGGCAACCTCACCAACTACGACGGCACCCTCATGCCGGTGGCCCAACACGGGCTCGCCCGACCGTTCCTGCTCCTGGGCAAGGACGGCACGACCGACACCGGCCCCGGCTGGCAGGCGTTCCGCGCCCACACCCCCGGCTGGACCCGACAGCTCACCCTGCGCGGCTCGGAGCACGCGTCGTTCACGGACGCGGAGGCCCTGCTCCCCCAGCTCGGCCTGCCGCCGGAAACCCAGAGACAGAACCTCGGCACGATCGACCCGGCCACGGCGATCCGCACCAACGAGGCCTATGTGTCCGCCTACTTCGACCACTGGTTGCGCGGCCGAAGCGGCCGACTGCTGGACGGACCGTCAGACCGCTACCCGGCGATGGAGTTCGTCGACTGACGCTCTGGTTCGGGGGGGGAATGGACAGGACGGGACAGGATAGGGAACCTTCCCGGCCCACGGCCCGCACCCCGCGAGCCGGCTCACGCGGATCCGCTCACGGAGGAACCGAAGGAGAAGGAGGCAAGGCGGAAGTCGCCGTGCAGGGTCAGCCGTAGATCGCTGACGCCCTCACCAAGCGCGTCAGTGACGGTGTCGGTGTCGGTTTCGGTGATGTCGGCGGTCACCGTGGTCCAGGTGTAGCGGCTGCCGGTGACCGGTGGAGTCAGCTCGGCCAGGAGCCGGTCGCCGGCCCTGACCTCCAGACGCCCCTCACCCGGACCGCCGCCCTCACCGCTGCCGCCGCCCTCGCGCGCGACCTCCGCCTCGAAGCGAGCGGCACCGGACAGGTCGACGGCACGGAACAGCAGCGTCGCGGGACGAGCCGGATCGGCCGGGGAGACCGCGTCGCCCGCGATACGGGTGGCGTCGACAAGGGTGACGTCCGTGTAGTCGTCGAAGTCGGCGGCCCGGACGCGCCGCCCGACCACCCCGCGGGGTGCGGGGGCCGTCCCGGTCACGGTCAACGGCGCGGTGAGCAGGACGTGTTCGGCGGAGCGGGCGACGAGGACCTCGTAGGCGCCGGGATCCACGGTGAAGGCGTCGGTGGCCACGTCCCAGTGGGCGAGCCGGTCGGCGGGGAGCCGGAAGGCCACCTCGCGGCTCTCCCCCGGCTCCAGGCACACCTTGCGGAAGTCGGCGAGCCTCAGCCGGGGCGCCTCGTACCGCGCGTCCAGGGCACGGACGTAGAGCTGGACCACCTCGGTGCCGGACCGCGCCCCGGTGTTGGACAACGTCACCGTGACGTCGACAGCGCCGTCCTGCGGCACGGTCGGCGTGGACAGCAGCAGGTCGCCGTAGGCGAAGTCGGTGTAGGACAGGCCGTGGCCGAAGGCGTACAGGGGTGCGTCCCGGTGGTACTGGTAGGTCCAGCCCGCCTTGATGACGTCGTAGTCGAGCCGGGGCGGGAGTTCGTCGTCGCCCCGGTACCAGGTCTGCGGCAGCCGGCCCGCCGGGTCGGCGTCGCCGAGCAGTACGGCGGCCACTGCCCGGCCTGTTTCCTGCCCGCCGTGGGAGGTCCACACCACGGCGGGCAGGTGCTCGTTCGCCCAGTCGAGGGCGTAGGGGTAGCTGCTCATGACGACCAGCGCGGTCTCCGGACGGACCTCGGCGACCTCGCGCAGCAGGACCTCCTGGGTGGCGGGCAGTGCGGTGCCCGTACGGTCCTCGGCCTCACGGCCGTTGATGAGCGGGTGGTTGCCGAGGACAACGATCGCGACGTCGGCCGCAGCGGCGGCGCTCCGGGCGTCGGCGGCGCCGTCCCGCAGCAGCTCGCGCCGCCAGCGTTCGGCCGTACGTGGGCTGTCGGCGGTGGCGGTGACCCTGCCGTCCTCGGGGTCGACGACGGCGTAGCGGCCGGTGAAGACATTCCGCAGGAGCACGGTGTCGGCATCGGCATCGGCATCGGCATCGGCATCGGCGAAAGGATCTGGTTCCAGGAGGAAGGTCTCGTTGACGAACCAGGTTTTGATCACCTCACGGTCCGCGCCGAGCGAGCCGTCGTCCCTGCGGGTGAGGTAGCGGCCGGTGTCGGCGTCGCGCAGGGTCAGCACCCCGTCGCCCCACTCGGTGACGTCGTACGCGGTGCCGCCGAGCGGTTGGCCAGTGGAGCGGGAGCGCAGGACGATCCGGTCGGCGGCCTCCACGACCACGACATCGCCGGCGGAAGCGGCGGCGCGCAGTCCGGACGCGATACCGACCTGGTAGGGCGGGGTGCCGCTGTACCAGTCCTCGTACAGGGCGTCGGCATGCGGGCCGATGACGGCGATACGCGGTGTCCGGTCCGCCCGGAGGGGCAGCAGGCCGTCGTTCTTGAGCAGTACCACCGACTCGGTCGCGGCGCGCAGGGCCAGGGCGCGATGCTCGGCACAGTCGATCACCTCCGGGCCGATACCGGCGTACGGGTCGAGGTCCGGGTCGAACTCGCCGAGCCGGAAGCGGAGTTGGAGGTGGCGTCGGGCCGCGCGGTCGATGTCCGCCTCGTCGATCAGACCGCGCTCCAGGGCTTCGCGCAGTCGGCCGGCCACGATCGAGCCGTCCTCGTTCAGGTCGGTGAAACTGTCTATGCCGGCCACCAGCGCCGCGCCGTGGCCCTCGGCGTGGTCGTCGAAGTAGTGCTCGTGGTCGACCAGGTTGGCAGGCGCCTGGGCGTCGCTGACGACGAACAGTTCGTGCCCGGTCGGTTCGGCCCAGCTCCGCAGTTCGTCCAGGAGCGGACTGACGTGGCAGGGGCGGCCGTTGACCAGGTTGTACGCGGCCATGGCACCGGTCGCCGCGCCCGACGCGACGACCGGGCGGAAGGCTGCCGTGTCGTACTCGCGCAGGACGCGGGGGCGCAGGCCGGACGAGGTGACGGAGCGGTCGTCCTCGTTGTTGTAGGCGAGGAAGTGCTTGAGTACCCCGGCCGCGCGCAGATACGTGGGGTGGTCGCCGGCCAGGCCTCGGCAGTAGGCGGTGCCGAGCCGGGCGGTGTGCGTCGGGTCCTCGGAGTAGCCCTCCTCGTTGCGGCCCCAGCGCGGGTCGCGCAGCAGATTCACCACGGGGGCCCACGCATGGAGGCTGTTGGCGCCGATGCCGTTCGCCGTCGGGCGGTGGCGGTGGAAGGCGCGCAGTTCGACGGAGACGGCCTCGGCGACCTCGCGGACCAGATCCTCGTCCCAGGTCGCGCCCAGCCCGACGGCCTGCGGGAAGACGGTCGCCACGCCGAGCCCGGACACACCGTGGAGCGCCTCCGTGCCGGTGCGGAACGCGGCGACACCGAGGCGCTCCACGGCCGGCGCGAACTGGTGCAGCAGGGCGATCCGCTCGTCGAGCGTGAGCCGGGCCAGCAGATCGTCGACCCGCTTGTCGACCGGCAGCGCCGGATCGCGGAACGGCAGGCGCCCGACGGCGGGCTGGGACGGAGAACCCACGAGACGGACCCCTAAGCAGGCTGGGTGCGAACAGTTGGAGCGATGATCAGTTGAAGCGCTTCGACGCTGCCACCAGCCCCTACTGGCTGTCAATAACAAGAAGCCAGGAAAGTTTCATGGAGTTCATCCAATTGTTTCGCAGGAAACAAGTCATTAACGTCACGGACAAGTGAAGCGCTTCGACAGGACTTGTACACGACTCGACCCGACCACGAGGCGCTCGGCCAACAGAAGAGGATCAAAGATGACGGGAACGCAACGCCCCACCCGGCGCCGCGGTCGTGGCCCCGGCCGTCTGTTCGGCCTCCTCCTGGCGCTGGTCGCCGCGATCGGGCTGACCGGCACCACCGCCCTCGCCCTGCCGAGTCACCAGGACACGTCCCGCGCCCGGCTGCCGCTCCCCGCGCTCGCCGCCGCCCCGATGGACACGGTGGCCGCGATGCAGCCGAGCTGGAATCTGGGCAACAGCCTCGACGCCATCCCCGACGAGACGTCATGGGGCAACCCACCGACGACGAAGGCCCTGTTCGACACCATCAAGGCGCAGGGCTTCCGGAGTGTCCGGATCCCGGTCACCTGGAGCGGCCACCAGTCCGCCTCCGCCCCCTACACGATCGACGCGGCATGGATGAACCGCGTCAAGCAGGTGGTCGACTGGGCGGTGGCCGACGGGCTGTATGTCGTGCTGAACGTCCATCACGACTCCTGGCAGTGGATCGCGGGCCTGCCCACCGACCACGACAACGTGCTGGCCCGTTTCAAGGCCACCTGGACCCAGATCGCGGCCAAGTTCCGTGACTCCCCGCAGGCGTTGCTCTTCGAGAGCAACAACGAGCCGCAGTTCAACAACACCACCGACGCCCAGGGCAACCAGTACAACGCCGAGCTGAACACCGCGTTCCACTCGGTGGTGCGCCAGTCCGGCGGCAACAACGCGACCCGGCTGCTCGTGCTGCCCACCCTGCACACCAATGCCGGCCAGGACTTCCTGGACATCCTGGCCGCCGGGATGAAGTCGCTGAACGACCCCAATCTGGTGGCCACCGTGCACTACTACGGCTGGTACCCGTTCAGTGTGAACGTCGCGGGCGGCACACGGTTCGACGCGACCGCGCGGCAGGAGATGACCGACACCTTCACCCGGCTCCGCTCCACACTCACCTCGAAGGGGATCCCGGTCTACGTCGGGGAGTTCGGCCTCCTCCAGTACCCCGACCAGAACCACCCCTCGCGCATCGAGCAGGGCGAGGCGCTGAAGTTCTTCGAGCAGCTCGGCCACGAGGCCCGCACGGCCCAGGTGACCACGGCCCTGTGGGACCCCTTCTCCTATCTGAACCGCGGCACGATGCAGTGGCGCGACACGGACCTGATCAACCAGATCAAGTCCAGCTGGACCACCCGCTCCGGAACCGCCTCGTCGGACCGGATCTTCCTGGCGAAGTCGAGTGCGATCACGGCCAGGACACTCACCCTCAACCCGAACGGCGGTTCCTTCCTGGGGCTCTGGCAGGGCAACGACATGCTCGCCCAGGGCCGGGACTACACCGTCTCCGGCGACCAGCTCACCCTCACGACCACCGCTCTCACCCGGCTGGCCGGAAACCGCGCCTACGGTGTCAACGCGACCATCGAAGCCCGCTACAACCAGGGCGTCCCCTGGAAGATCCACGTGACCACGTACGACAGGCCGGTCCTCTCGAACGCGAGCGGCAACACCAACGGGGTCACCGTCCCCACCCAGTTCCGCGGTGATCTGCTGGCGACCATGCAGGCGACGTACGCCGACGGCAGCAACGCCGGGCCGACGGGCTGGACTCCCTACCAGGAGTTCAACGAGGCCTTCTCGCCCGACTACCCGGGCAACGCTCTCCTGCTCACCTCGAAGTTCGTCAACTCCCTGCGGGACAACGCACAGGCGACGCTCGTCTTCCACTTCTGGAGCGGTGCCACCGTGACGTACCGCGTGACGAAGTCCGGAGGTTCGGTGACCGGCACCGTCGGCTGACGGACGTACCAGGCGTCGGTCCCTCGCCCCGGGTGCCCATCTGGCACCCGGGGTTCTCCCGGGCCCGCTCAGGCCTTCGGCGGGGCCGTGCTCTCGCGGACGGTGAGGGTGGTGGCGATCTCCACGCCCGACTGGGGCACGTCCTCGCCCCTGCCCAGGGCCAGGGCGAGTTCGGTGGCGGCCGCCGCCATCTCCGCCAGGGGCTGGTGGACCGTGGTCAGGGGCGGGTCCGCCCAGGCGACGGCCGGCACGTCGTCGAAGCCCACCACGCTCAGGTCCTGCGGGATCCTCAACCCGAGTTCCCGCGCGGCCTGGTAGACGCCCATGGCCTGCATGTCGTTGGCGGTGAAGACGGCGGTGGGCCGGTCGGTCCGGGCGAGCAGCTCGCGAGCCGCCGTACGGCCGTCCTCGCGGGTGAGGAGCGTCTTGACCACCAGGTCGGGCTCCACCGGCAGGCCGGCCTCGGTGAGAGCGGAGGTGTAGCCGGCCAGCCGCGCGAGACAGAACGGATGATCGGGGCCGCTGATCATCGCGATGCGACGGTGGCCCAGCCCTGTCAGGTGCC
The DNA here is from genome assembly GCF_001418565.1 of Streptomyces graminilatus. Taxonomy (GTDB): domain Bacteria; phylum Actinomycetota; class Actinomycetes; order Streptomycetales; family Streptomycetaceae; genus Streptomyces; species Streptomyces graminilatus. The sequence goes on along the minus strand of NZ_LIQQ01000293.1, from coordinate 2,762 downwards.
GGGTCGCGGCCTGACCGCCACGCCAGTTGGTGGCCCCCACGAACGGCACGTCGTCGGGGAGTTCCTCGCTCGGGTCGAAGACGACGAACGGGATGCCCTTCGCCGTCAGTCGGTCGCGCTCCCGCTCCGAGAGCCGCGCCACCGACAGGACGCACTGCGGGCGCCGTTCCACGGTGTCGTCGATGGTCCTGACCGGAGTGTCCTGAAGGCCGAACTCGGAGACCAGAACACCTACCTTGTTCTTCCTGGCCACCCGTTCGACGCCACGGATGATCTCCACGGCCCACATGCTCTCCAGCTCGCGGAAGACCAGCTCCACGAGTTTGCTGCGGTTCTTCGGCGGCTTGCGGTAGCCGTACCGGTGGATCAGCTCCTCGATCCGGGCCCGGGTCTCGTCCGACACCCCCGACCGGCCGTTGAGCACCTTCGACACGGTGGGCACCGAGACGCCGGCGGACTCCGCGATGTACGCGATGGTGACCGCCGACGATTCGTCAGCGCTCGTGCTCCGCCCTTCCGTCCCGTCCGTGGAAGGCGTGTCTGATCGGCTGTCCGGCACGGTGGTCGGCCCCCATCCCCTGGCCCGGTGAAGCGGTCATTCTGACATCCTCACCGCCGGAGCCGCACACTTCACCGCCGCCAGGAGCCAGGATGCCCGACACGGGGAAGTCGAAGGAGGTCACACGTCCGCGCTCCGCTTCGGGGCGAGTTGGCGTTCGAGCCAGTCGGCGGCTGCCCGGCGGAACAGCCGCCTGCTGTCGGCGCGCAGGAAGTCGTGGCCCTCGTCGCGCAGGGCGAGCAGCTCGGCGGGGATCCCGCGTTCCCGTGCCGCCCGTACGAACTGCTCGGACTCCACCGGCGGCACATTGGTGTCGTGTTCGCCGTGAACGGCGAGCAGTGGGACGCGCAGTGCGGCGACGCGGGTCATCGGGGAGAGGGCACGCAGCAGCGCGCGGTCGCGCTCCGGATGGCCGTACTTGTGCACCGCCGACTCCGCGATCCACGGCTCCGTACCGGCGAAGAAGGTCAGCAGGTCGGACATGCCGCAGACGGCGACCCCGGTACGGAAGAGGTCCGGATGCCGGACAAGGGAGGCGAACGTCAGATAGCCGCCGTACGAGCGTCCCATGACCGCCAGCCGGGTCGGGTCGGCGGGACCCGCCGTCACCGCGTGGGCGGTGCAGTCCGCGACGTCGTCGAGGGCGGCGAAGCGGCCGGTGCCGAGGTCCGCGTCGACGAAGGACCTGCCGTGTCCCGAGGAGCCGCGGACGTCGGGGGCGAAGACGTCGAGGCCCCGGCCGAGCAGCTCGTGGTAGAGGGGGCTGAAGACGGGGCGTTCCTGTTCCTCGGGGCCGCCGTGGAGATGGATCACACAGGGGGCCGGCTCGTCCGGGGCACGGCCCGGCGCCCTGTAGTACCAGCCGCTCAGGGGCAGCCCGTCGCGCGCCGACAGCCGCATGGGGACGGGGCGCACGGGCGGGCGGCCCGGTGGTACGGCGTCCGCGTCACGGGACGACCACGGGGTGCGCAGCAGGGACACGCCCTCGTGGGCCCACCACACGCCGGGGCGGCGCTGCGAGCCGGAGAGCGCGAGCAACATCCGGCCCGGCCCGGCCGCCACCACCCGGGTGACGACCTCGTGCGGCAGGGAGACGGGCCTCGCGGGCCCCGCGCTGTCCGGGGCGTGGTCCGCCGGGGAGGTCTCGACCAGTTCGAGTTCGCAGGCGCCCCGCGCGTTCCACACCAGCACGGCGGTACGGCCGTCGTGGGCCAGCGCCAGCAGTTCCAGTTCCTGGTCCGCGCGCTCCGCCACGACCGTCCGCTCGCGCGGCTCGCCGTCGGCGTCGAGAGCGACCGCGAGCAGCGCCGCGTACTCCCGGCCGGTGTCGCTGCGCAGCCAGAGGGTCAGTCCGTCGGGGGAGAACCTGCCGATCCAGGGATCCCCGTCGGCGACCGGCACCGTGCACGTCGTCACCGAGTCCGCGGTGCGCCGTACGACCGCCTCGCGCCGTCCGCGCGGTCCCCGGCGCAGCAGGGCCAGCGTTCCGTCGCGGCTGAGGTCGCACACGCGCAGGGTGGCGGCATGCGTCTCCGTGGCGAGGAGCACCGGGGAGGCCAGACCGTCGGGGTCGATGAGGTACGCCGACAATCCGCCGCCGGGCCGGACGGCGGGCGCCTCCGGGGCCCTGAGGTCGACCGGGGGCGCCGTCCGCTGCCCGGCGTCGTGTTCGGCGCCGCCGCCGAGGAGCGTGGCGCGGCCGTCACGGTCGGCCCAGTCGTTCGCGGGCGGCGCACCGGCGGGATCCAGGTCCGCCGAGGCGTGTCCGGAACGCTCCAGACGCGTGTGGGCGGTCGCGGTGACGGCGACGGCCGACCCGTCGTGCGTCCAGCACCCCAGATAGGCGGAGCTTCCGGGGCCCGCCCCGGCCAGGATGCGGCGGCCGGTGCCGTCGGGCCGGACACACAGCACACGGGTGTGCTCACCGCCGCCCGGCGCGGTCGTGTACGCGATCCAGCGGCCGTCAGGCGACCAGGACACCTCCTTGACGGGATCCGGCGAGGAGTCGAGCAACCGCACCTCGGACCCGTCCACCGGCCCCGCCCACAACTGCGGGACACCGCCCCGGTCACAGATGAAGGCCGCCTCGGTGCCATCGGCGCCCGCGGAGGGATACCAGCAGCCGTGCGCCCGCAGCCGCGTCACGACATCCCGAGGACCACCGGCCTCGGGCAAGGGGACGGAGGCCGGTGGTCCTCGGGAT
>NZ_LIQQ01000292.1 GCF_001418565.1 Streptomyces graminilatus | reverse complement strand
CCGCCGACCCGCCGCCGCGCGACGGCCCTCAGCTTCCGCAGCGGCGACCGCCTCCCGGCCGAACGCACGGCCCCCGGCCCACTGTTCGCCACGCCGTGGACCCCCGGTGACTGGCACCACTCGCACGAACGCAGCGCGGCGGAGCCGACGGACCGGGGCTTCCCAGCGGTGCCGCCCAGGCCCGTCGTCCTGGGCGGCACCGCTGGGAAGCCCAGGTCCGTCGGGTCCGCCGCTCTGCGTTCGTGCCAGTGGTGCCAGTCCTCGGGGGTCCACTCCGTGGCGAACAGTGGGCCGGGGGCCGTGCGTTCGGCCGGGAGGAGGTCGCCGATGCGGAAGCTGAGGGACATCGCGCGGCGGCGGGTCGCCTGGTGGATGAAGCGGATGCCGTCCCGGTCGCCGACCGCCAGCGACACCGACTCGTCCAGCTCGTCGGCGAGCGCGTCCGCGTGCGCGTCGAGCAGGGCGGGCAGCCGGAGGGCGGCCAGATAGGCGTTGCCGAGTTCCATCAGCCGAGGGGTGAGAACCGCGTCCCGGCCGTCGAGACGGACGTACCCCATGCGGGCGAGCGTCGCCGTGATCCGGTCGACCGTGGAACGGGCCAGGCCGGTCGCGCGTTCGAGCCCGCTCAGGTTCAGCGTGCCGCCCGCCTCGGTCAGTCGCCGCAGCACGGCGATGCCGCGCATCAGCGGTGCGACGGCCTCGGCGGGCACCGGGCCGTCCAGGACCGGGGGGACATTCGTGGCGGGGGCGACCATGGGCACACCGTAATGCCCGTACCAGCCCCCGGCCCTTGCCGTCCTCACCCCGTCCTCACCGCCGGGTGACCGTCACCCGGTAGTTCCCGTCGAGGTCCGCGCTCGTCACGGCGACCTGGACGCCCCGCCCGGGGTCCTTGAAGGTCTCGCCCGGTGCGAAGGGCGCGTCGGACAGCTCCGCGTGGACGTTCGGGCTGCGTGTGCAGCCGCCGCTGCCCCGGTGGGAGTCGTAGACCGTGACCGGGCCACGGCCGGTGTCGACGTTGGCGTCGACCCGGTAGATCAGCACGCCCGGCCGGCACACCGTCTCGTCGTTGCCCTCGCGCGTACGCAGTTCCACGGCGTATCCCGTACGGGAGGTCAGGGGCACGAAGATGAGTTTCGCGCCGCCGGGACGGGCCAGCGGGGTGAGCGTGTACTCCGTCGCCCCGGCCGACATCGCACAGGTGACCTGCGAGGGGTCCAGCCAGCCGAGCTTCCACTTGTGCCAGCCGAGGAGGTCGTTGTTGGCCCCCCAGTCCTCGCTCATGATGTCCCAGTGGCCGACCGCGCCCCCGCCCTGCCGCGTGTACAGGTCGGGCAGCCCGAACACATGGCCGTTCTCGTGCGGGAGGACCCGGTAGCCCGTGGTGTCGTAGGAACCGGAGCCGTCGTCCTGGCGGGAGTAGACGAAGGACGCGTTGGCGACCGGCACCCCGTCCGCGACCGGCGCCTCACGGTTGCCGGCGAAGGTGACGGACAGGACGGTGTCCAGGGCGGACGGGCCCGCGTTCGGGGTGACCAGCACGTTCAGCAGGTCGTACGAGCGGAAGTCGACCATCGGGTCGGCGGCGGCCACGATGTCGTGGACCAGCTTGCGGTAGCCGGGGTCGAAGGGCGCGCCGCGTTCTATGCCGTACGAGTGGAAGGAGCGCGGCATCCGCAGCCAGCCGGGGATCGGGGCCTCGGGGCGGTAGTCGAGGCGGCCGTACGAACTGGTGGTGAACCAGTCCCGGGTCTTGGGGAAGAACTCCGCGAGCCGGTCGAGGGCGCTGCCCTGGCCGGGGGCGTCGGAGAAGTCGACCATCAGGTTCAGCGCGCGGACGGTACCGGTGGAGCGGGAGTAGCCGCCCGGGGTGGGCAGACCCTCGGACATCTGGACGCCGAGGCCGCCACGGATCGCGCAGGGGCCGAGCGGGGAGGTGCGGGCCAGTGGGACCGAGCCCGCGGCCGTCGGGGAATTCCGGGTGAGATTCCCGCTGCCCGCTGATGTACTGACCGCGAGGGTCAGCGCGGCCACGGCCACGAGGACCGCCGCCCGGCGGGGGCGCAGAGGGCCCGGCGGGCGTATCCGACGACGGCTGGTCGGCTGCTGCATGCACGGACCCTTCGCGCCATGGCAGCCGCCGGTCTCGGACTGCACCCTTCCGATCACCCTGTGTCGAGGTGGGCGCGGGCGCGCGCTGGAGGAGACCGATCGTGGTTGTCCGGCCGGATTGAACGGCCGGATCGAACCGGGCATCTTGATATGACCCAGGTCACATCAAATCTCTTCCGGTACGGGAAATAACCGGGGATCGATTCCCCGTTTAGTCAGGTGTCCGAGCGAAACGGGGAACGATCCCCCGGATCGCAACCCCCCCGTTCATGAAGGAGTACGCCGTGCAGACCGCGATCCCCGTGCAGAAGGTGGCCCGGCCCCGCGCCGACGCCCTGCGCAACCGGGAGCGGATCGTCACCGCCGCCCGCGAGATGTTCGTCGAGTTCGGCGCCGATGTGCCGCTCGACGAGATCGCCCGCCGGGCCGGCGTCGGCAACGCCACGGTGTACCGCAACTTCCCGGACCGGGAAGCCCTGGTCCGGGAGGTCGTCTGCTCGGTCATGGACCGCACGTCCGGGGCGGCCGAGTCCGCGCTCGCCGAGACCGGTGACGCGTTCGAGGCGCTGTCGCGCTTCGTGCACGTCGCCGCCGACGAGCGGATCAGCGCGCTCTGCCCGATGATGTCCAGCACTTTCGACCAGCACCACCCGGATCTGGAGACCGCGCGGGAGCGGGTCGAACAGCTCATCGAGGAGATCATGGACCGCGCCAAGGCGGCCGGACAGCTCCGCACCGACGTGGGGGTGGGCGACGTGATGGTCGTCGTGTCCCAGCTCAGCCGCCCTCCGGCGGGCACGGCGTGCATGAGCATGGACCGCTTCGTCCACCGGCACCTGCAGTTGTTCCTGGACGGCCTGCGGGCCCCGGCCCGCTCCGTACTGCCCGGCAAGGCCGCGACGATGGAGGACCTGCGCAGATCGTGACCGATCTGCCCTGACCGATTAGTTCAGAGCACCACCCGAGTCACCACCCGAGTCACCACACACGTTCGTTCGCTCTTCCTTACTTCTCCTTTTCACCCGAAGTCCCGAAGTGGGTATCTCCATGTCCGAAACAGCCAAGGCTGCCGCCACCAAGGCGCCGGCTCCCGACTCCAACCGCTGGAAGGCGCTCACGTTCATCGCGCTCGCCCAGCTCATGGTCGTCCTCGACGCGACCATCGTGAACATCGCCCTGCCCTCCGCCCAGCACGACCTGGGGATATCGGACGGCAACCGCCAGTGGGTCATCACGGCCTACGCCCTCGCCTTCGGCGGACTGCTGCTCTTCGGCGGCCGGATCGCCGACATCTGGGGCCGCAAGAACACCTTCGTCACCGGTCTGATCGGCTTCGCCGGCGCCTCCGCCCTCGGCGGCGCCGCGCAGAACGAGGCGATGCTGCTCGGCTCCCGCGCCCTCCAGGGCGTCTTCGGCGCACTGCTCGCGCCCGCCGCGCTCTCCCTGCTCGCGGTGACGTTCACCGACGCCAAGGAACGCGCCAAGGCGTTCGGCATCTACGGCGCGATCGCCGGTGGCGGCGGCGCCGTGGGTCTCATCCTCGGCGGCTTCCTCACCGAGTACCTGGACTGGCGCTGGACGTTCTTCGTGAACATCCCGTTCGCGATCGTCGCCGCGCTCGGCGCGTACTTCGTCATCCGTGAGCCGGCCGGTGGCCGCAACCGCTCGCCGCTCGACATCCCGGGTGTCGTCCTGTCCACCCTGGGTCTGGTCTCCCTCGTCTACGGCTTCACGCGGGCCGAGTCCGAGGGCTGGGGCGACTCCCTGACGATCGGCCTGTTCGTCGCCTCGGCGGTGCTGCTGGCGACCTTCGTGTTCGTCGAGTCCAAGGTCAAGGCCCCGCTGCTGCCCCTGCGCGTCCTCACCGAGCGCAACCGCGGCGGTGTCTACCTCTCGCTCGGCCTCGCGATCATCGCGATGTTCGGCCTGTTCCTCTTCCTGACCTACTACCTCCAGGTCGTGAAGGGCTACTCGCCGGTCAAGACCGGCTTCGCCTTCCTGCCGATGATCGTGGGCATGATCACGGGCTCCACGCAGATCGGCGCCCGGCTGATGACCCGCGTCCCGGCGCGGCTGCTGATGGGCCCCGGCTTCCTGGTCGCCGCGCTCGGCATGCTCCTGCTGACCCAGATGGAGATCGGCTCCTCGTACGCGGCGCTGCTCCTGCCGGCCATGCTGCTGCTCGGCCTCGGCATGGGTTCGGCGTTCATGCCGGCCATGTCCCTGGCCACGCTGGGCGTCCAGGCGCGTGACGCCGGTGTCGCCTCCGCGATGGTCAACACCTCGCAGCAGGTGGGCGGCGCGATCGGCACGGCCCTGCTGAACACGATCGCCGCCTCGGCGACCACGTCGTACATCGCCGACCACATCGGCGGCGCGGCCACCCGCTCCCAGCAGCAGCTCGTTCAGCTGGAGGGCATGGTCAAGGGTTACACCAACGCCATCTGGTTCGCGGTCGGCATCCTGGTCGTCGCCGCCGGTATCGCGTTCACCCTCATCAACGCCGGTCGCCCGGACATGAGTGCGGTCGGCGGCGAGGGCGCCGAGGAGGACCTGAAGGTTCCGGTGGTCGCCCACTGACCCCCGCTCCCGTCCCCTTCTCACCCCTTCGCGGCATACCCCTTCGGGCCACTTCGTACGTCACGCGGGGTGGGGACGCCTCGTGACGTACGACTCCAGGATCTGCCCTGGTTCCGCTCAGCGGAGCCAGGGCAGATCCGCGTTCGCGTCCTTCGGCTGGAGGCCGTCGGCGACGATCTCCATGACGTCCTGGAGAGTCTTGCGCTGCTCGTCGGTGATCCGGTCGAACAGGGCCTGCCGTACGGCGCCCACATGGCCGGGCGCGGTGCGCCGCAGCACCTCCTGGCCCTGGTCGGTCAGGACCGCGAACTGGCCGCGCTTGTCCGAGGGACAGTCCTCGCGGCGCACCCAGCCGTTCTTCTCCAGCCGGGCGATGGCGTGCGAGAGCCGGGAACGGGTGATCTTCGCCTTCATGGCCAGCTCGGTCATGCGCAGCCGCCCGTCCGCCTGCTCGCCGAGACCGACCAGCAGGCCGTAGTAGACGTGCGGCATGCCCGCGTCACGCTGGAGCTGGCGGTCGAGATGGTCCTCGAGGAGGGTGACGGCGTGCATGTAGGCACGCCAGGTGCGCTGCTCCTCGTCGGTGAGCCAGCGGGACTCCTCGTCCGGTGCGGATGCCGTGTTCATGTACTCCACTCTACGTTCCCCGTCCTTGAATTTTAAACCAAAACGATGTATGTTCGGTATCGAGAAGCTTGAGGTTTCAAGATGCAGACTTGAAGCAGAAGCGGTAAAGACCCGGGAAGGAAGTGGCCGTCATGTCCGCCGCCACCCAGGAGCGCGTGCCCGCGCTGTACCTCAGTCACGGTGCCCCTCCGCTGGCGGACGACCCGGTCTGGCCCGGCCAGCTCGCCGCCTGGTCGGCCGGTCTGCCCCGCCCCAAGTCGATCCTCATGGTCTCCGCCCACTGGGAGGAGGCCCCGCTCGCGCTCGGCACCACCGCAACGATCCCCCTCGTCTACGACTTCTGGGGCTTCCCCGAGCACTACTACCAGGTCGAGTACGCCGCCCCGGGCGCCCCCGAACTCGCCGAGTCCGTTCGCAAACTGCTGCGGGCCCCCGGCATGCCCGTCCAGGACATCCCCGACCGCGGCCTCGACCACGGCGCTTACGTCCCGCTGGTGGAGATGTTCCCCGAGGCGGACATCCCTGTCCTCCAGATCTCCATGCCGACCCTCGACCCGGTGAAACTCATGGACATCGGGCGCAGGCTGGCCCCTCTCCGTGATGAGGGGGTGCTGATCGTGGGTTCGGGCTTCTTCACCCACAACCTGGCCGCCCTGCGGCACACCGGCCCCGGTGTGCCGACCTGGTCGCAGGAGTTCGACGACTGGGGCCACCGGGCGCTGGAGGCACGGGACGTGGACGGCCTGCTGGACTTCCTGGACAAGGCCCCCGCCGGCCGGTACGCCCACCCGCGCACCGAGCACTTCGCCCCGCTCTTCGTGACGATGGGCGCCGCCGACGCGGCCGGCGAGCTGGAGTCCCAGAAGTCGGTCATCGACGGCTTCTGGATGGGGCTGGCCAAGCGGTCGGTGCAGTTCGGCTGACCTCCGGGCCGGCCGCCGCACCCCTTCGGACAGGAGTGCGGCAACCGGAAGGACTCGGAGTTCCTTGAGCTGCCTACTAGCTACTGGAGTTCCTTGAGTTCCTTCTCGTACCAGGCCACATCCCAGTAGCGGCCGAACTTGCGGCCCAACTCGTGAAACGTGCCGACGTACCGGAACCCGAAGCGTTCGTGCAGCCGCACGGACGCCTCGTTCGGCGGCACGACCCCGGCCAGGGCGCGATGGACGTCCTCACCGGCCAGGGCCTCGAAGAGAGCCTCGTAGAGCAGGGTGCCGACACCGCGCCCGCCCGCGTCCGGGGCGAGATAGACGGTGACCTCCACGGTGGTGCCGTAGGCCGGCTTCGGACGGTGGGGGCCGGACGTGGCATACCCCAGAATTCGCTGTGAGTCCACATCCGCGGCAACCATCAGGCGGTGCGGCCCGTCTTCACGGTAGGAGAGCAGCCAGGAACGGCGCTCATCGGGCGTGAAGGGTTCGGTGTCGAAAGTTGTGGGTGTCTCCCTCACGTAGTGGTTGTAGAGCTCGGTGAGGGCTGCGAGGTCATCCTCGACCCCCGGCCTGACCTGCACTTCTGTACGTTCCGACGGCATCGGACCTCCTTTGCGGCGGGACAGGGTACTGCAAGATCAGAAAAACAGGGGGACAGGTTGGGAATTCTGTCCCGTTTCCAGTCGTTGTTTCCTTCGAATGCCGGGCACGCGAGGAGTGTGCTGAGCGTTCAGTAGCCAACAGAGACATCTCAGGACCAACCGCTGGCCCTCCCCCACTCTCGACTTCGCTCGAGGGGGGACCTCCACTCGCAAGGGAGCAAGCATGGCAACCCGTGCCGTCGCCCGTCGTACGTCGTCCGCCACCGGCGGGACCGTCGGCGGCGCACGCAGTGTTCGCGCCCATGGCGGCGAGATCGCCGACCGCGACCTGGTCGGCATGTACTTGGACGAGATAGCCAGGACCCCGCTGCTCGACGCCGCCAAGGAGGTCGAGCTGTCGCAGACCATCGAGGCCGGTGTGTTCGCGCGCCAGATCCTCGACGGCGAGGCGGAGGCGGAGGCCGAGGCGACCGTCGCGGAGCTGGAGGCGCTGGTCGCCGAGAGCGAGCGGGCCAAGGACATCTTCATCCGCTCCAACCTGCGGCTGGTCGTCGCGGTGGCGCGCCGCTACCCCCGCAGTGGGCTGCCCCTCCTCGACCTGATCCAGGAGGGCAACGCGGGCCTGGTGCGAGCGGTGGAGAAGTTCGACTACCGCAAGGGCTTCAAGTTCTCTACGTACGCCACCTGGTGGATCCGGCAGGCCATCACCCGGTCCATAGCCGACCAGTCGCGCACGATCCGCCTCCCCGTCCATCTGGTCGAGGAACTGGGCCGGATCCGGCGCGTCCAGCGCGAGTTCAACCGCAAGAACGGCCGGGACCCGGAACCCGCGGAGATCGCCGCCGAGCTGGACACGACACCGGAGCGCGTGGTCGACGTCCTGGACTGGGCGCGCGACCCGGTCTCGCTGAACATGCCGGTGGACGACGACGGCGAGACCCAGTTCGGCGACCTCCTGGAGGACACGTCGGCGGTGTCGCCGGAGCAGTCCGTGCTGACCCTGCTGCGCAGCGAGGAACTGGACGACCTGATCGGCCGCCTGGACCAGCGCACCGCCTCGATCATCAAGATGCGGTACGGCATCGACGACGGCCGGGAGCGGACGCTGACCGAGGTCGGCAAGGAGCACGGGCTCACCCGTGAGCGGATCCGGCAGATCGAGAAGCACGCCCTGCTGGAACTGAAGAAGCTGGCCCGGGACACCGGGTTCGACGCGGCGGCCTAGGGCGACCTGTCGTAGCCCCGCCCCGCCGGGTGTGCGGTCCATCGGGCCGAAGGCCCGGCAGGGGGCCGGACATGGCGGTTCGTCGTGTCCCTCGGGGTACGGCGGACCGTACGCGCCCCGGTGGACGGGGGCGCGTTCGAGCGCCTCGTGCGCCGGGGGGCGTACGACTGTTGGCGGTCGCGTGCGCGGGGTGGCGGAAGCCCGCGCAAAGATAGCGGTGCGAGGCTGCTTCAAACCGCCGGGTCCGGGGCACAAGACCTCAGGGCCCAGGACTTCGGGTCCGGGCGGAGACGCCTCGGACCCCCTGAGCCGAGTCCCGACGCAACCCCCCCCGCGTCGGGGCTCTCCCCGAGCCGGGCTTCGGTACCTAACCCCCCCCAGGTGCCGGGGCCCGGCTCCCTTATGTCCCGGAGGGCCCGGCCGAGGGCGGGGCACCCCGGACCTGAACCCCGGGGTGGCCCGCCGAATGGCAGATTGTGTCACAGGGGCACAGGCCGATGACCGTGCGGAGTGGCGCGAACCTCTGGGGGTGACGGACAATCCGGTACGCGTTCCCGGGCGTTCCCGGGCGTTCCCGCGCGGGCTCCTGTGTGCGCTCGCGGGGTCCCTGCGGGCCGGGCCGACAGGGACCGCGCTCAGGCGCCCCTGGCCGGGGGCAGGGACCGGTATGGCGCTGGTGGCGGGGCTGACAGGGACCGGTATGGCGCCGGTGGCGGGGCTGACAGCGACCGGTACGGCGCCCGTGGCCGGGCCGGTCAGGTGCCCGCCGCCCGGGTCATTCGGGCGCCCAACTCCCGTACGTGCTCTACCAGTTCGGGCGGCTCCTGGACCGTGAACTCGCAGTCGACCATCGCGAGCCGCACCACCAGCCACTCCACCGACCCGCCGGCCGAGGAACGGATACGGCAACTGTGCTCGTCGAGCGGCTCGGGGGTGCCCAGCCAGGCCGGGACGCGGGCGGCGACCCGCTCGGCCGGGGCGGCGAACGTCACCTCGAACTCGTAGGCCTCCTGCCGTGCGTGCATCGAGCGGCGCAGATACTCCGCAGCGTCGCCGGTCGGCAGCTCGCGCGGGGCGAAGCGGGCGCCCGTGGGGAAGGGGTCGGCGACCCGGTCGACGCGGAAGGTGCGCCAGTCGGCGCGGTCGACGTCGTAGGCGACGAGATACCAGCGGTGCCCGGTCGACACGAGCCGGTGGGGTTCGGTCAGACGCTTGGACGGGGTGCCGTCCTTGGCGCGGTAGGCGAACCGCAGCCGCTCCTGGCCGGCCACCGCCGAGGCCATCACGGTCAGCGTCTCGGGTGCGATGACCGCGCCGTCGCCACTGGTCAGCGGGGTGGTCGCGGCCTGAAGGGTGGAGACGCGGCGGCGCAGCCGGGACGGCAGGACCTGCTCCAGCTTGGCCAGCGCCCGTACGGAGGCCTCGTCCAGCCCCTCGACCGCGTGCCCGGCGCCCGCCCGCAGCCCCACCGCGATCGCCACCGCCTCCTCGTCGTCGAGCACCAGCGGCGGCATCGCCTTGCCCGCGACCAGCCGGTACCCGCCGTCGGAACCCTTGGTCGCCTGCACGGGATAGCCGAGTTCACGCAGCCGGTCGATGTCCCGCCGCACCGTGCGCCGGGACACCCCGAGCCGGTCGGAGAGCTCGCCGCCGGGCCACTCGCGGGGCGTCTGGAGGAGGGAGAGGAGCTGGAGGAGCCGGGCCGGTGTGTCCGTCGTCATGAAAACGAGGATGCCGCACCACTAGGACACAATCTGACCTAATGGGGCCGTAGCTTGAGTGCATGACCTCCACCGAGACACCAACAGATCTCCCTGTGGCAGCGGACCGGCGGCGCTGGTTCGCCCTCGCCATCGTGATGACCGCGGCCTTCATGGACCTCGTCGACGTCACGATCGTCAATGTCGCGCTCCCGTCGATCGAGCGCGAGGACGGCGCCTCCTTCAGCCAGATCCAGTGGATCACCGCCGGATACGCGCTCGCCTTCGCCGCCGGTCTCATCACCGGCGGGCGGCTCGGCGACATCCACGGCCGCAAGCGGCTGTTCCTCCTCGGCGTCGGCGGCTTCACCCTCGCCTCAGCCCTCTGCGGCTTCGCCGCCAACCCGGAGATGCTGGTCGCCTCCCGCATCCTCCAGGGCGGGATGGCGGCGATGATGGTGCCGCAGGTCCTGTCGATCGTCCACGCGACCTTCCCGGCGCACGAGCGCGGCAAGGTGTTCGGACTCTTCGGCGCGGTGGTCGGCCTGGGCGCGGTGACCGGTCCGCTGCTGGGCGCGCTGCTCACGGAGTGGGACCTGTTCGGCCTCGGCTGGCGGCCGATCTTCCTGATCAACCTGCCGGTCGGTATCGCGGCACTGATCCTGGGCCGCCGCTTCATCACCGAGTCGAAGGCCCCGAAGGCCATGAAACTGGACCTCGTCGGTGTCGCCCTGGTGACGCTGGGCCTGCTGATGCTGCTCTACCCGCTGACACGCGGGCGCGAGCTGGGCTGGCCGCTGTGGGGGTACCTGTCGATGGCGGGCTCGCTCGGTGTCCTCGGCGCGCTGGTGGCGTACGAGAGGCGCAAGACGCGGATCGACGGTTCGCCGCTGATCGAGCTGTCGCTGTTCCGGGTGAAGAGCTTCGCCGCCGGCATCGCCGTGCAGACCGTCTTCGGGGTCGGCCTGGGCATCTTCTTCCTGGTGTGGACGCTGTACATGCAGATCGGGCTCGGCTGGAGCGCGCTGCGCGCCGGGCTGACCGGGGTGCCCTTCTCGATCGCGGTGTCGGTGGCGGCCGGGATGTCCGTGCAGAAGCTGGTCCCGCGCTTCGGCCGCAAGGTGCTCCAGGCGGGCGCGCTGGTGATGGGCGCCGGCGTACTGATCTACATCTGGGAGTCCGGACGGTACGGCCTGGACATCGCCTCCTGGCAGATGGCGCTCCCGCTGGTGGTCATGGGCGCCGGTATGGGCCTGATCGTCGCCCCGCTGACCGACGTGGTGCTGTCGGAGGTGCCGAAGGAGCACGCCGGGTCGGCGTCCGGCCTGATCAGCACCGTGCAGCAGATGGGCAACGCGCTCGGGCTCGGGCTGGTGGCGGTGGTGTTCTTCGGCACGATGGGCGACCGTCTCACCGCGAACGAGGTGGGTCCGGAGTTCGTGGACGCGTTCCAGAACGCGCTCGGGTGGGTGGCCGGGCTGATGGGCGCGATCTTCCTGGTGATGTTCGCGCTGCCGGCCCGGCCCGTGGTGACGGACGTGCACGACGCGGCGGCGGAGGAGGACGGCGAGCAGGAGAAGGTCCTCGTCGGCTGAGCGAGAACGGTGGAGCAGGGCCCGGTACCTCAGGTGCCGGGCCCTTTCCCTTGCGTTCCCTTGCTTTCCCTAGCCTTCCCTTGCGCGTATCCGCGCCCGCACGGGCCCTGCGGAAGCCTGCTTGTGTCCGTATCGCGCCCGATCGCGCCTGATCGCGCCCGAATGTGTTTACTTTTCGGAAATCCGGGCGTAGCCTCCGAGCGAATCCACAAGTTCGGGCATCCGGAAGATGCCGGTCGGAGGTAAACGGACATGTACGCACCGGAGCGGCAGCAGGAGATCCTGCGGCTCGCCCGTGACGGCGGGCGGGTGGACGTGCTGTCCCTCGCCGAGCAGTTCCAGGTCACCGCGGAGACCATCCGGCGGGACCTGAAGGCTCTGGACCGCGCGGGCCTCCTGCGGCGTGTGCACGGCGGTGCCATACCGGCCGGCCGGCTCGACTTCGAGCAGGACCTCACCGAGCGCGAGTCGACCTACGCCGACGAGAAGGACCGCATCGCCAAGGCCGCCCTCGCCGAGCTGCCGACCGAGGGCACCGTGATCCTCGACGCCGGCTCGACGGTCGCGCGCCTCGCCGCCGCCATCCCGCCGGAGGCGACGCTCACCGTCGTCACGCACAGCCTCCCGATCGCGGCCCGCCTCGCCGACCACCCCGGCATCCAGCTGCACCTCGTCGGCGGACGCGTCCGGCACCGTACACGCGCCGCCGTCGACGCCTGGGCCCTGCGGGCGTACGGCGAGATCCGCGCCGACGTCCTGTTCCTGGCCGCCAACGGGTTCTCCGCCGAGCGCGGGCTGACCACGCCCGACCTCGCCGAGGCCGCCGTGAAGCGGGCCGCCGTGGAGGCCGCCCGCCGAGTGGTGCTCCTCGCCGACTCGACGAAGCATGGCCAGGAGCACTTCGCCCGGTTCGGTGACCTGGACGACGTGGACCTGCTGATCACCGACAGCGGGCTGAGCCCCGAGGACGCCACCGGCCTGGAGCACGGCGGCGGCACGGAAGTGGTGCGCGCATGATCCTCACCGTCACGCCCAACCCGTCCCTCGACCGTACGTACGAGGTGCCGTCGCTCGACCGGGGCGAGGTCATCCGGGCCACCGGCGAACGCATGGACCCGGGCGGCAAGGGCGTCAACGTCTCGCGGGCCGTCGCCGCCGCCGGACAGCGCACGGTGGCCGTGCTGCCGCTGGGCGGCGCGCCCGGCGCCCTCGTCGCCGACCTGCTCGCCGCCCAGGGCATCGAGGTCGCGCCGGTCCCGATCACCGGGGCCACCCGCTCCAACATCGCGCTCGCCGAGTCGGACGGCGTCCTGACGAAGATCAACGCGCCCGGGCCGGAACTCTCCGCCGCCGAACAGGAGTTGCTCCTGGAGGTGGTACGCCGCCAGTCGGCCGACGCCGACTGGATCGCCTGCTGCGGCAGCCTGCCGCGCGGCCTCGCGCCCTCCTGGTACGCCGACCTCGTCGCCCGTACGCACGAGGCGGGCGCCCGGATCGCCCTGGACACCTCGGGCCCGGCCCTCCTCGCCGCCCTCCGCGAACGGCCCGACGTCGTCAAGCCGAACGCCGAGGAACTGTCCGAGGCGGTCGGCCGCCCGCTGGCCACCATCGGCGACGCCGTGAAGGCCGCCGAGGAACTGCGCGAACTCGGCGCGGGCGCCGTCCTCGCCAGCCTCGGCGCCGACGGGCAACTCCTCGTCAACGGCTCCGGCACCTGGTTCGGCAGCGCGCGCGTCGACACCGTACGCAGCAATGTGGGCGCGGGCGACTCCTCGCTCGCCGGTTTCCTGATCGCCGGTGGCGGCGGCCCCGAGGCCCTCGCCTCCGCCGTCGC
>NZ_LIQQ01000291.1 GCF_001418565.1 Streptomyces graminilatus | reverse complement strand
CGGACGAGGCCACGGTGCCGATGGTGTCCACCCCGACGATGGTGCAGAGGAGGAAGAAAAGGATGTCGAAGCGGCCGAAGTGCTTGCGCAGCTTCTGCCGCTCCGCCTGGGCTGCTGCCGGCGTGTCGGCCGGCTCGGAAGTTATTTGACCAGCGGCCACCGGTGCTCCTGCGTGCTCGTGGTACGGGCGGGATCCGGCCAATGATCCGCCGCCACCGTAAAGGCCCACAAGCGTTCATGTACAAGTCTTGACCATCACTTCTCCGCCCGAACGCAACGGAAACCGCACCGAAACCTGGGAATGGCGGCAGTATCCGTTACCCAGCGTGCGGCTGTTACTCCTGATTCCGTGGTGTCGAGCGCGTGGCGGGGTACGACATCGCCCCATGGGCGCCTGGAAGAGGAAGCGTTCACGGAGGAGGACGACTCGCCCTGGCCGGAGAAGTCGCCCGAGGACAGAGGACAGCAGGTACCACCCTGCACGGCGGCGAACTGCCCAACATCGTCGACCAGGAGCGTGCCGACTCGTACGGCCGGGCCCGGTTCCCGCACAGGCGTGCCTCCTGGCCACCGCGTCATGCCCAGGAGTGACGGACATCCTCGTGGCCGCGTCCAGTACGTCGCACTGAAAGGGGGCTGCCGACGCGGTCCAGCGGACCGAGTCGAGGTCGGTGCCGTGTGGAACTCCGCGTCGGGCGATGGCCGGCTTGATGCCGCGCTTCCACAGGAGCTGACGGTACTTGTCGAGGTCGTCCATCACTTCACGAACGGCCCTCTGAGTGCCTCCTGACCTGTGAGGCCTCGACAACCAGCGAACGACATCCGGAAGCAACTGCCCTGCGGGCTCTCTGATTTGGAGCCCTGCGCACGCATCATGGCGCGGTCGGCGCCCGGTCGGACCGGCCGTCAGGGCGCGGGCGGAGCATGATCTGCGGCCATCTCTTCCAGGACGACGCCGAGCGGAGCAGGAGTGAGATCCAGGGTCTTCGCGGTTGACGACGAGTCGAGGATGCTGGGCCGGTCGTACAGGTACAGCATTTCGGGAAACTCCGCCATGACGGAATCGGCGCGACCGATGTCCTGAAGTTCCTGGATCGTCATGTGGCGCAGCTGCGGGGCCGGCGCTCCGGCCGCCTCGGCGAGGAGGGCGGCGAGCTCGCGCACTGGCGCCTCGGACACGGACGGCACGTGCCAGGCCCGGCCCCAGGATTCGTCGTGGCGGGCGGCGGCGACGAGGGTACGCGCCACGTCCACGGTGTAGGACCAGCTGTGCGGTGCGTCGAGGTCGCCGGGGTACGAGACGGGCGAGCCGGCCAGCACCGGTGCCCCCACCAGCAGAGTGAACGGCGAGTACGCGCCGGCGCCGAGATAGTCGCCGGCCCGGATCTCGGTGACCCGCACCCGGCCCTCGGTGTGGGCGGCACGGGCGTCGTGCCACATCCGTGCCCGGACGATTCCCTTCCGACTGGTGGGTGCCATGGGCAGGTCCTCAGTGGCGGGACCGTCGATCGGCCCGTATCCGTAGGTGTTGCCGAGCATGACGTAGTCCGCTCCGGTGCGTTCGGCGGTGGCCAGCAGCGCGGCGGCCAGGGGCGGGAATTCGGCCGGCCAGCGGTCGTACGGCGGCATGGCGCAGTTGAACAGGACGGCCGCCCCGGTGGCCAGTTCGACAAGCCGGGCGGTGTCAGTGGCATCGGCGGCGACACGTTCGATCCGCGGATGCACCGGCCCGCTGCCCCGGCGGGTGACGATCCGGACCTGCTCGCCGGAGTCGGCCAGCAGACGGGCCGTGGCCGATCCAGTGGCTCCGGCACCGACGACGAGATACAAGGACACGAGTTCGCTCCTGGCCATAGAGGTGGACGTGGAGATGGAGCGGGCCGGACTGTCGAACCCGCCGCCCTCACCACTCTGCCGTGCGGAGTGATCCGTAAAATAGTGGCCTGAATGCCAAACACCCGGAGGTTCGGGCCATGCATCGAGTCGCCGTCATCGCCGTACCCCCGGCCACCACATTCGACCTGGCCATCCCCGAACTGGTGCTCGGCGAAGTGTCCGTGGACGGCCGCCCCGGTTACCAGGTGCGCGTCTGCACCGCCCGGCCCGGCCCTCTCGCCGTCAGCGGCAGCCTGGAGGTCGCCGTCCCGGACGGGCTGGAGACGGCCGCCGACGCCGACACCCTCATCGTCACCGGAACCGGCGCCCGAGAGGACGTCGACCCCCGCGTACTGGAACTGCTGCGGCGTGCGTCGGCCGAAGGCAGGCGCGTCGCCTCGATCTGCACCGGGGCGTTCGTCCTCGCTCAGGCAGGACTGCTCGACGGCCGCAGCGCCACCACCTACTGGGCCAAGTCCGACGAGTTCCGCAGCCGCTTCCCCGAAGTCGACCTGCGCCCCGACGTGTTGTACGTCGACGACGGCAACGTCCTGACCTCCGCCGGACTGTCCGCCGGCATCGACCTGTGCCTGCACCTGGTGCGGGCCGACTACGGCGCCGCGGCGGCCAACACCGTGGCCCGTCTGGTCGTGGCGGCACCCGTACGCCCCGGCGGACAGGCCCAGTTCATCGAAGCACCGCTGCCGCCCGAGAACGGCACCTCACTGGCAGGGACCCGCGCATGGGCACTCGACAGACTGCACGAACCGCTCACACGCGCCGCGCTCGCCGCCCATGCCCGTACGAGCGTCCGCACGCTGACGCGCAGATTCCACGCGGAGACCGGCCTCAGCCCCTTGCAATGGCTGCTCCATCAGAGGGTCAACCGGGCACAGGAACTGCTGGAGACCACAGACCTGCCAATGGACCAGGTCGCCCGCCTCAGCGGCCTCGCGACCACCGACTCACTGCGCCGGCACCTGACAGGACGCACCGGACTCCCACCCAGCACCTACCGTGCCACGTTCACACGGCGCGACGCACAGGCGCCGCCTCCTCGTCGAATCCAGGAAGGGACCCCTTCGGCTACAGGCGTTGAGCCCCCGCGGCCGGTCCGCAGGTCTTCTCCAGGAGGGTGAACGACTTGGATGCGCCGTCCGGCTGTGGTTTGCCCGCCTTGTGCCCGA
Source organism: Streptomyces graminilatus (assembly GCF_001418565.1). Lineage (GTDB taxonomy): Bacteria > Actinomycetota > Actinomycetes > Streptomycetales > Streptomycetaceae > Streptomyces > Streptomyces graminilatus. The sequence goes on along the minus strand of NZ_LIQQ01000291.1, from coordinate 5,152 downwards.
CGATCCGGTAGCCGGCGTCCAGGTAGTAGGAGTTGAGCCGCGGGTTGCCGGCCCAGCAGTCCAGCCGCGCGAATGCCCGCCCCGTCGCTGCGATACGCCGCTCCGCGGCACGCAGCAGCAAACGTCCCGTCCCCGGCCGGGCGTTGCCTCGGTCCACCATCAGCCGGTGCACGTAGCCGGCCACCGCTGGCTGCGGCCCCCAGGCATCCTCGTCGTCCCACCACAGCTCCCATGCCCCGGCCAACCGGCCGTCGACGTCGGCGAGCCAGACCTCACCACTGGCCAGGGTCCTGCGGAAGTGATCCTCACCGAGCTGACCGGGCTGCCACTGGCCGGTGACGCCCTGGCCGAGCATCCAGCGGGCGGCGTCGTCACGCAGCCGGACGAGAGTGGTGAGGTCGGCCGCCCCGGCGAGGCGGAAACGTAGATCATTCACGTCGAGATCCTCTGCTGATCAAGATGGGGTCCATGCTGGTCTCCCTGATCCGGCGGCACAGCCCGATGCTGTCCAGGGCAGGCAGCGTCACGTCCGGCAACAGCATGTCGTGGTGGTCTTCCCGGAACAGTTCGAGTCCGGTCAGGCCGTCACCGGCGGGGTGACACGGTAGCCGTAGCGTTCCAGTGCCATGGTGAGCGACCTGCGGATCACCTCGTCGTCCTCGACGAGCAGGATCGTCACGGGCGCCGGGGCGTTGCCCCCGGCCACTGGAAACCGAAATCTCTCCCCATCGGAATGAGTGGCTCCCTTTGCCTCTGTCGCCCGCCGTCTGTCGCCCGCCGTCGCTCCGGCGGGCTGCTACGAGGGACGGCGGCCGAAGTCCCGTCCTGATCCATGGCGGTGGCGACGGGGTCGGCCACATCGCGGTCCAGATCGCGAAGGCGCTCGGCGCGCACGTGATCGCCGCGGCCGGCGGGAGCAAACGGAGGTTCGTCGAGGAACTCGGCGCGGACAGGTGATCGACTACACGACGGTCGACTTCACGGAGGCGGTCCGCGACGTCGACGTCGTGCTCGACACGATCGGCGGCGACACCGCCGAACGCTCACTCGAAGTGCTGCGCCCGGGCGGTCACCTGGTGACGGCGGCTGCCGAGGAGAACGCGGCGCTCGCTGCCAGGTACAAGGCGGTCGGCATGCGCTTCAGCGGCATCGCGGTCGACCCCGATCCGGTCGCCCTGCGAGGTCTGGTCGAACTCGTCGAACAGGGCAAGCTCCGGGTCCATGCGCAGGAGACGTTCCCTTTCGAGCGCGTCACCGACGCACACCGCCTCCTCGACGCCGGTCACCTCCAGGGCAAGCTGGTCCTCACCGTCTGATCCCGTCGCGGGGGCGGGGCGTGGGTGCTTCGGACGGTGGCCTTCGTGTTGTGGGGGAGTCGTGCCAGGTGAAGGAATCTTCAAGCTCCTGGCGAGATATTGAAAGCTTTACCGCATTATCGATGACAGAAGACTGATTTATATGCGGGAGTTGCATGGATGCGAATAGTATGGCGGTATGGGATTGGGCTTGGAGGAGTTGTTGCGGCTGACGGTGGCTGCGTTGATGCAGGTGACGGGTGAGTCGCAGCGGTCGGTTGCGGGGGTGCTGGGGCTGACGCAGACACAGGTGTCGCGTCGACAGGCGGGAGTTGTTTCCTGGAGCTTGCGGGACGTCGATGTCCTGGCCGAGCACTATGGCATCGGCGTGCTGGACCTGCTGGCGGGTCCGACCAGAGCGTGCGAGGCGCTGCCCACCGACAGGCGCCGTTCCGCCCGGACCGAAGCGAAGGGGGCGAGCCGGTGAGCGACTTCGACGCGATCGATTCGCTGCTTGACGCCGTCGGCCCGGAAGCCGAACTCCCGCCCTGCCAGGTGCGCCGCGAGCTGCGGGAGCGGGCCCGGCTGTCCAAGGCGCAGGTGGCACGCGCGCTCGGCGTGAGCCCGTCCACCCTCAGCGGCTGGGAAAACGGCCGCGACCCGGCCGGCGAGATCCGCACCAAGTACGCGTACCTGCTGGACGGACTGAACACCAAGCTCGCAACCGAGACCGCCGCCGGGACCGCCACCGGGACCGAGGCGGCGCTGGCTGCGGAGCAGCCCCTCGCGTCAGACACGGCCGCGACCGTCACTCCCTCCTCTTCGCCGGATCCCGGGCAGGACGAGGACGGGGACGACGTAGAGCCGCTCGTCGTACCCGAGCCCTGTGTGTTGTGCGGCCATCCGGCCGCACAACGCGTGGCGGGGTTCGCTCAACATCTGGCCCCGGCCGACTGTCGGCCCACCGCCACCGGAGCCCTGGACACCCGGCCGCAACCCGAACCCGCAACACCACAGCCCCCGAACCCCTCGCAGCCGGACCGGCACGCGTCACACACCTCACGCGGCAGCCACCCTGTGCGCTCCACGCCACCGGCCCGGCGCGCCTTCCAGGAGCCGTCCGGCCCGGTCGACCTGATCCATGAGGCCGTGCGGGACACGCTCACCGAGCACCAGGGTGACGCCGACGCAGCAACGGCGGCGCTGTTGAAGAAGGCGATCCCGGACGCGATGCGACTGCTGGACGCCACCCGCAAGGGCGCCCGCTACGACGTGATCGCGCACCCCTGGATCCCCGACATCCTCAAGAAACAGACCGCGCGCGGCGCCGACCAGATCTGGGAAGCCCGCCCCAAATGGACCCGCCGTGAACTCCCGCCCGGCCGACACGAGGTGACCGCGCTCGACATCAACGGCGCCTACCTCTCCGCCCTCAAAACCCACCTCCCCCTGGGCCAGCTCGAGCACTCCACCGGCCTGGCCCACGACCGCCGCCGCTCAGGAGTCCACCTGATCACCCCGCCCGAGTGGGACCACGAAGCGGTGCTGCCCCACCCGATCGGCCAAAGAGACGAACCCGGCCCCCTGTGGGTCACCGAACCGACGCTCCGCCTCCTGCTGCGCCTGTCCGGTCCGAAGCACCAACTGTGCGCGCCTCCGCAGATCCACGAGTCGTACACCTCCGGAGCCACGGAGAACCTGCTGGAGAAGTTCCGCATCGCGCTGAAGGACGCCCGCGACACGGCGATCGAGCAGGGCGATACGGTGACGCTGGAATACGTGAAAGCGATGTACTCGAAGTTCGTCTCCACGATGGGGGAGTCGAACTACAACCGGGAGCTCTACCGGCCGGACTGGATGCACCTCATCCGCAGCCAGGCCTTCGCCAACCTGTGGCTCAAGGCACTCAGGGCCCATGACGAGGGCCTGGCTGTAGTCCGGGCGATGGGCACCGACGAACTCCACGTCATCGGTGACTGGCGCCGTGTCTTCGCCGAGGGCCGCGGTGTTACGGAGGTCAAGGTGAAGGACACGTACACCGCCGGAACCGACGCCGGCGAGTACACCGCCATTGCAGGCGAGGAGGAGTAGTGCCGGAGAGGAACATCGACTTCGGGAGGTTCGGCGCCCGGGGCATCAAGGGCAGCGACGCCGTCGCGCGCAAGCTCGACGAACTGGCGGGTGGCATCGTGACTCCCGTGACCGTCCAGCGTGGTTGGATGGCGCGTCTGCACTACCTGACGAAATCGGCCCAGACCCTGAAGGCCGCGCGGGACGCCGGACTCACGGTGACCCCCCGGACACTGAAGACCTGGCTGGAGGGCAGGCGCCGCCCTTCCAGGGCCAACCTGGAACGGATCGACCAGGCGTACCGCACGGTGCGCCGCCACAACGTCGCCCGTCATCTCCTCAAGCGCCTGAGCCGCGACGGACGCGGTACGAGAGTGGAAATCCACCCGCTCGACCAGTCCCAGGTGCCGCAGCCGCTGCGGCGGGTGGTGGAGTACCGGACGATGAACGTGCGCCGCTGGGACCGTATCGTCGGTTCCTGGGCGGCCGGCGACCGCCAGGGCCTCGACGCGGCCTGGCAGGACACGATCATCGACCTCGGCTCGCAGTGGGGCCAGTACGAGTACGTCACCAACGTAGGCTTCGCCGCATAGAGCTCCGCGCCGGAAGGGTGGTCTTCGGCGCCCGCTGTGATGGCGTACGGTGGGGAACACAACGGCGCGGGGTGGAGCAGCTCGGTAGCTCGCTGGGCTCATAACCCAGAGGTCGCAGGTTCAAATCCTGTCCCCGCTACTGATCGCGAAGGCCCGGATCGACACGATCCGGGCCTCTTTTGCGTTCCTACCACGAGGCCACGTCCGTCTTCGGCCTGGCAGGAGACGCCCCTGCCAGGACAGAGATACCGCGTCGCACCCTCGCCGTGCGCGAGAATGTACACGAGCCAGCCCCTCACATATGCCGAGGAACCGTGCGATGACCGCCAGCCCCACCGCCACAGGACACACCGGTCGTCTGGTCCTGCGCACGGACCAGCGGGAGGGCCTCACCAGTGCGGTCCGTCACTTGAGTCGCCCGCGTACCCGCGGGCACGTCGTCTCGGCCTGCGGTACCGGCAAGACTCTCTTCGCCTTGCGTGTCGCCGAGGAACTCGGCGTGCGCCATCTGGGGGTGGCGGTACCCAGCCTGGACCTGGTCGCGCAGTGGGCGGCGGCTGCCCGCGCGGACGGCCGCCGTGAGCCGATGATCACTGTCTCCTCGCTGCGTGCCGAGTCCCATCCGCTCCTGGCCGAGGCCGGGGTCGGCTCGGCCAACGCGGGGGAGTACCTGGCCTACTGGCTCGCCCGGCACCCCAAAGCGACCGTGTTCTTCACCTACGACTCGCTGTCCAAGATCGAAGAGGCCCAGCACTCCACGGTCTTCCCCGCCCCCGTCTTCGGCCTGCTGATCGTGGACGAAGCCCACGCCACGGCCGGCACCTGGGAAAAGAACTGGACGGCGCTCCACGACAACGAGCGCGTCCCTGCCGAGCGCCGCCTCTACCTCACCGCCACCCCGTACGTGTGGGAAGCCCCCCGCCTGACCGAGCCGCCTACCACCAGGCCGCAGCCCAAACGCACCACCGCCACCGCTCCCGCCTGGGACGACCCGTCCCTGCTGGCGACCATGGATCAGCCGAAGGTCTTCGGCCCCCGCCTGCACACCTACTCCCACGCCGACGCCATCGACGACGGCGTCCTGGCCGACTACCAACTCGTCGTCCCCACCGTCACCGACACCGAACTGCGCACCGCACTCACCGACCCGCAGACCGGGCCCACCGCGCGCCGCACCACCGCCCTGCACCTGGC
>NZ_LIQQ01000290.1 GCF_001418565.1 Streptomyces graminilatus | reverse complement strand
GCGCTTGGGCGGGGGAGGGGGTTTAGCCCAGTGCTTCGCCCGGTATCCGTGCCGTCTCCGCCACCAGGGGATGGTCGGCGGTGGCGTCCCGGTCGGGCTTCGTCGTCTGGACGGCCAGGACGATCGGGGTGCCGTCCGGTGTCCACGCGATGCCCACGTCGTTGCTGGTGCCGTCGCCTTCGAGTCCATGGGGCGGGGGCGAGGAGACTGCTCCTCAGACGTCTCGCCGGTCTACGACCAGCACTGCCACGACCCCGGCCAGCACCGCCCATGCCCCGAACGCGACCCAGCTTCCTGTCACCGTCTCCGGATAGAAGCGCGGGTAGATGACGTGCGGGTTGTGCCCGTACGACGCGTCCACCAGCCGGGTCCAGGCGTTGTAGGGCAGCGCGTCCCGAACGGCGGCCGTCCAGCGGTAGCGGTCGGTGATGAAGGCGGGCAGGAGCAGCAGTACCCCGGTGATGGCCACCATCGTCGTCGCGCTGTGCCGGATCACCGCGCCCAGGCCCATGCCGGCCAGCGCGCAGACCGGGGCCAGCAGGGCCGACGCGACGACCACTCGCCAGGCGCCCGGGTAGGAGAGTGCCACGTCCGCGTTCCGGCCGGACAGGACGGCCTGCGTGGCCGCGAAGGAGACCCCGGCGGTGAACGCTCCGTACACCGTCAGGACTGCCGTCACCACCGTCACCTTCGCCGCCATCAGCGCTCGGCGGGCGGGTACGGCCGCGAACGTCGTACGGATCAGGCCCGTCCCGTACTCGCCGACGATCGTGATCGCGCCGATGCTCGCCGCCGCGAGAATCAGCATCATGGCGGCGCCGGAGGTGAAGGCGTCCCGCAGGGCCAACGCGGCGTTGGCATCCCGCACCATGGGCGGCATGTCGCGATAGTCGGCGAAGTGGACGCGGGCGGAGTTGGCGTTGAGGGCGATGATCGCGAGGGCGCTGATTCCGAGCGCCCAGTAGGTGGAGCGCAGTGACCAGATCTTGATCCACTCTGCGGCGAGCAGTTGCCGGAAGCGGGCGGGGGCAGCGGGCGGGGGCCGGTACAGCAGGCGCTCGGGCCCGGCTGCGGAAGTGTCGGTGTCGGTGGTGCTCATCGGGTGGCTCCTGCGGAGAATTCGACGCTGTCGGCGGTGAGTTTCATGAACGCTTCCTCCAGGGAGGCCGACCGTGGGCTGAGCTCGTGCAGCCGCACACCGTGGGCGAAGGCCAGCTCACCGATGCGCTCGCTGTGCAGGCCGGTCACGGTGTACGAGCCGTCCGGCTCCGCCCGTACCGCCGCGCCCGCGCCCGTGAGCAGCGACGGGAGGACTTCGGCATCGGGGGTGCGGACGGATACGTGGAGTCCCGTCGCGCGGGCCGCGAAGTCCGTGAGGCTCTCCGCCGCGATCAGCGTGCCGCGGCCGATGACGACCAGGTCGTCGGCGGTCTGCTCCATCTCCCGCATCAGGTGGCTGGACACCAGCACCGTGCGACCTTCGCCGGCCAGTCGCCGGAACAGTCGGCGCACCCACAACACCCCCTCCGGATCAAGCCCGTTGAGCGGTTCGTCGAAGAGCAGCACGGGTGGATCGCCGAGCAGTGCCGCCGCTATGCCCAGGCGCTGTTTCATCCCCAGCGAGAATCCGCCGATCCGGCGTCCCGCCGACTCCGACAGGCCCACTTCGGACAGCACCTCGGTCACCCGCCGCCGGGGCAGTCCGTTGCTGACGGCGAGCGCGGTCAGCTGGGCGCGGGGCGTGCGCCCGCCGTGCACGTCGTGGGCGTCCAGCAGCGCGCCGATGTGCCGCAGACCGCGGGCGCGGCCGGCGAACGGCCGGCCGTCGACGGTGACGGCACCACTGGTGGGTGTGTTCAGCCCGAGCACCAGCCGCAGGGTCGTGGACTTGCCGGCGCCGTTCGGGCCGAGGAAGCCCGTGACGTACCCCGGACGGACGGTGAAGGAGAGATGGTCGACGGCGGTCGTCGTCCCGTAACGCTTCGTCAGTTCTTCGACTTCGATCACGACAACACCGTCTCGTCCACGACCCTGTCCGGGCATCGGACCGCAGCCGTCACTCCACCCTCCCGACTGTCGACCCAGGTTGTACGTCTGCGGGCCGATGCCTGCTCCCAACGGCCCGCCTACGATCGGTACATGCCCGCCACTCCCTCGCCGCCCACACTCAAACGCGTCCCGCCGGGCGCCTGGACGGCGTTCGCCTGGTGCGCGGCCACCGCGTTCACCTACCTCACGCGTGTTCGGCTGCCCGGCGAGTACGAGCCCGATCAGGGTCCGGCCATCCAGCTCTACCGGTGGGACGGTCTGATGTGCCTGGTAGTGGCCTCCGCCCTGGTATTCACCGCCGCCTTCTACCTGTCCCGGCGCCCGCTGACGGCCGTGGGCCTGTTGCTGGTGGCGGCTGTCATCGAGACGATGAACCTGGCCGTGACGGAGATCCCGATGGCCCAGTTCCTGGCCGTACAGACCGCTGTGTACTTCATTGCCGCCGGCCGCCCCCGCCGCACCGGAGCCATCGCGGTCTCGCTCTCGCTCGCGCTGCTCGTGGGCTATCTGGCCGTACGGATCGGAGCGGGCTGGAGCGTCGGCACCTCGGCCGAACTGGCCGTCGCCCTCGTGACGTTGATCTCCTGGCTGCTCGGCGACGCGGCCAACCGCAGCCGTGCGCACGCCGAACAGCTCGCCGCCCGCAAAGCCCAGCAGGCCGTCACCGCCGAACGACTGCGCATCGCGAGGGAGATGCACGACACGGTCGCCCACAGCATCGGCATCATTGCCCTCCAAGCCGGCGCGGCGGCCCGGGTGGCGGCGACCCGCCCCGAAGCCGCACGGGAGGCGATGTCGGCGGTGGAGCACGAGGGCCGGGAGACCCTGGCCGGCCTGCGCCGCATGCTCGTCGTGCTACGGCACGCAGACCAGGAAGCAGGCGGCGGTCAACAGGCAGCCGTGGCAGCCGGGTTGGCGGAGGTCGAGCGGCTCGCCGCCGTGACGAGCGCCGCCGGTGTGCGCGTACATGTGCACTGGGCGGGGGAGCGCCGCGAACTGCCCCCGGACGTCGACCTGTCGGCGTTCCGCATCGTGCAGGAGTCGGTGACCAACGTCGTACGCCACGCCGATGCCCGAGCTTGCCGGGTCACCCTTGACTACCGGGCCGCCGATGCCCTCGCCATCGAGGTCACCGACGACGGGCGGGGCCACGGCAGCGCCACCGACACCGGGTTCGGGCTGGCCGGGATGCGTGAGCGAGTCGCCCTGCTGGACGGGGAGTTCACGGCCGGGCCTCGCCCGGAGGGCGGCTTCCGGGTGGCCGCCCAACTGCCCGTCCCCCTTACCGTCACGCTTCAGGCGGCGGGCCGATGAGCATCCGGGTTCTCCTCGTCGACGACCAGCAGTTGATCCGTACGGCATTGAGCGTGGTCATCGCCGACCTGCCGGACATCGAGGTGGTGGGCGAGGCCGCCGACGGGGAGGAGGCCGTCGCCCTCGTGGACGAACTCGCCCCGGACGTCGTGGTGATGGACCTGCGCATGCCGGGCACGGACGGCATCGAGGCGACCCGCCGCATCACCCGGGGGACAGGGACGGAGAACACCCGGATCGTCGTCCTCACCACCTTCGACGACGACGATCACGTGTACGGGGCACTGCGCGCCGGCGCGTCCGGATTCCTCGTCAAGGACATGGCCCTGGACGACATCCTCGCGGCGATCCGGATCGTGGCCGCCGGGGACGCGCTGATCGCCCCCAGTGTGACCCGCCGCCTGATCCACGATTTCGTCGCCAACCCCCAACAGCACCTTCAGCAGCAGGAGTTGAAGGCAATCACCGACCGTGAGCGCGAGGTGCTGACGCTGGTCGGCAGAGGTCTGTCCAACACGGAGATCGCAGCCGAGCTGTACATCAGCGTGGCGACGGCGAAGACCTACATCACCCGTCTCCTCGCCAAGCTGGACGCCCGTGACCGCGTCCAGCTCGTGATCACCGCCTATGAGGCGGGCCTGGTGTCCACCGCCGAGCGGAGGTAGGCCCCGAGCCGGGCTATCGCCGACGGATTGCGCGGGCTTTCGACCAGGTCGACGTAGTCGAGGACGAAGATCCGCTTGTGCTTGACGGCGGACACGTTTCTCAACGGGGCGTACGACAGCAGGAACTTGCGCTTCTGGTCCGCGCTCACGTCCCCGTAGTTGCAGATGACGACGACGTCAGGGTTGCGTTCGATCACCGACTCCCAGCCCACCGTCGTCCACGAGTCGTCGAGGTCGTTCATGATGTTGACGCCGCCGGCCTTGCTGATGACCTCCTCGGGAGCGGCGTACCGACCGGAGGTGAACGGGGAGTCCGTGCCGCTGTCGTAGAGGAACACCTTCGGACGCGCGTTCCCGGTCGGAGCCTTCGCCGCCACCGCGGCGACCTGCTTCTTGAAGCCCGCGACCAGGGTGGCCGCCCGCTGCTCGACACCGAAGAGCTTTCCGAGGTTGGTGAGGTCGGTGTAGAGGGCGTCCAGGGGCGGCATGATGCCGCGCGAGGTCTTCGTACGGCCGTTGCGGCAGGACTCGGTGAGGACGTACGAGGGGATGCCGAGCTTCTTCAGCGCGTCCGGGGTGAAGCCGTTGTCGTCACGGAAGCCGTAGTTCCAGCCGGCGAAGACCAGGTCGCCCCGGGCATCGAGGACGTTCTCCTTGGTGAGCTGCTGCTTGGACAGCCACTTCACCTTGTCGTAGCCGTCCTTCCAGGGCACGCCGGTCAGATCACCCTTGTCGTCGGGCATCGCGAACCCGGCCATCCGGTTCTCCAGACCGAGCGCGAACATCAGCTCGGTGATCCCGACGTCGTTCGTGACGACCCGCTCGGGAACCTTGTCGTACGTCACCTTCTGACCGCAGTTGGTGAGCGTGACGGCGGAGGAGGAGGCCTGCGCGGATGTCTTCGCCGAGGGCTTCTCGACGGTCGCGCCGCATCCTGTGGCGAGGAGGGAGGCGAGGGACAGGAGAGCAGTGGCCACGACTGGCTTGCGCATGGGGGTGGGTCCTTAGAGGGGAGTGCCTTGGGGGGAGTGCTTGGGAAGCAGGTCGAAGAGCAACTGCGTGGCGCCCGTCTCCGGGTGCCGTACGGGGTGGGCCAGTACTCCGAACACCGCGGCCAGCAAGTCGGGTTGGAGTACGTCGTGCGGCGCCCCCGACGCGACGACCCGGCCCCCGGCGATCACGTACAGCAGATCGCAGTGCGCGGCGGCGAGGTTGAGGTCGTGCAGGGCCGCCAGTGCGGTCAGGCCACTGGAGCGGACCAGGGACAGGACGTCCAACTGGTGCGCGATGTCCAGGTGGTTGGTGGGTTCGTCGAGGACGAGGACGCGAGGCTGCTGCGCCAACGCCCTTGCGATGAGCACGCGTTGCTTCTCGCCGCCGGATAGGGCGAGGAACCCGCGGTCGGAGAGATGCGTTACGCCGGTTCGTTCCATCGCGGCGGCGCAGATGTCCCGGTCCCCGGCCGCCGTCCGCCCGACGTGGGGCAGCCTGCCCATCGCGACCACCTCGGCGACGGTGAAGTCGAACTCGGCGGACGACTCCTGGGGCAGCGCGGCGAGCACCCGGGCGGCGCCCTGGGGTTCCATGCCGTGGACGTCGGCGCCGTCCAGCAGCACCGCGCCCTCTGCCGGCCGCAGCGCCCGGTACACGCACCGCAACAGGGTGGACTTCCCGCTGCCGTTGGGCCCGACGAGCCCCACGAAGGCTCCGCTGTCCACCCGCAACGTGATGTCCTCGACGAGCCGACGCGCCCCCGCGTCGACCGACACACCCTCCACATCGAGCCGCATGCCCTCACCGCCCCCCGAACGCGTAGCCGCCGCGCCGCATCAGCAGCAGGAACGCCGGTACGCCGACCACGGCGGTGATCACCCCGACGGGCAGCTCGGCCGGTGTGAGGAGCACCCGGGACAAAACGTCGGCCCACACCAGCAGTACGGCCCCGACGACCGGCGCGACCGCCAGCACCCGCCGGTGATCGGCGCCCACGAGCATCCGTACGACATGCGGGACCATGAGCCCGACGAAGCCGATGGCCCCGCTGACGGCCACGACGGTGCCGGTCACGGCGGCCGTGACGAGGAACAACTCCCGCCTCAGCCTGGCCGGTTGGACCCCGAGGGCGGCTGCGGTCTCGTCCCCCATGGCGAGCGCGTTGAGCGACTCGGCGCGCCGGGCGAGCCACGCCCACCCGGCGAGGACGGTCACGGCGGCGATCGGCACCTGCGCCCAAGTGGCCCCGCCCAGCGACCCCAGCAGCCACATCATCGCCGACCTGGCCGCCTCGCCCCGGGCGGCCCCGAACACCATCACGGTGGTCACCGCCTCGAAGCCGTACGCCAGCGCGGTCCCGGTGAGGATCAGCCGCAGCGGAGTGAGCCCATGAGCGGCGGACCTGGCGACGGCGTACACGAGTGCCATGGCGGCGAGCGCGGAGGCGAAGGCGGAGATGGACAGCGCCCACACCCCGAGCCCGGCGAACGCCCCCAGCAGAATCACGGCGTTGGCTCCCACGGCCGCACCGGACGAGATCCCCAGTACGAACGGATCGGCGAGCGCGTTGCGCACCATGGCCTGCACGGCCACCCCGACGGCCGCGAGCCCCGCCCCGGCCACGGCGGCGAGCACCACGCGGGGCAGCCGCAGTTCCCAGACGATGGTGTACGAGGCGACGTCCTCGGCGTGGATGGCGCCTCCGGTGACCCCGGCCCACAGGAACCGGAACACCTGCCCCCAGCCGATCCCGGACGCGCCGAGCCCGACCCCGCACAGCAAGGAGAGGAAGAGAAGCAGTATCAGCCCAACTGCCAACGGCAGTACGGGTATTCGGCGCACGTCGGCGATCCTTCGCCTCCGGCTCGCAGTCCACGGCGAGCGGTCAATGGGCACGCGCACCTTGGGTAATCGGGCTCGCACGCCGAACCACCGGCCGGAAAGCCGATGACGGGAGGCGTGCATACCGTTGCGGGTCAGCGCCGGATTCTCACCGGACTTCCCCCAGGGGACGCGCCGCGAGCGTAGCAAACGCGCCGGACCGGCCATTTCGCGGCCAACGGCTACTGCCCGGTGCTGGTGGGCAACACGGTCGTCCACCGGGACGAGAGCCACATCTCCGACGCGTACGCGGAGGCGATCGCGCCGGTGCTCGGCGACCGGCTGGCCGAATTGTCGCGGTCCTGATCGACGCCCCCGCCGCCCCTGCCCGTTACCGTCCTCGGGGGGAGCTTCGTGGAAGTGGCCGCCGTGATGGTCTCGGTTGTGACACGGGCAGTCAGAGGGCAGTGAGAGGGCAATCAGAAGGCGATGAGAGGGCAGTGAGAGGGCTACCGCAGGGCGTCCGAGATGGACTTGACGCCGCCGTGTGCGGTGAAGCCGCCGTCGACGGGGATCTCGGCGCCGGTGATGAAGGACGCGCCGTCGGAGAGGAGAAAGACCACCAGCGGGGTGACCTCGTCGACCGTGCCGGTACGGGCCAGCGGCGTCTCGCGGATGTTCGCCTCGCGGAAGGCGGGCGCGGCGGAGGCGGTCATCTCGGTCTCGATGAAGCCGGGATGGACGGTGTTCACGCGGATGCCCATCGGCCCCAGCTCGACACAGGCCGTCTTCGACAGGCCGCGCAGCGCCCATTTACTGGCCGTGTACGCGACCGGGTAGTGCCCGGTGAGCGCGGCGGCCGAGCCGACGTTGACGATTGACGAGCCCGGTGGCATCAACGGCGCCAGGTGCTGGATGCCCAGCAGCGGGCCGGTGACGTTGACCGCGTGGACCCGGGCGAAGTCCTCGGACGTGACCTCGTGGAGCCGGGCGCGCCAGGTGATCCCGGCGTTGTTGACCAGGCCGTGGACCTCTCCGTACTGGCAGCGCAGTGCTTCCGCGAGCGCCGCCCACTCTTCCGCCTCGGTGACGTCCAGCCGCAGACAGCCCGCAGCCTCGGTCACATCGGTGGCGACCACCACCGCCCCCGCCCGGGTCAGCGCCTCGACCTCCGCCGCGCCCTGCCCGCGCGCGGCTCCGGTGACGACGACGACCTTGCCGTCCAGCCTGTTCACGGCCTCGCGGTTCACGGGCGCGGCCGTGGGCTGGGGCGCTTGCGGGCCCGGGGGACCGGTACCGTTCCGGCGCCGGGCACCACGGCGTTGGACACGGTGCCGATCCCCTCGACGGTCAGGGTGACGGTGTCGCCGGGCTTCAGCGGCGGCGGATCCTGCCGGCCGCGTACGCCCCACAGCTCGGCCAGGCAGCCGCCGTTGCCACAGGTGCCGGAGCCGAGGACGTCGCCGGGACGGACGTACGTGCCGCGCGAGGCGTAGGCGACCATCTCCTCGAAGGTCCAGCTCATGTTGGACAGCAGATCCTCGCCGATCACCTCGCCGTTGACGGAGGCGGTCAGCGCCAGCCGCAGGAAACCGTCGGTGTCCCGGTACGGCTCCAGCTCGTCGGCGGTGACCAGGTACGGGCCGAGGGTGGCGGCGGTGTCCTTGCCCTTGCAGGGGCCCAACCCCACCTTCATCTCGGCGGATTGGAGGTCGCGGGCGGACCAGTCGTTGA